>JAQJDB010000005.1:45000-359974 GCA_032139905.1 Nitrospira sp. MA-1
AAGGTTAAGTCGAAAAGGCGGAGCCGTAGCGAAAGCGAGTCTGAATAGGGCGTCCAGTTACGTAGAATAGACCCGAAGCGAGGTGATCTACCCATGGCCAGGGTGAATCCGCTGTAACAGGCGGAGAAGGCCCGAACCGGTGTACGTTGCAAAGTGCTCGGATGAGCTGTGGGTAGGAGTGAAAGGCTAATCAAACCTCGTAATAGCTGGTTCTCCCCGAAATAGCTCTAGGGCTAGCCTCGTATTAACCGTGGCGGAGGTAGAGAACTGGATGGGCTAGGGGTGTTCCCACACTACCGAACCCAACCAAACTCCGAATGCCGCTACTGGATATACGGGAGTCAGACTATGGGTGCTAAGGTCCGTGGTCAAAAGGGAAACAGCCCAGACCGCCAGCTAAGGTCCCTAATGTAAGCTAAGTGGGAAAGGTTGTGGAAGCGCTCAGACAGCCAGGAGGTTGGCTTAGAAGCAGCCATCCTTTAAAGAGTGCGTAATAGCTCACTGGTCGAGTGAATCTGCGCCGAAAATATAACGGGGCTCAAGCTTACAACCGAAGCTGCGGATTTTTATCGAAAGATAGAAGTGGTAGGGGAGCATTCTCTAGGAGTTGAAGGTTGACCGACAAGGACAGCTGGATTCTAGAGAAGAGATTATGCCGGCATAAGTAGCGATAAACGATGTGAGAATCATCGTCCCCGAAAACCTAAGGTTTCCTGGTCAATGTTCGTCAGATCAGGGTTAGTCGGGTCCTAAGGCGAGGCCGAAAGGCGTAGTCGATGGAAAACAGGTTAATATTCCTGTACCGCCGTAATCGCGTTATCAACTAAGGGGGGACGCAGGGGGGTAGGTGCCGCCGGGTTCCTGGAATACCCGGTCCAAGCAAGTAGGTGGGGCCTGTAGGTAAATCCGCGGGCCTATTAACACTGAGATGTGATGGGGAGGCCGTAAGGCCATAAACGGACTGATCCCGAACTGCCGAGAAAATCCTCGTAGTGAGTTATTATGGTGTCCGTACCGCAAACCGACACAGGTAGGTAGGTGTAATACACTAAGGGGCGTGAGAGAACTCTCCCTAAGGAACTATGCAATTTAGCCCCGTAACTTCGGGAAAAGGGGTGCCTCGATTAGGTGAGATGATTTACTTATCAAGCCGAACGAGGTCGCAGTAAAATGGCTCTAGCGACTGTTTACCAAAAACACAGGACTCTGCTAACTCGTAAGAGGAAGTATAGGGTCTGATGCCTGCCCGGTGCTGGAAGGTTAACTGGAGGGGTTAGCCGCAAGGCGAAGCTCCGAATGGAAGCCCCAGTAAACGGCGGCCGTAACTATAACGGTCCTAAGGTAGCGAAATTCCTTGTCGGGTAAGTTCCGACCTGCATGAATGGCATAACGACTGGAGCGCTGTCTCGGGGAGAGACTCAGCGAACTTGTTGTTCCGGTGAAGAAGCCGGGTGCCCGCAACTAGACGGAAAGACCCTGTGCACCTTCACTACAACTTGACATTGGGTGTTGGGCGAGTATGTGTAGGATAGGTGGGAGGCTATGAAACGGGAGCGCTAGCTTTCGTGGAGCCAACCTTGAAATACCACCCTTGCTTTTCTGACATTCTAACTTGGCCCTGTCATCCAGGGTGAGGACATTGTCTGGTGGGTAGTTTGACTGGGGCGGTCGCCTCCCAAAAGGTAACGGAGGCGCCCAAAGGTTCCCTCAGGCTGGTCGGCAATCAGCCATTGAGTGTAAAGGCAAAAGGGAGCTTGACTGTAAGAGCGACAGCTCAAACAGGGACGAAAGTCGGGCTTAGTGATCCGGTGGTTCTGCGTGGAAGGGCCATCGCTCAACGGATAAAAGGTACGCCGGGGATAACAGGCTGATTTCCCCCAAGAGTTCACATCGACGGGGAAGTTTGGCACCTCGATGTCGACTCATCGCATCCTGGGGCTGAAGCCGGTCCCAAGGGTCGGGCTGTTCGCCCGTTAAAGCGGTACGAGAGTTGGGTTCAGAACGTCGTGAGACAGTTCGGTCCCTATCTGTTGTGGGCGGAGGTGATTTGAGAGGGCCTGTCTCTAGTACGAGAGGACTGAGATGGACGGACCGCTAGTGTGCCGGTTGTCGCGCCAGCGGCAGTGCCGGGTAGCTATGTCCGGTTTAGATAACCGCTGAAAGCATCTAAGCGGGAAGCTAGCCTCAAGATTAGATCACACGGAGGGTAACCTCCCTAAAGGCCACTTGTAGACTACGAGTTTGATAGGCTGGGTGTGGAAGGGCTGTGAGGCCTGAAGCTAACCAGTACTAATCGGCCGTGCGACTTAACAACATTTGTTCTTGATAGACATGGTCTAGGTGAATATATGAGTTAATCTTTAAAAATAAGATAATAATTTTAAAGTTAAACATAAAATTCACGAAAATTTTCTCGGTGACCTTACCGGAGGGGTCCCACCCGTTCCCATTTCGAACACGGAAGTTAAGCCCTCCAGGGCCGATGATACTGCAGCCGTGAGGCTGTGGGAAAGTAGGTCGTTGCCGAGATTTAATTAGGAAAAGCCCAGAGATTAAATATCTCTGGGCTTTTCTTGTTCAAGGAATGTTCGTTAAATTTAACACTCTTGATAAGCACATTGTGGGCGATGTATCGCATCATACATGGTGCTAAAAATAGGTATGGTACCTGGAACTTTTCCTCCCACAAGTTCGTTTCTTACAGAACTAAGTGGACTTACTAATGAAAATGTTATTGAGTGCGCTTGAAGAAATTGCTGACCAAAAAAAAGAAGATTTACCACTTTTGAGTCCAAGTAGTACAAAGGGGATAAATTTAATATTAGGTGTTGAATGCCTTGATTTTGTAATTGTTCCAGCCGTTGAATAAATTGATTCGTGTCTTCTTCATCAAATCTTCCAAAACAATCAACAATTGTTATTTCATTCTTCCTTCGTTGTTCACAATACATCAGTGCATCCCAATATGTTCAAGAATTGTTACCACTAATATAAATTTTTCGGTTAAAAGTTTAAAAAATAAATAGGTAAAAAATTCTCTTTTTATTAATGAGAATAGTTTGGACTTTTAGGGGGTCTATTTTGACACTTTTTTTGGAACGAATTTATGTTTTCTCGTATGTATTGGGAGCATATTCTCGTTAAATCATTTATGAGGATTTTATTCTGAACAAATACCTAATTTATTTTGAATTGGAGTTTGCTAGATTATTAGAGCTTTAGTGTTGAAACTTTTGAAGTGCTATCCTGTTGGGGTTAAGAAAGAGAAAATTGGGTGCATTTGGAGAATCAGTATTTGAGGGATTTTTTTTATGGGAATTAAGTGGGATCTTTTGGTGGTATTCCCTATATTGTTGGAAATTTCCTGTATTAATCAGATGAAATTATTTGGAAGTGTTTAGGGCCTTACGGGATCCGCCGTTTCCCAAAAAATATATAGTTGGGCTTTGGAGATCCGGTAAAAATTAGAGTGAGATTAAAGGAAATTTATATTGAAGTATTTTAATTAATTTAGGGAAATTTTGATTTTTCATATAATTCGGACGTATTTCCTGAAGGACTGGGCTGGGACTGCTTATTGAGAATTTGGTGGTGCATTTCCTTTTGTGATAACAATTGCCAAATTGGGACATTAAATTACTTTGAAACATTGGAGGAGTGTGTCTGTGAAAACAACAAGGTCTCGGGCATTATTTCAACGTGCTAATTCCTATATTCCCGGTGGTGTCAATAGTCCCGTCAGAGCATTCCGCTCGGTCGGAGGAGATCCTTTATTCATCAAGGAAGCTAAGGGGATTTTGCTAGAAGATGTGGATGGCAATAAATTTTTGGATTATGTTTTATCTTGGGGACCTATGATTCTCGGTCATGCTCATTCTCAGGTGTTAAAGGCTGTCATCAGCGCTACCAAACGCGGGACAAGCTATGGGGCGCCCTGCGAGGGAGAAGTGGATTTAGCCAGGCAAATTGCCAAGATGGTTCCTTCGATTGAACAAGTTCGTCTCGTTAATTCAGGAACGGAAGCTGTTATGAGCGCCATCCGTTTAGCGAGGGCATACACTAAGCGTGACTCCATTTTGAAATTCGATGGCTGCTATCATGGTCATGCCGACCATTTGCTTGTAAAAGCTGGATCGGGAGTGGCTACCCTAGGGATCCCAGATAGCCCTGGTGTACCAGAATCGTTTGCCCGTCATACCTTGACTGCGCCCTATAACGATATTAAAGCTACCGAAAGACTCATACATAAACATGCCAACAATTTGGGCGCCATTATCGTGGAGCCTATTGCAGGGAATATGGGGGTGATTCCTCCATCGGATGAATTTCTGCCCTGGCTCAGAATGATCACCAAAAAGTACGAGATTCTCTTGATTTTTGATGAAGTCATTACCGGATTTAGAGTGAATGCCGGTGGAGCGCAAGCCCTCTATAAAGTCATTCCAGATCTCACGATTTTGGGGAAAATCATCGGTGGGGGCTTACCCATTGGAGCGTATGGAGGGTCCAGGGACATTATGCAAATGATTGCCCCGGCGGGACCAGTGTATCAGGCCGGAACTCTCTCCGGAAATCCAGTGGCCGTGGCTGCTGGACTAGAGACTATCCGACTCCTTCAAAGCCCTGGTGTCTATAAAGATTTAGAAAAAAGATCCAAGGAACTGGCTGAAGGCTTGGGTGAAGCGGCAAAGCAAGCAAAAATTTCCTACTATCAAACACGGGTCGGATCAATGTTGGGTGGATTTTTTTCGGGAGGACCTGTCAACGACTACGCGGGAGCCAAAAAATCAGATACCGTGAGATATGCTAAGTTTTTCAATGGAATGCTTAATCATGGAATTTATTTGGCTCCCTCTCAATTTGAAGCCATGTTACTTTCAACGGCTCATACCAAAAAGCACATTCAACAGACAATTGCTGCGGCACAAAAGGTCTTTCCAACCCTCCGATAACCCCTTTGTTTTTGAAAAGCCCTGTTCTGGATTGGCATTTGGATAGGCCAATCCAGATAACCCCATAGTTTCCCAACTTGCCTTTGAACAGGATAACCGAGCCAGGGCTTTTATCTATTGTCCTGATTGCAGATCCAGGGGCAATTGTAGTGGTCAAGTATTTATGGAACCGAACAAAATTTGCGTTAGAAATTGCGGCGTCGTCATAATAAGAGATAATGGGGAGCCAGCGACAATATTAGATTGGCTACTCATTTAGGTTTTTAAGCCAATTCATAGCCCTAAGTCTTGAAATCTGCCCCAGGTGAATTTCTTTTGGAGAAAGGGAGGTACCCGATGAGTATGGCGACTTCAACCGAACAACTTCATCCTGATGTACAATCTTTTGTGTCCCACCCACGAAAAATGCTGATCAATGGCCAGTGGGCGGACGCTCGATCAGGCAAAACATTTTCCACGTTTAATCCTGCAACGGGTGAAGTCATAGCGGAGGTGGCGGAAGGCGATAAGCCAGATATTGATTTAGCTGTGCGAGCGGCGAGAAATGCATTCGAACAAGGCCCTTGGCGAAAAATGACGCCTTCTGATCGCGGCAAACTCCTTTGGAGGTTGGGGGACCTTCTGGAATCGAATCTGGAAGAGTTTGCCCAGTTAGAGTCTCTTGATAACGGCAAGCCGTTAACCATTGCGCGAGCAGCTGACGTCCCGTTGGCTGTCGATTTATTTAGATATATGGCGGGATGGTCAACAAAAATTGAGGGCAATTCCATTCCCATTTCAGTTCCCTACATGCGTGGGTCTCAATTCCTGGCCTACACCCTTCGTGAGCCGGTTGGAGTTGTCGGGCAAATCATTCCCTGGAATTTTCCTCTATTGATGGCGGCATGGAAGCTCGGCCCGGCTTTGGCCGTGGGATGCACCATTGTGATGAAACCGGCTGAACAAACTCCTTTGTCAGCGCTGCGGTTGGGAGAATTGTTTCTGGAGGCAGGGTTTCCCGAAGGAGTCGTGAACGTTGTTCCCGGCTATGGTGAAACCGCAGGTGCGGCCTTAGCTGCACATCCTGATGTGGATAAAATTGCGTTTACCGGATCGACCGAAGTCGGCAAACTTATTGTGAATGCCGCGACAGGAAATCTTAAAAAAGTCACGTTGGAACTCGGTGGCAAATCACCAAGTGTCGTCTTGCCGGACGCTGACCTGGAAATTGGAATACCTGGAGTCGCGAGTGCGATTTTCTTTAATCATGGGCAATGTTGCGCCGCAGGCTCACGGTTGTATGTGGAAAAAGGCATTTTTGATAAGGTCGTGGCAGGGGTTGCCGATCAAGCCAAACAAATTAAGATAGGCTCGGGATTAGATCTCACCACTCAAATGGGACCGTTGGTTTCTGATGAACAGCAACACCGTGTCCTGGGATATTTGGAGTCGGGATTTGCCGAAGGAGCTCAAGCGGTTGCGGGTGGAAAACGGTTTGGAGACAAAGGGTACTTTGTTGAACCGACTGTCTTGGTCAATACCAAATCAACCATGAAGGTTATTCAGGAAGAAATTTTTGGCCCTGTGGTTTGTGCTGAACCCTTCACAAATGTGGAAGATGTCATCGCCAAGGCCAATGATAATATCTATGGATTGGCGGCATCGGTATGGACTAAAGATTTGAGTAAGGGGCATCGCATTGCCGCACAATTGCGGGCCGGAACGGTTTGGATTAACTGTCATAACGTTTTTGATGCGTCACTTCCTTTTGGTGGGTACAAACAATCCGGCTGGGGACGCGAAATGGGCCACGAGGCCTTGAATCTCTATACGGAAGTGAAATCCGTCTGTGCCAAACTTGCATAAGAAATGACTATTTAATCCGTTTAAATTTCAGGCGAGTATATCCAAAAACGTTTGAGAAATATTCCATTTGCAGAATTGCGATTGATGAGGGGGTGAATTAAAGCGGGAAGATTCGTTTGTTCCTGGATCGCCCCAGGAAAAGACAAATGGAGGAGCGGAAAGTGCTAATAAGTATTTGAGAAGGGATTTGAGCCCTCCTCATCTCTTGGAACCTATCGATTGCTTTCTCAGGACGTCCATTCATGGCCAAGAGCCATTGAGAACTTTTCTGTGACAAATGAAGAAAAATAAAAAATGGTAAATTACGACAATCGGCTTTGTTTATGCTCTCCGCTGTTTCACAGCGTGCATTGGTTGGATGTGCTTGGAAAGAAATGAGTCACCAATACGGAGGAGAGTAGTTCGCTCTATTCATCATCGTCATCTTCGTCTGCGGCGTCGATAGCCTCTTGGCGCATCTGTTCCTCCATGGCATTGTGGATGAGCATCCTCATGAACATGGAAATTACCGAGCCTTTTTCAAGAGTCCCGCCTGGAGGAATTGCGATTTTACCTTCCTCAACCATTCTGTCTAACCATTTCTTCTGATCCGGGGTCACATGAATCGGAATTTCCAATAGGGGAATCTTTCCAAACATATCCATGAAAACAGTCTCCTTATGATTCAATAAGTCTGATGAAATGGCTCACTCGTCTTCCCTGGGTATCCAACGCTCTTAGAGCATTCAAGAGAGTGGCGTTGAGAATTCATATCGTTCGCAAGCCTTCCTCGATAAGACCATGTGCTCTCTGACTTTGTCAATGAAAGAGTCGGGTATCGTCAGTTTAGGGCAAGCTCTTTAGGCTTGGATGAGCATCGTCTGGTTTATCGACTTGGGGACATTGTGAAAGGTGAGGGGACAAACGCTATTGTTGTTGAAAGAAAATGATGGATAAATAGGACACGGTGATGGCTATCGGATTACCTGCCACCATCACTGAAAAATTAAGAAAGTTGGTTTACTTTAAGCCTAAGACGTCGGCCATGGAATAGAGACCAGGTGGTTTATTGGCCACCCATTCTGCTGCGCGGAGGGCGCCTTGGGCAAAGGTATCGCGGGTGTGGGCCCTGTGGGTGATTTCAATGCGTTCGCCTGGTCCACCCAATAAAATGGTGTGGTCGCCAACGATATCCCCTGCGCGGATGGTTTGCATCCCAATTTCACGGGTTTGGCGTTCGCCGGTGATGCCATGCCGTGTATAGACGCCTACTTCTTGTAAATCCCATTCCATTCCTTCCGCTAAAGCCTCAGCGAGTTTCAGCGCGGTTCCGCTGGGGGCGTCCTTTTTTTTGTTGTGATGGGCTTCGATCACTTCAATGTTGTATTGCTCTCCTAAGGACCTGGCGATTTTCCCGACCGTGCCGAGGAGCACATTAATGCCTACACTCATGTTGGGGGAGAACACACAGGGGATTTTGACAGCAAGCATTTTGAGTTTGGCCAATTCTTGTTCAGAAAAACCTGTGGTTCCAATGACCATGGATTTGGCGGCATTGACAATGTGTTGGAGATTGACCAGGCAAGATGAAGGAGCCGTGAAGTCGACGACCACATCTCCTTGAGAGAGGCAGGCCTGTAAATCATCGGTGATCGGGATATTGATTCGTCCAATTTGAGAGACTTCGCCTGCATCTTTCCCAATAGCTGGATGTCCTTTTACTTCGACGGCGCCGGCAAGTTGGAGTCCAGGGGAGTCTTGAGTCAATGCGATTAACCTCGTGCCCATTCGGCCGGCCGCGCCGGTAATGATTGTTCGAGTCATGTGTTCTATTTCCTCAGAGCACTCCGGCTTGTTTTAAGGCTTCCTGGAGTGCTGGTCGAAATTCAGGGGAAAGCGGGGTAAGCGGCAGTCGAACCTCTTCTGACATGATTCCCATCATGGCTAGGGCCGCTTTCACTGGGATTGGATTCGTCTCCAAAAATAATGACCCAAATAAGGGAGAGAGTTTGAAGTGCAGAGCCCTAGCTGTTTCGTAGTCACCTTTTAGTGCTGCATTGACCATGTTGGCCATAGCGGTGGGGGCAACGTTCGCGGTGACGGTGATCACGCCTTTTCCGCCCAGGACCATCATGGGGAGTGTCAAGGGATCATCGCCGGAAAGCACAAGGAAGTCAGGGCGGGATCGTTGTATGATTTCGGATACTTGTTGGAGCGATCCACTGCCTTCTTTGATGCCTATAATATTTGGGATCTCTGACAGACGGCTCACCGTGGCCGGCAACATATTGATGCTGGTCCTCCCTGGAATATTATAGAGGACTTGGGGAAAGTCCACGGCTTTGGCAATAGCGGAAAAATGACGATAGAGTCCTTCCTGTGGAGGTTTATTGTAATACGGAGTGATGAGCAATGCCGCATCGGCACCGACGGCTTTTGCATGCTTGGTAAAGGTAATCGCTTCATCGGTTGAGTTTGAGCCTGTTCCCGCAATGACAGGAACCCGCTTATTGACTACTTCGACGGTGACCGACACGACCCGTTCATGCTCTTCAGGAGTTAACGTGGCTGATTCACCCGTTGTCCCACAAGGCACAATGCCATGAGTTCCTGAAGCAATTTGAGTTTCTATGAGGTCGGCCATGGCCTTTTCATCAAATTTTCCCTTCGAAAATGGGGTGACAATGGCGACTATGGAACCACTGAACATAATGATTGCCTCAATATCTGGTGTAGTGAATTTGGTGTTCTTTAACTAGAAAAACCAAGAGCGCTTTGGGGAATCAACATAAAATGAGTTCGAAAAATTAATTCGAGAAGGCATCTGAAATGGACTCACCCCGGATCAGGTCCTCGTAGCTTTCTCGTTTTCGAATGACCGTGATCTCCTTTCCTTTTACGAGTATCTCGGGAACGCGCGGACGGGAATTGTAATTTGAAGCCATCGTGAAACCATACGCTCCTGCACTCATGACGGCAAGGAGATCTCCTGGTTGAGATTGGTGCATTTTTCGATCTTTTGCTAAAAAGTCTCCTGATTCGCAAATGGGTCCCACGACATCAACGGTGTTGACCACGGACGACTCTTTCTTTAAGACCGGCTGAATATCGTGGTGGGCATCATATAAGCTTGGTCGTAGGAGATCATTCATCGCGGCATCGACAATGACGAAATGCTTGTCCGCGCTTTCTTTGTTGTACAATACCTTGGTCACCAATATGCCCGCGTTCCCTACGATGGATCGACCCGGCTCCATAATGATTTTGCATGAAACGGATTGAAGCAACGGGGAAATGGCCGCAGCCAGTTCTTTTGGATGAGGAGGAGTTTCGTCCGAGTAGGTAATGCCCAGTCCCCCGCCTATGTTGAGGTATTGAATCTGAAGGCCTTTAGCTTGGAGCGTCTGAATTAAAACAATAGCCTTTTTTAAGGCATCTACAAATGGGGTGATCTGTGTTAATTGTGAGCCAATGTGTGAGTGCACACCGACGACCTCAATATGAGGAAGGCTTTCTGCTGCGTCAAATTCGGCAAGAGCCCGGTCTGCCCCAATCCCAAATTTACTTTTCTTTAGCCCGGTAGAAATATACGGATGGGTTTGGGGATCAATATCCGGATTGATTCGCAAGGCCACTTTGGCGCGCACCCCCATGGAGCCGGCCACTTCATTGATCTGTTGCAGTTCACCAGGAGATTCAACATTGAACATCAGAATTTCCGATTGCAATGCATATCGAATTTCCTCCTTAGATTTCCCGACCCCGGCAAAGACGATTTTGTTTGGTGCCATTCCGGCTGTTAATGCGCGAAAGAGTTCTCCTCCCGACACGATGTCTGCGCCACTCCCTTCCTTAGCAAGAAGTCGCAGAACGGTTAAGTTCGAATTCGATTTCATGGCAAAGGCTACGATATGTGGAATAGCCTTAAAAGCCTGATCGAACGCCTGAAAATGACGAATTAAAGTTCGGTGACTATAAATGTAACATGGAGTGCCGACCTGTTCAGTAATTTGTCGAATAGGGGCCTCTTCACAAAATAATTCGTCCCCTTGGTAGTGAAAATCATGCATGCTGGATATCCTCATCAAATAAGTCAAAATGATCGAGAGCGATTTCTGAAACAATTGCTTGAAAGGCTTTTGTTAAATTTCGATACCGTAACTTTGTGTGGGGGAGGATGGCCTGGAGAATTTCTCCATCCAATAATGTGAAAATAGCTTTTGGGGTCGCTTGTTTTAGGTTCTCAAAGTTAACCACGATATCCATTTTTGCTGCCCGCCCAGCCTGTTGAATCCGTTTTAGTAGTTCCTTGGCGTTCAGGTGGTCTAGGGTTCCCTCCAGGTCAATGAGCAAGGCGGCAAAGGCATCGTGCCGACGAGCTTTCATTTTCAGGTAAAGCTCCTGGGGTTTGGGGTCAGGAGAGGGTTGGGGGTGGAGAGCGTTAGGAATGAGTTGCTGGGTTTCGGAGGTTGGCAGTTTGACTTGCAGGCTTTTTAAGACCTTAGCCAAAGGGGAAAGCGAGCCTTTGGGTGTGGTGCGGTATATCAATTTTCGAAATTCCCAATTCATTTCAAGCCTGGGAATCAGTCGTTGGCGGGTATGCCCCAGGCGATTCCAGATAGAGGACCATGAATAAAACTGGTGGTTGGCCCAGAAAAACCCTTCTTGTAATTGTTCGGCTGTCATGCGCTTGGGTGTGAAGACCACATGTTTCCCGTCATATTTGGACCAGTCTTGATCAATGAGCCGGTCTTCCTGTTTGAAGCGTTCAAACAGGGCCGTACCGGGAAGGGGTGTCAAAACATTAAAGTAGGCCAATTCGACTTTGTTTCGCGTTAAAAATTCCACTGCGGTCTCGAATACGGATTCGTCATCATTATCAAATCCAAAAACGAGCCCGGGGTTCACCATGATGCCGTGGTCATGAAACATTTTAATTTGGTTTTCAAATTTCCTGACCTGATTGAATCCTTTGTTGGTTTCATCAAGTGAATCATCAGACAGCGATTCCATCCCGACAAACACCGATACGCAACCACTATCGGCGGCCAATTTGACCATTTCAGGATCGTCGCCAAGGAAGAGGGTGGATTGGCAGCCCCATTTTATATTGAGAGATTTCAGGGATTGCCATAACTCACGGCAATAGGCTCGATGACTGTTGTGCAGGTCATCAACAAAAGCAACGATCGATCCTTCTTCCAGTCCTACCCAAATTTTCAGGGAAGTCGTTAAGGCATGGAACAGTGATCCGTGAGTCATCCGTTCGACAATGTCTGAACGCAGCCACTCTTTGGCTCGCTTCAGCTCTTCGATGACTTCGGGAACGGGTCGGCGTCGAGTGGTTTTGCCATTAAATGGGGAAACACTGCAAAATTCGCAATCAAAATGACATCCTCGCGTCGTGAAGGTACATAGCCTGGTCATATAAGAATCAGGGCTGAGCAATTCAATACGCGGTGGTTTGTAGTGACTCAAGGTTGGAAATTGTTCCATCCGATAGATTCGTTTCAAGGCCCCGGCTTCGATGTCCGTGATGACTTGAGGCCAAAGGTCTTCGGCTTCCCCGCAGATAATAGCATCACAATGACGAAGGGCTTCATCTGGGCAATAGGTGGGATGGACCCCTCCGAGAATGACCGGTTTCCGACGTCGACGAAATTCATCGGCGATTTCATAAGCCCTCGGGGCATAACACGTCATGATGGATATTCCAACCACATCACAGGGAGTCTCAAAATTGATATCCATAACGGCTTCGTCCACGATTTCGACATTCCATGTTGTCGGAGTATAGGCTGCAATCGCTGGTAGGCTGAGCTTCGGAAACCAGATCGACCGGCGTTCGCTTGCGCTCATGCGATAGGGATTATTTCGTGGATAGGGATCAAGCAACAGAAGTTTGGGCCGAATTTCACTGTGAGTGAGAGGGGTATCCATTATTTTTATCCTCCACAAACAGATGGATAAGCTGTGGGGGGATTCTATTCTACTCTGCGAGGTTCTTCCTGAACAAATCCCTGCATATTATCGGGTATCGATAGGATACACGGTGGGTAATTCAACTGCCTCCTCCAGCGGTACATTCGAGGGGTCTTCGTCAATGCCTCCCTCTATTCTGGCCTGCTCTCGCTGTTGTTCGAGTATCTTCGCTTCAATGCCAACCTTTTCAGGAGGAATGGGAGGGCCGACCGCCCCGCAACCTATTGGGGAAAAGAGCAGGACCAGCATGCAAAAAGGGAGGAAATACTGGGTAGAAGTCCTAAAAATATGACTCATGCCGTTCGTGGTTGTTTCATGGAGCGTTTCATTTCGGCCTGTAATGATTTCTTCCAACCATTGATCTGTTTTGTGACTTGGGCCGTAGCGGTACCACCTATAATGTTTTTACTGTTAATTGCCGCTTCGGGAGTTAAAACTTGAAAGGCCTTGGCATCAAAAGACGATGAGGCGTTCACTAGATCCTGCTGCGTGAGTTGCCCTAAATCCTTCCCTTTAGCTAAACACTCCCGTACTAGGCTTCCCACCACGTGGTGAGATTCACGGAAAGGCATTCCCTTTTTAACCAAATAGTCCGCCAACTCCGTTGCCAGCAGAAAACCCTCAGACACGGCTTCTTTCATGGAATCAGGTCGTATCGTGAGTTGCGCCAGGAGTTCTGCGTAGATTTTAACTGATGTGGTTACGGTATCTAATGTGTCAAACAATGGTTCTTTATCTTCCTGAAGGTCTCGATTGTAACTGAGTGGCAAGCCTTTTAAGGTGGTCAGGAGGCTGAACAAATGTCCATATACCCGACCAGTTTTTCCACGGATCAGTTCCGGGACATCCGGATTTTTTTTCTGTGGCATCATACTGCTGCCCGTACAAAATCCGTCGGAAATATCCGTGAAGTGGAATTCTTGCGAGGACCATAAAATGAGTTCTTCACTTAGCCGAGAGAGGTGCATCATCACGATGGTGCAAGCGCTGAGCACTTCAATGACGTAATCTCGGTCCGACACGGCATCCAGGCTATTCTGGGTCACGCGAGGGAAATGTAGTAAGGAAGCCGTATAGTGACGGTCGATCGGGTAATTGTTTCCAGCTAATGCGCCGGACCCTAGAGGCATGACGTTAATCCGTACCAAGGCGTCCTGAAGGCGCCCCTTGTCCCGCTCTACCATCTCAACATAGGCCAGGGCATGATGCGAAAAGAGAACGGGCTGAGCCCGCTGTAGATGTGTATAGCCCGGCATCATCACTCCCATATACCGCTCAGCGAGGGTTACGAGGGACTGTTGAAGTAACCGGAGATCATTGCTTAGGTGTTGGAGAGTATCCCGAAGGTAGAGTCGAAGGTCCAGGGTGATCTGATCATTCCGACTCCGGCCGGTGTGCAGTTTTCCCCCAACAGGTCCAATGAGTTCAGTCAGCCGCCGTTCAATGCTCATATGCACATCTTCGTCCTCGGTCTTCCATTGATGCCGACCGGCGCGAATGTCCTCGCGAATGGCCTGGAGCCCTCGAATGATGGTTTGGCATTCTCGCTGTGGCAAGACCTTAGCCCGTTGTAACGTTTTGCAATGGGCGATACTGCCTTCAATATCGTATTCATACAGGCGGCGGTCAACGTGAATCGAGGCCGTGAAGGTTTCCACGAGTTGATGTGTTTGGCCTTGAAATCGCCCTCCCCAGAGTTTTTGATCTCCTGTTTTTTGTGGCGGCATTGGAGAAGGAGGCCCCGCAGAACGGGATCGGTTGCTGGGCAGGGTTATGCCGGCGCGTTTCTTCATGAAGGCGACCTTCCTAACCATTCAAGCAAAATAGCTTTTTGGATGTGTAGGCGGTTTTCGGCTTGGTCGAGAACTACTGATTGTGGGCCGTCCAGCACCTCTTCGGTTATTTCCTCCCCCCGATGGGCTGGCAGGCAATGCATGACCAGCGCATTGGATTTTGCCTCTTTCATCAGCTGACCGTTGACCTGATAGGGGGTCAAAGCGCTCATGCGTGGTTGTTGTTCGTGTTCCTGGCCCATGCTGATCCACACATCTGTGTAAATCACATCAGCGTCCGTTGCTGCGTTTTTAGGATCGTGGGTGATTTCAATCCTGGCACCGGTTTGTTGGCTTTCTATTTTGGCTGCCTCAATGACGCGGGGATCAGGTTCATAGCCTTTTGGGCATCCTACGACCACGTGCATACCTACCTTAGCTCCAATCTCAACAAGGGAGTGCGTGATATTGTTTCCGTCTCCAATATATGCCAGCTTTAAGCCTTTCGCGTGGTCTCTGTGTTCAACAATGGTCAAAAGATCAGCCAAAGCCTGGCAGGGGTGACAATCGTCCGTTAACCCGTTGATAACAGGAATCGAGGTGTGTTGAGCCCATTCTTCTAGGGAGGCTTGGTTGAATGTTCTTACAACGAGTCCATCCAAATATCGTGTTAAGACTTTTGCCGTATCGGCTAAGCTTTCCCCACGACTCAATTGGATTTTTTCGGACGCAAGAAAAATGGCTTGTCCACCCAGTTGATTCATGCCTGCTTCAAACGAAACCCTGGTCCGCGTAGAAGGTTTTTCAAAAATAAGACCAAGCGTTTTGCCCTTCAACGGAAAGGTAGAGCGCCCCTGTCTTCGGGCAGCCTTCAGTTTTTGAGCAAGTGCAATCAAATGGTGAATCGTATCCCGGGGAATGTCGGCCACCGTTAGCAGGTCTTTGGGGAGAGCTGTCGTCTTTTTGCGTGGTGCGACAGTAGTAGATTTTTGAGTACGAGAGGACTGACTTGATGGTGACATGATTTATCGATGTTTAGAAAGAACTTCAGAGAGGACGGACAAGAGCCGGTCAATCTGTGCGTGGCTGATGATTAAGGGAGGCACAAATCTGAGAACTTTTCCCATTGTGCAGTTTATGAGGACCCGTCGCTCCAAGCATTCCAAGACCAGAGGTTTTCCGTCTATGGTTAATTCTAGACCCTGGAGTAGGCCCTTTCCACGGACTTCCTGAATACAGGAGAATTGTTCTTTCAGGGAACTGAGTCCTTTGGCTAAATAGTGACCGGCAGCCTGGCCCTGTTCAAGTTTCCCGCATTCAATAAGGAGTTCTAAGACTTTTAAGGCTACCGCGCAGGCTAAAGGGTTGCCTCCAAACGTGGAGGCATGCGTGCCTGGCTCAAATGCCGCTGCGACGTTGTCGGTGGCCAAACAGGCCCCAATGGGAATGCCTCCCCCTAGCCCCTTAGCTAACGTCATAATGTCAGGTTGAATTTCGAACTGTTCGTAAGCGAATAACGTCCCTGTTCGTCCCATCCCCGTTTGGACTTCATCAAAAATAAGGAGAATTTGTTGCTCGGTGCAGAACTCTCGAAGTTTTTTCAAATAGGAAGGATGAGGAACTATAATCCCACCTTCAGCCTGAATGGGTTCTAACATCACAGCTGCCGTTTGTGGAGTTATGTTGGCTTTCAACGCCTCTAGATCATTGAATGGGGCGTAGCGAAATCCAGGAACAAGCGGTCCGAAGCCTTCTTGTAATTTTGGCTGTCCGGTTGCCGTGAGGCTCGCCAATGTTCGTCCATGAAAAGAGTTGATCATGGTCAGAATTTCAAAGCGTTCCGGACCGAAGGTGTTGTGGGCATACCGTCTGGCTAACTTAATGGCGGCCTCGTTGGCTTCTGTTCCGCTATTGCAAAAAAAGACTTTGTCGGCAAAGGACAGTTCTACCAGCCTTTGGGCCAATTTGGTTTGGGGTTCGGTGTAAAACAGGTTGGAGGTATGAATGAGTTGTCGGGCTTGTCGTGTGATGGTCTCTACCAGATCCTGGTGGGCATGACCTAAAATATTGACGGCAATCCCCGCGAGACAATCGAGATATTCCCTGCCTTCTGCATCATACACGAGGCATCCATTTCCCCGAACAAGTGAAATGGGTAGGCGGGCATAGGTATTCATCAGAAATCTATCCGCATTATCTTGGAGTTCACTTGTAATCATATTGGCAAAAACCCGCGTGAATGCAGGCGAATTTATCACACGACTTCTTCGGTTCGCAATAATGAGCTAGGTGGGAGATTGGTCGGATAACAAAAAGGCAGGAGAAGAGACTCCTTCCCAGAGCCCAATTCAGGTAAAGGAGCCTTTAAATGCTAAATATCGTTACGGCTGGTCAGGAGACTGCCGCCGAAGATCATAGGCTAAGCCCAATCTGCTCAATGTCCATATAAGCCACTTTGAGGGATCAAAATTATACCAGCGAACCCCATTTCGGTAGTCACT
Source organism: Nitrospira sp. MA-1 (assembly GCA_032139905.1). Lineage (NCBI taxonomy): Bacteria > Pseudomonadati > Nitrospirota > Nitrospiria > Nitrospira sp. MA-1. Next base: position 62,032 of record JAQJDB010000005.1, read on the forward strand.
TTGATACATATGATGATAGTTGTGATATCCCTCTCCAAATGTGAGTAATGATATCCACCAACTATCCCTGCTCGAATCAGATGTGCCATGGGGTTGATCGCCCCAGATATGGCAAATGGAATTGATGAAAAACGTTGAGTTTAGAACAAAGAAAGTACGTGCAAGCCCAGCCAGCAGAAAACATCCGAGACCGCCAATCCACCCATTGTACAGAAATCCCACTACGAATGGCAGCACCAGTCCAGACAAAAGAATGGGAAGGTAATATTTGTCCTGCCACAAAATCAGAGGGTCCTGAAGAAGGCGTGTGGCATATTTGGGATCACGATTGGGATCCTTCCAGAAAATCCAGCCACAATGGCTGTGCCAAAAGCCCAGTGTGGCGTTATAGGGGTCTTCCTTCTGGTCGCACCGGGCATGGTGCCTAATATGGTCGCTGGCCCATTTTAACGCCGAGTTTTCTAACGCCATACCGCCTGCGATTAAGAATATGGCTTTGATCCAGTTTGGGCACTTGAAGCTCCTATGGGTAATTAACCGATGATAGCCCACTGTAATGCCTAATCCTGTAAATAGGTAAAGCGTGATAAACATGGTCCAGTCTACCCAGGAAAAATCGTAAAAATAGGCATACAAAGGGAGCCCGATGATTGTGGTCAACACAATTGATCCAAACAGAATCATTGTGGGGAAATCTCGTTGTGGAGTTCCGGCTAAGGATGGATCTAACGTTCGTGACATAGCTGACTAAGTCCTCTTATATCTCCAGTCACCAAAGAGAATGTTCCCCATACAAGAGGGAAAATTCAACGGCGAGAGATTTGTTTGTGAAATAAAACCTAGGATTGAAATCTCTTTTACATATACGAAAGTGGGTTGTTGAAACCGACTAACACGGGCCTTGATTTTCCCGTGTAAAAGAGTGGCTTGAGTTTATAATGTAACAATTTAGTCGGGAAGAGGCAATCCCATGGCAGAATTCAATAATGACACTCTTTATGTGTCCAGAATACCAGATGTAATGAAAAAAGCTAGGGGACCCTGTACAAGCCAAGGCCCCCTAAATACTACTGTCTGGTATTTATTTTTGAATTCGCAAACAAAATTGCGGACCAGTGCATTTGTAATGGTCTTTGTTAAGAAGTCCCTTGAAGAAATATCAGAACTGCCTGAGCTATATTTTAATACTTGTAGCTGTCTTCTTTGAATGGTCCATTAACTGGGACGTGAATATAGGCAGCCTGAGTTTGGGTGAGTTTAGTGATAACCCCTCCAAAGCCACGAACCATATGGGCAGCCACTTCTTCGTCGAGATGTTTCGGTAAAACTTGCACTGTAATGGTTCCACCTTTTTGGTCTGCGAATTTCCGTTCGTAGAGGTATATTTGCGCGAGGACTTGGTTGGCAAATGAACCATCCATTATTCTGGAAGGGTGTCCGGTCCCATTTCCCAAATTCACCAGGCGACCTTCGGACAGTAAAATGAGGTGATCCTTGCTGGCTTTGTCACGATACACCGTATGCACCTGAGGTTTTACTTCTTCCCATTCCCAGTTCTTCCGCATAAAAGCAGTGTCAATTTCATTGTCGAAGTGTCCGATATTGCAAACAACCGCCCCAGATTTCAATGATTGCAGTATGGCTGAATCGCAGACATTCAAGTTGCCGGTAGCTGTGACGACCAAATCTGTGTTTTGAAGAAGGACGGAGTTGGTGTCTTCGACCTTGCCTGTATTGATGCCACCTTTGTAGGGAGAGACCACTTCATAGCCATCCATGCAGGCTTGCATGGCACAGATTGGATCAATTTCTGAAATTTTGACAATCATGCCTTCCTGTCGGAGTGATTGAGCGGAGCCTTTCCCGACATCGCCGTACCCAATTACCAGGGCTTTTTTCCCTGACAGGAGGTGGTCTGTGGCGCGTTTGATTGCGTCATTTAAACTGTGGCGACAGCCATATTTATTGTCATTCTTTGATTTGGTGATTGAATCATTCACATTAATGGCTGGAACCTTTAGTGTTCCATTTTTTAACATTTCCAATAAACGATGGACCCCAGTGGTTGTCTCTTCAGTGATTCCATGAATTCGCTCCAGCATAGCTGGATATTTTTTGTGGAGCATCATAGTCAAGTCTCCACCGTCGTCCAGGACCATGTTTGCATCCCAGGGTTGTCCGCCCTTTAAAATGGTTTGCTCCAAGCACCAATCATATTCTTCTTCTGTTTCACCCTTCCAGGCGAATACAGGAATTCCTTTTGCGGCGATGGCAGCGGCAGCATGATCTTGTGTTGAAAAAATATTGCAGGATGACCAGCGGACTTCAGCACCCAGTTCGATGAGCGTTTCAATTAACACTCCTGTCTGAATGGTCATGTGAATGCAGCCAAGAATTTTTGCGCCTTTTAATGGCTGGGACTGGCGGTATTTCTCCCGAAGAGCCATCAATGCCGGCATTTCTGTTTCGGCGATGCATAATTCTTTTCTCCCCCAATCAGCCAAACGGATATCCGCAACTTTGTAGTCAATCGGAGCGGTTTTGGTCATAGTTGCAGTGCTCATAGGAATTGTCTCTCCTTCTCTGTTTGAGTATTGAAGGTCTGTTGAAAAGGGGGAAGGTTTGGTCCCCTTCCCCATCATTCGGCGGGCTAGGCACTTGAAATTATAAGCCTGCGCCTTTTCGGAGCAAGCTGGCTTTGTCTGTCTTCTCCCAAGTGAATCCTGGTTCGTTTCTGCCAAAATGTCCGTATGCAGCGGTCCTTTTATATATAGGACGCCGCAACTTGAGGTGCTCAATGATACCCCTGGGGGTCAATGGGAAATGCTTGATGATGAGCTTTTCAATGCGATCAATAGGTGCTTTTTCGGTGCCCTTTGTATCGACCAAAACGGAAACCGGTTCGGCGACCCCAATGGCATATGCCAATTGTACTTCACATTTTTCTGCCAATTGGGCCGCAATGATATTTTTTGCAATATAACGGGCCATATATGAGGCTGATCGATCTACTTTACTGGGGTCTTTCCCTGAAAAAGCGCCTCCTCCGTGACTGCCAACTCCGCCATATGTGTCTACGATGATTTTTCTTCCTGTAAGGCCAGTATCACCCATGGGGCCACCGACGACAAATCGCCCGGTGGGGTTAATATGGAATTTGGTGGATTTTGGATTGAATAATTTCTTAGGCATGACGGGAATAATCACTTTTTCCATCACATCTTTTTCGATTTTCTTCGAAGTGACAGCATCGCTGTGTTGGGTGGAAACTACGATGGTGTCAATGCGAATAGGTTTGCCGTTTTTATATTCGATGGTTACTTGTGATTTTCCATCAGGGCGAACCCAGGGAAGTATGTTCTTTTTCCGAACCTCCGCGAGTCTTCTGGTAAGCCGGTGGGCCAGGATAATTGGCATTGGCATGAGTTCAGGGGTCTCATTCGAGGCATATCCGAACATCAACCCTTGATCGCCAGCGCCTCCAGAGTCCACTCCCATGGCAATGTCACCTGATTGGTTATGAATGGCGGTCAAAACCGAGCAGGTGCTGTAATCGAATCCCCATGTGGCATCTGCATATCCAACCTCCCGAATCGTTTCACGGATAATCTCAGGAATTTCTACGTATGCCCGGGTGGAGATTTCCCCGGCTACAAAGGCGATTCCTGTTGTCAGAATAGTTTCACAGGCCACCCTACAGTTCTTATCTTTGGCAATGATTGCGTCAAGAATGCCGTCGGAAATCTGATCGGCAATCTTATCGGGATGCCCTTCCGTGACCGATTCCGAGGTGAAAAGGAAATTGGTTTGTCTCATCGAGTTCCCCCTAACCAATTGCTTGAGCCCACATGTCCGTGCCGGGCATGGTCTCAGTGGTGAATAAAGCAAAGCGCAAAACATTCAATGTAGCGTAACTTAACCGCCTTCCGCAATTTTTGATATTGGCTATAGCTGAATTTTTGGTTTTATGCTGGTTAACTCCTTGTTTTCGACGTTTTCGGTGGGAGAATCGGTGAAACGTGAAATTCTCCACAACGAGCAGTTCCCCTAACCCTAATAAAGGAGTGCAAGGGTGAACCGGGCCCTGGCAATGAATAGATTTCTTTTTGATATGATTTTCCAGGAACACATATCGTCCTACACGCACCCATCGGATTGTGAAGGTTCCAGAGTCAGCCATCGCTCTTCGAACTTTTTGAGTCTTGCGTGCTTTTTGGTGGGAATTTGTATTAGGTTCGATTAGTGATAGTGTAGGGCACAAGCATTAACTGGTTTCATATTGAAACATTAGATTAGAAGTAAGCTAAGGGAAGGCAAGTAATTTTACGTGGTTGACCTGAATTTGGTAAGAACTGGGAAAACCCCCACAGTAGACTTTGAATTCCACTGATAAATATATGATATTTATTATCTCACTCATGTCAAGGTGGAAATGTTCATTGGGTTGCGTACCTAGAATTCTCAGTGGTAAGATCCGCTCTTATTTCGTGTGAAAAAACATCTGTTTATAAGCATTTCCCGGCGATTGAGACGTGGGTGTGATGCCGCTTTTTCTGAGGCGGAAATCTCTAAGGAGGCTTGTTGATGTACAAAACAATATATGTCCCGGTTGATAATTCAGACCATTCGAATATGGCTGTAGAACTGGGGGTGCAGTTCGCGAAAATTTTCGGATCGAAAATTGTGGGTAGTCATGTGTATGCGGCGAAGATGCATGATAAGCGGTTTAAGCAAATGGAGGCAGGTCTTCCTGAGGAATATCACGACGAAAAGGAGTTAGATCGCCAACGCCAAATACATGATTCCCTTATTACCAGAGGTTTGCAAATAATTACAGATTCATATTTGGATTTTGTCGATCAGAAATGCGCGGAAGCGAACATTCCTCTGGAGCGGCGCTCACTCGAGGGACGAAATTGGAAGGCGATTGCAGAAGATATTTCAAAAAATGGGTATGACTTGACCATTATGGGGGCCTTGGGGGTTGGGGCAGTGAAGGACTCTGTGATCGGCAGTAACACGGAACGTGTGATCCGTCGGATTCGTAATTCGGACATGTTCGTTGTGAAAGATACCAAACCCATGAATGGTGGGAAAATTGTGGTAGCTGTAGATGGGAGCCATTACTCCTTCGGCGGATTGAAAACCGCACTCGCCTTGGGAAAGGCGCTCAATAAGCCTGTAGAAGCGATTTCGGCATTCGATCCCTATTTTCATTACGCCGCGTTTCACAGTATTTCCGGTGTCCTGAATGAAGAGGCTGGAAAGGTGTTTCGATTTAAGGAACAGGAAAAGCTTCATGAGGAAGTCATTGACAGCGGGTTAGCAAAAATTTACCAGTCTCATCTTGATGTCTCTCGCGATGTCGCCCAGGATGAGGGCGCGGATATTAAGACAACTCTTCTTGACGGCAAAGCGTTTGAGAAAATCATTCAATACGTTCGGAAAGAGCAGCCATGGCTGCTAATCGTTGGACGGATTGGGGTGCATAGCGACGATGATATGGATATTGGCAGCAATGCCGAGAATCTTTTGCGTTCAGCTCCTTGCAATGTATTAATATCTAACAAGAAGTTTGTTCCTCCGATTGACACGCAGGCCGAATACACGATCGCATGGACGGAAGAAGCCTTACGGCGGATGGAAAAGATACCTGTCTTTGCACGGGGAGTGGCCAAGACTGCGATTCATCGATATGCTATCGAAAAGGGGCATACCATCATCAGTAATTCTGTCATTGATGATGCGGTTGGTGATATTCTACCCAAAGGGGCCATGGACGCCATGAAAACATTAGGCGGTACTCTCGATGCTGCTGGAGTCGATCGGAATGCCATGCAGGCAGGGGATGAGGTGGCGCAGGACTTGATGGGTTCCACCCTGAGCGGCATGATGTCTCAGGTGGTGGAAGAAAAGCCGTCGGAGGCTTCTGCGCCAATGAGCGCAGGGAACAAGTCGTATCTAGCTCGAATGTCCAGAGACTATTATGTTTGTGGTGGATGTGGATATATTGGGAAAGGCGATCAACCGGTGATGTGCCCTGTCTGTGGTCTGGATGGAGCACAATTCAAACAAGTAGATAAATCTATTTTTGATGCGGCTGCCAAGGCGGAAGGTGGCTTGGAAACCCAAGTATCATATGACGATATTCCTATGCAGTGGACGAAAGATGCTCGTGAAGCCATTCGAGCCGTTCCCGCTGGATTTCAACGCCGACGGGCAAAAGCGAAAATCGAAAAAACTGCAAGAAAACTTGGAATGACCACGATTACGTTGGAATATTCAGGAGCAATGATTCAAGAAGCGGCAAGCGAGGACTATACACCAATTTTTGCCAATAAAACGGCTGGGGAGACGGCACCTATGGTCTCTGAATCCAAAACTGAAAATACTGGCAATAATAATGGAGCCGACCCGTATGTGTGGGAGCCTGATGCCCTACAACGATTGGAAAGAGCTCCTGCCGGATTTATGCGTGATTGCACCAAAGCCTTAATTATCAAACATGCTGAAAAAATTGGTACTACAACCATCACTCTAGATGTGGCGAACCAGGGAATTGAACAAGCCAAAACTACTATGGAAGAAGCCATGAAAACTGGCAATGTCAAAGACATCGTGGCCAAGTTGACTGGCACAGGGGCTCCCTCGGAAGCTCAATCCGGAGCCGGACATAATGGGTAAGTCTCTGCCTGTTCTCAATTCATTCCTTAACACGCTGAATTCGTTAGGGGCCGGAGCAATTTCTAAGTTTGAATCATTTCGTCCAGACTCCGGAGCGCCTGGGGATGGTCGAACCGTGGATGATTTTAAGCCCTACCTCGTGGCTCTCAATTTAACCAAGCGTTGCAATCTCAAATGCGACCATTGTTATCTGGATGCCACAACGAAAATGGGTGGTGGGCAGGATGAATTGACGACAGAGGAATGTTTTCAGCTTATTGATCAGATTGCCCAAGTCAATGCCGGTAGTCTTCTTGTTATTACCGGAGGAGAGCCGTTGGTTCGTCCTGATATTCTTGAAATCGCGCGTCATGCAGTCGAGAAGCGATTTATGGTCGTATTTGGCACCAATGGTATGCTGATTGACGATAAGATGGCGAAAGCCATGGTAGACATTGGTGTGATGGGCGTAGGAATTAGTATTGATTCCTTAGATTCAGCAACACACAATGCGTTTAGAGGTTTACCTGGCGCATGGGAAGGCGCTATGGCTGGCATTGAAGCCTGCAAACGAAACGGTCTTCAATTTCAAGTACATTTCAGCGCACAGCCCATGAACTACAAGGAATTACCAGCGGTCATCGATTGGTCACACGATTTAGGTGCCAAAGTCTTAAATGTCTTTTTCATGGTGTGTACTGGACGGGGTGAAGAACTCACTGACATCACTCCTTCGCAATATGAAGAGGTCTTGACTTATATGGTTGAGAGCCAAGATAAATACCAGGACATGTTGGTTCGGGCGCGTTGTGCGCCACATTTCAAACGCTTGGCCTACGAAAAGGACCCAAATTCTCCCATCACCAAAGCGACAGGATATATGGGAGGAGGATGTCTGGCAGGCACAAACTATGCGCGAGTGACGCCAAATGGCGATCTCACGCCATGCCCATATATGCCCCTTTCTGCAGGAAACATTCGCGACACCAGTTTTGTCGATTTATGGGAAAATTCAGAAGTATTCAACTCCTTTCGCTATCCACACCTCAAGGGTAAATGTGGAGATTGCGAATACAGTGAAATTTGCGGCGGGTGCCGTGCTCGTCCTTATGTGGACCACGGGGATGCGATGGATGAGGATGAATGGTGTCTGTACACTCCCAAAGGGGGAGAAAAAATTAAAGTGGCCTTCAATATGCCGGAAGCCTCGTCGGTGGAATGGGAAGCCGACGCAGAAGAACGGCTCAGTCGGATCCCATATTTTCTTCGAGCCATGGTCAAAAAAGGTGTCGAGCGTCATGCCGTTGAACAAGGTCTTCCAATCGTGACCATTGAATTAATGGAAGAACTTCGGAAGCGTCGATTCGGAAATGAAAAACCTGTGTTTAAGTTCTAATGGAGTCCCTCCTCGGAGTTCTCACCGATCTTAATCAGATTATTCCCATCCTGGTGCATTGGTTGCACCTACTGTCTGCCGTGGTGTGGATTGGTGGTTTGGCGTTTCTTGTTATGGCCGTAACGCCCTGTCTCAAAAACACTGTTCCAAAACAATTTATCCGACCAATATCTGAAACCTTTTATCAGCAATATAAACGGGTGGTCGGGATTCTCTTGGTAGTTATCCTTTTTACTGGAGGATTCAATCTCCATTATGTCAGTGAGGGGATGGTCATGCAGTCTGGGGAAGGTGTCTCCCATCATGCCAAATACCTTACTGTTTTCTTTATTAAATTGTTCTTGGTGCTAGGAATTCTGACCATCTTTCTATACACCATTATCTTTAAAAATGAACCCACAGGTGGTGAGACAAGCGAAGAATTAGAAGAGATGGCCATAGAGCCAGTTCCATTTCAGCGTGTAGCATTGTGGATGGGGGTGTTTATCATACTTTGTGCGGCAGCGATGAAACATCTCCATGTGTAATTAATTTTTTTACATTGAATTTTGCATGGCGTAGTTTTAGAGGCTTTTCCCCTGCTTCAATCTTCTGAATAATTGAACCTACCAGTGGGATTGGCTGGGTTGACCACAAAAAAGCCTAACCCTTTCGAATACCTGTCATAGTTGATACCAAATAGCTAAAGAATTCGAAGGGATCCATTTCTCAAAATGGATCCAACTGCAGAAAAGATCTTCCTCGATAAATTACCGTGTGGCTGAGGAAAAATCAGGGTCTTAATGAAGGTTAATTTCCAGATAGTTGACTGGGTAGCTTTATCCAGGCTATCACTGGGCGGGTTCCTTTGATAAATCGTCTTGTTGATCTGGTAGACGACCGGACGCCTGAAAATTAATTTTCCTACCAATTTGCTCCACCCTATTAGGTTATTTGCTGTCCAATGGCTCGATCTTCCCGTTCTCGCACCCCTCGCTCCCGTACCAGACCATCTCTGGAATCGTCCCTATCGTCTGATCTGCCTGTCGAATTTCCCTTGGAACCACCCCCACATAGACCATTGGTAGCCCTGGTGGGACGGCCGAATGTAGGGAAATCTACGCTGTTTAATCGGATTGTCGGCCATCGCACGGCAATTGTAGATGATGTATCAGGGGTCACTCGGGATAGAAACACGGCAGAGTGCGATTATCAAAATCGGATATTCACGTTGGTCGACACCGGTGGGCTGGATCTGACCACCGACGATGTCATTGTGGAACAGATCAAATTTCAAACCCAAGCGGCTATTGAGGAGGCTGATCTGATCATTGCGGTCATGGATGGCCGTGTGGGGTTGTCTCCGCTGGATGCGGACCTGGTTAAGCTATTGCGACCGGTGACCAAGCCCGTTTTTCTGGCGGTCAACAAGATTGATACTCCTCAGGCTGAACCGCTCTTGGCCGATTTCTACAAATTAGGGGCAAAGGAGATTTTCCCTATTTCGGCCGAAGGAGGATTAGGAGTGGATGAATTACTGGAAGCCCTTTTGCCCTATCTTCCTCAAGCCACCGAGAATGAAGTCCAAAGAGAGATCCCAAGGATTGCGGTGGTGGGTCGACCCAATGTGGGTAAGTCGACGCTGGTCAATGCCATTCTCGGTGAACAACGACTCATTGTTAGTGATATCCCAGGAACGACCCGCGATCCAATTGATTCAATGGTCAGTCTTCATGGGCGACGGTATATCTTTACAGATACGGCAGGTCTCCGGCGAAGGGGGCGGATCGAGCGTGGAATTGAAGGCTATAGTGTCGTGCGAGCCATTCGAGCGTTGGGACGATCTGATGTTGCCGTGCTGGTTTTGGATGGGGTAGAAGGAGTCACAGAACAAGATACGAAAATTGCCGGCTTAATCAGTAAGCAAGGGCGAGGCTGTATTATCCTCGTGAATAAATGGGACTTGCGCGCGGATGATCGTGAGGCGTACCCCGCCTACAATCTTGAATTAGCTCGGCGGTTTCCATTTTTTACCTATGTGCCGGTTGTCTTTGGTGCCGCCATTCAATCGGAAACGCTCACGCGAATCTTTCCAAAGATTGATCAGGTAGTGGCAGATTTTTCCAAGCGTATTCAGACCCGTAAGCTGAACCTCTTTGTTCAGGAACTTCTGGAAAAAAATCCCATGACGTTGGTCCGAGGCAATCCAAAAAAATCCGTATTTATCACTCAGGTCGCGACCAAGCCGCCTACCTTTGCGTTATTTGTTAAATCCGCACCAAAAGTTCCAGCCTCCTACCTCCGTTATCTAGAAAACTCCATCAGGACGGAATATGGTTTTGAGGGCATTCCGCTCCGGATATTGTTGCGCAGTCAATAAAAAATAAGGAACACTGGAAATCACGCGAGTTCCCTAAGTGAAGCATCGTGAGTCAGACAGGCTAGAAATTTTTGAAGTTCAGAGATTCATGCAGTACAATTTGACGGATGAATCGGTTGCTGTGGATATGCGTCCTGATCCTTTTAGGCTTTACCGCTTCCTATGAGACAAGGGACGTTGAAGCGCAACCCGAAGGGAAGCAGGGGCGAGACCTCTATCGTATTCATTGTCTGGAATGTCATGGGGCGGAAGGACGGGGTGATGGTCCACGGGCGGCCCTGTTGGCCCCTCGCCCCGGAAATCTAGTTTCGGCAGCCACCTCTACCAAAACCGATGAAGAACTCCTTGAGATCCTTGCCAATGGAGTTCCCCGAACGGCCATGCATGGCTGGAGTGATCAATTGTCAGAAGAGCAACGGCGCAATGTCCTCGCCTACGTTCGAACCCTCGTGCATTTTCATGACCTATCTTCTCCTCCTTCTCCAGGACCTTAGCCTGTTGTCGGTTTGAGGCGGGTCTTGGATTTATCCGGTCGCATCCGACTCAAGTGATCGAAGTAGTGCACGAAGGCTTGTATCCCCCCTGAAGCTTGTCCCCAATCGAAATATTCATTGGGGGCATGGTACCCATGTTCGGGTAGGCTGAGACCCATAAACAGAATCGGGACCTTCCAGGCGCGTTGTAACACCGCAATGGCCCCAATAGATCCACCTTCCCGCACAAACACCGGTCGGCGTCCAAAGCCCTGGGCTACCGCCTCTTGCAGCGCCTCCGCATAGGGGCCATCGGAAATTCCATGATAGGGTTCCAGTTCTCCATCATTAATCACTTCAATATCAGGATTGCGGGCACGAAGATGTTTTTTCAGGAGTCGGAAAATTTTTGAGGGATGTTGATTTGGAACTAATCGCATACTCACTTTGAGTTCGCCACAGGCCGGCACAATGGTTTTGACGCCTGGTCCCATGTGCCCACCCGTTAATCCATGCACTTCAAAGGTGGGAGAGGCCCAGATCCGTTTGAGTAAATCTTGAGGATCGGAGGTTCGAAGCGATCGCAGTTGATAGGCCTCTTTAAAAAGGCGAACCTGAAATCCTGATGCCAGAAAATTTTTCATTTCGGTTCGGGTGGGCGGGACGACATCATCGTAGAATCCTGGGATTTTCACGCGTCCGGTTTTCGCGTCCAAGCAGGAATAGGCGGCGTCACATAATTCAGCCAAGGGATTGCGCGCCCCGCCGCCCGTGAGACCGGAATGAATATCGGTTTCCCCTGTGCGAAGCAGCAACTTGGCGACCAACAAACCACGAAGCCCACAGGAGAGGGCCGGGCGATCCTTCGCCACCCAAATCGTGTCGGACACCAGTACCGAATCAGACGGTGGGACAGCTTTACGGTTTTGAAGGACCTCGGGGAAATTCGGGCTGGCAATTTCTTCCTCCAATTCCCAGAGGATCCGAATGTTTAGGGGAATGCCGACTTCTCTTGCGAATTTTGCAGCAAAGAGGGCGGTTAACGCCGGGCCTTTATCATCCGTTGCCCCACGGCCACAGTACCGATCACCATCCTTTTTAAAGGCAAAGGGAGGCTGACGCCATTCGGGTTCTTGAGCCGGTTGGACATCGAGATGATTGTAAATGGTCAGACTGGGGTGTTGTCGACCGGCCACCCATTCGCCAGCTACGCTTGGGTAACCCTTGGTGTTCACGATAGAGGCCTTGGCTCCAAATTGTTCCAGGTATTGAACGGCTAATTGGGCCATTCGGTGCATATCGTGGGCATGCTCAGGGTCTGAACTTACTGATGGCACTTCTACCATCTGACCTAAAAGGTCTTCAAAGTTGGGGCGCTGATCTTGAATGTAGGTGTGTAATTGGGATTGATAATCACTCATGAGATGACGGTTCCTTTTCGTGAGTGGGCTGAGAGTGCAAGTACGAAAACGAGAGTCGGGAATACGGATGGCATTCCAAAAACAACGACAAGGGGGCTAGCATGTCGTCATCCAACTGAAAACGGCACCGGAGCAAAAGTCACAATGAAAATAGCCAAGGCCGCCCAGGCGACCCATCGCCGGTGTTTACCCAAAACCGTGTGCGGGTCCATAACTGGCGGGTGGGCAATCCCGACAAGGCTGGCCAATCCGACCCAGAGAATCCACCCAGGCCAACCCGTGAGGCCCAAATAAATGAGGATGGGAATCGTGCCCAATGCCAGGGAGCGTTGTCGACGGCCTAATACCGCAAATGCCACATGGCCTCCGTCCAATTGCCCCAAGGGTAATAAATTAATCGCGGTGACGAAAAACCCGAACCACGCGGCAAAAGCAATCGGATGGAGCACAATATCGTGCGTGGGTGGAATTGGGCCAAACATGAGCCAGGCAAACCATTGCAGCAGGAGAGGTTCGCCCAACTGTAACCCATACGTTTGGGATCTGGGGACGATATGGGAGAAAGAGAGGCCGATAATAATGGCAACAACTGCGGCGATAAATCCGGCAATGGGACCTGCAACGCCAATATCAAAAAGCGCGCGACGATTCATGATTGCGGATCGCATGCGAATGACCGCCCCAAAGGTACCAATGAAATGTGGGGGACCGGGAATGAACAGCGGTAAGGACGCGGGAACACGATGGATGCGGGAGAGAAGGTAATGCCCGAATTCATGGGTGACGAGGATTCCTAATAGGGTTGCGGCAAAGGGGATCCCATTGACTAAAGAGCCGGGATAACGCATTAAAAAATCCCAGGCCCCGTTGACTGGTTTCATATTAACCTGAAATGCTCCTGCCCAGAGTGTAGTAAATATGGTGAGCCCAAAGAGCAAAATAGGAAGTCCCCATTGGGAAAAGGCGCTGGGAGTTGGAGGTGGGAATTCATCCACCTCATCTCGAGAGTCGAGCCGGTCAGGTTGAATTGAATGCCAATGACCTATTCCGCGGGAGGATGTTTCGAGTGTGCGTTCTCGAAGCATGGCGTCTTTGGAGATTGGCATGATCAGAGGTGGAGGGGAAATTGGGTTAGTTGAAGGCAGTGAATCGGTGGGAGCAATAGGATTCAATAGAGAAGGTGGGGGTGTTGGGTTGTTCTCCGAAGGCGTTGAATGTGTAGGCGATTCGTGATCCATTAACACGTCCTTATTGAATGCCAAGCCAGGAATTGGTCTGATATTCAATATTAGGCAAATGGATTGTGCGCTTGTTCCTCAAGCACTGTCGTGGAGGGACCATGGCCAGGAAACAAGGCGGTGTCTTTTGGTAAGTGTAACAGGGTATGGCGAACGGATTGCAAATGCCGTGGATACAGGGAAAAAGGGTTGGAGCGCCCTACCGACCCGGAAAAGAGCGTATCTCCCACAAAACACAGGGTTTGGCCTTTGAGCGATAACAGGTAGCAAAATCCTCCAGGGGTATGGCCCGGGGTGGCCAAGCATTCAACCGTCAAATCCCCCAGGGCAATCATCTGATGGTCGGCTGGTATTTTTATTGAGGCGTCAGGCGGCGTCCAGGGGAGCAGGTCGAAATCGCCATTACCCAGATAGACCGGCACTGGCCATTGAGCCAAAATCTCTTTCAGCCCTCCCGCATGATCCGTATGCCCATGGGTGAGGCAGACGCCGATCAAGGTCAATTCACGTTGGGAGATGCTCGAAAGCATCTGTTTGGCATTGTACCCAGTATCAATCATAATGGTCTGGTTGGTGACCGGATCAGTTAATAGATACCCTTTGACTTCATACCCGCCAATATCGCCTTTGATGGTCTGAACAAGATCGTGTTCAGTCGTCCACTCTGGTTGCGGTTGAGGTAACCATCCGTCCAAAGTCAGGTTAATCAGGGGGTCAACGCGTAGGTGCAAGGCCTGGCTGATTCCATGAATTTCGCTTTTGGTCGGAGTTCGGTTACCTTTCTCAAGGTCCTCCATGTCGGCCTGCTCCATTTTCGCCAATTCCGCCAGGGTCTCAATCCCCAGCCCTTGCCCAAAACGAGCCTTTTTAATGATATCGCAAAATTCATCTTCTAAACTCATTTACATGCTCAAATTGAAATTGGCTATGGTGATGGAAGTTCCCTCTCTTGGCTTGCTGCTTCATCTAATCAAAAAAGAGGGGCCTGGGGAAAGGGCTATCTGTCTTTTTTTGAATCAGGACGGTTGACCCATTTGAGATGTTCTTGTGAGAGGGGCGTATTTTTCGATGAAAAATGAGTAGGGGTTCATTGCTTCACATAAGGCATTTCTCCAAAATGGAGAGCGTGTCAACGCTTCCACAAGTCATGATACTTTGCAAATACCGATCCTTTATCGAACTCTGGGGTGGGAATTTTTTCTTGACATTAATAGGGGAATAGGCTACTTAAATGAAAACAATTATCTGGGATAAAGTGCCACTTACAATCCAATAACTTTAATGGGAGGCAGGAAATGAAAAATCTGCTAATTGCTGGTTTTTTAGGGTTTTGTTTACTCAATTTGACCGGATGTATGGGGGTAGCCTCACCTGTTGCAGGATGGGCCTATACTGAAGCTAAATTCGGCAACCAAGTTACTGATGGCGCTGCTGGGACTAAAACTGGAACAGCCTGTGCAACTTCAATTCTTGCTATGGTTGCGACAGGTGATGCTAGTCAGGAAAAGGCCATGGCGAATGGTGGAATAACTCAGATTACCTACGTTGATCATTCTGCAAAAAATATTCTTGGAATCTGGGGTGAGTGGTGCACTATCGTGCATGGTTCGTAATCGGTTAGTAAATTAATTTTTTTGTGGGATTGTCCTAAGGGTGACTTAGGACAATCCCTTTTTTTTTTCCGGGAAAAGTAGTCCAAACACCTAGACCTAGATAGTGATGGTAATTTTTATTGCATAGGCCAGTTTCTCAAACTATAAAGTACATGCCTCTATTTTCAGATAGGCTCTTTCCAGCCAAAGGGGAAAGCCTGTTTTTGCATTAAAATCTTCGTGGCCATACTGTGGGATAATTTAATTGACGAGGTTCCTCTTCGCTCTGCTTTGTTCTTGTAGAAACTGCTGAATAGCCAATTCTCTCCCCCTACTGGCTTTTCGTAAAAGCCATAGGACTAAAAACCTCCCGCCCCACAACTTTTTTGAGCGTCAGTTCCCCTCGAGGCCCAGTTTGGTCCCTGATACTCTGGGAAATGTGCACCATTTGCCAAGGCAAAAACCTTCGGATCGGCCCAACACAGCAGATGGACGTAATCCCTCACTGCCTAGGCGGGCAAGCTCTATGTCGTAGGGTTTGGCAAGGCTGAGCGTTACCTCCGCATTGACGCCAATCAGATCATTATCCAACAAAGAATCCGGCGGTTTTTCATTTGGCTGAAGAATATAATGGTGAAAAAGGATGGGACCAAAAGAGGCGAATTTCATTTCCTAGTGTGTTTTCTTGACATATTAGGCAAGAGCACCTGGAATATAATTTCAGGCGATCTAAGGTTTCTTAAGCATGTTGATTTAGAATTTACTCGGAGAGAGAGTTGTATTTTTCCATAAAATTTGTATTGCTCCTTTCCTGGGTTGTGGCAATTTTTCTTCCCTGTCGTTTGGAGGCTTTGGATGACATTGAGATTTATTTGGCGGGCTATGGTATGGGGTCACAACCTTTAAATAAGGGAGTTTCGTTTAAAAGCAGAGAGGTTTCAGGCGAGAAGCTGAATGGAGATCCTGGTTTGGGATTTAAGGTAGGGTTCTTCCCTCATTTTGCCAGTGGATTCCTTGGTCTTGAATTGGAATCATTTGGAAATAATAATTCAATCCGTTTTCCCATAGACAGTAGTTTGAGACCGACAAAGGGTAACAGCAGCCTTATAACTTATCAGTCCATGGTCAATCTTATCGTGCGATATCCAGGGACTCTGTTCCGACCGTATGCGGGCATAGGAGGCGGGCTTTCAAACGGAATTTTAAGAAATGCCGATATTCCAGGAAGAAAAGATAAAAATTTTGAAACAGGAACGGCTCCTGGATATCAGTTTCTAGGAGGCATGCAACTATTCATTACCGAACGATGGTTTGTATTTGGAGAATACAAATATTTCTCTGCGAATTACCATTGGAAGGAACTTTCCTTAAATTTCAGGAGTGAATATTTTTTGGGGGGCATTGGTTTTTTGTTTTAGGTTTTATGTTTCTGTTAAAGCTTTTGCGAAGTAAGGCCCAGGCAGGCCTGGGCCCTTTGGGAGTTAGAAATATCCGTGAAGAACAGTGAGAACTTCATTGTCACGATCATGGTGAGTGAACGTGGCGCGCACCGCGAAATTTTTGGCAAATGTCCATCGTTGTCCCACAGAAACAGGGATGTCATGCGATCGATCTCCAAGGGGATAATACAAATATCCTGCTGAAATGAGCCATTTCCATCTCGGAGTGATTGTGGCCATCACGCCGCCAGATATTCCTCCCCCCACTCGATGATTTTCTTTGTACGCGCCACTGACGTTGGCATCTATCTCCCCAAGGAGAAAAAAGACCTCCCGTTTAAAGATCTGAGTTTCTTGGGCTCCACCGATTCCTGCATTAATGTTTCCGTTAGAACAGAGGTCGCAACTTGAGGTCTTGACGGTGTCCATTCCAACATTAAATTTCCATGAGGGCGAAATGAACAAGGAATCAATGGGGGCCAAGGAGAGGATATTTGCAAAAGTAAAACGTTCTACTCGAAATTGATTTCGGCTGTGATAATGCCTCAACCGTAAATCAAGTAATTCTATTTGGGCATCTTGGGTATATCCTGCGTCAGGATCTAGGAGATCGTGATAGGCGGCTCGGACGCTGATTTCTTCGAATATCTCATGGTTTCTCCACCCGAATCCCTCGCCGACTCTTAGTGAATTGTGTCCGTGATCGGGGGAAAGGGAAAATGGCTCCACATGAAAGGAGGGCGAAGGTATTTTTATTTGACTGCGCGTCACTAATATAGATCGATTTTTGGCCTTATAGTCTTCAGACTTGTCTTGATCGGTTGCGGCTTTATATCGTAATACGTCTGATGCGAAATCCAGAAGAAAAATTTGGCGATTCCTTGGTAGTTGGCGAAATTCAAATCGCTCTGTCAAATGAGGATCGTTGAGGAGTTTAGGAAGTAACGAGGTTTCTTGTTTCTCCAAATCGCTTCGCTTTCTTTTAAGCAGAGTGCTGCGAGCAGGTCGGTACACGCTCTCTTTGACCAATCCTTTGTAACGAAAAAGGAGGCGAATGGTGTTGCCTGGAATCGTAGCAAAATGAAACTGATCGGTCAGATGCAGATTGGGATCGGCCACTTCCAATAAAGAGAGGATATGGTACGCACAATTTTCTTTAAAGAAGTAATAGTCGAAATAGGCATTCCCTAATTCCCACACATGCATCAACAGCCGATGAATTTGATCGGGAGAAAAATTCAAGCGATATTCCCAGATGTCTCGATTTTCAATGTCTCCGTATTCTTTGACTTTCATATAATAGGGAATAGTCGAAAAAAACCCTTTGTATCCTCCAAATACTCCTTTGTAAGCGTATTCAATTCCAGGATTGGGCGGCACCTCTGCCGCATAGTTAATCGTATAGGCGAGAATCCGTGTTTGTTCGGTTTGGCCTTTTGGATCAACTCTGAGGAAAGTGTGCCCAAACATGGAAGCTGGGTTCCCCATAAAGGCTGAGGGGAAAATCATGGAAATAAATTCGGCATCAAATTCATCATACCAATGATGAAACCGTTCACATTCGTGAGAAGGGAGTTTAGCCTCTTCAAATTTTAATTTTTCTTTCAGCCAATGATAGCGGGCGACAAAGGCGCACTGGGCAGGTTGTTGTGACCGACCGACCAATTTATCAGAAAAAAAGAAGGAAATTGTTGCCCGTAACTCAGCCTCGGGATCTTCTTTCCCATTTTCTGATAGGAAAAACCCTGGATCATCCACTTCGCTGGTGTGACCACCAAAGAGGCTTGGCTGGTAATGAAGTAAGAGGTGCCAGTAGCGTTGCTCATGGAGTTTGTCCCTGACGGCTTGCTCATTCAATTCTTGAAGATACAGTGGGGTTGCCCCTTGTATGGGGGAGACAAAAAAATGGAAAGAAAATAGCCAAAGGCCAATAAGAAGGCGTATTACCACATGCGGGGAGAGAAAATTGAGAGACGATAAGGCTCCGCCTCTAAGAGCCGGAGCCTTTCGGAATTTACTTGTTGGTTGTGGTTTGGGCTAAAATAATGTGGCCCTGCATCGCGTTATTTATTGCTTTCACAACGGCTTTCGGTGAACTTTCTCCGGCTTGCACCAGAGTCGAATATTTCTCTTGCGTCATTGAAAAAAACTCTGGGTGCTGTTCTTGAGGTATCCCCATTAATGTGGCTAGTGATGTCAAATGTTCTCCTTGGCCTTGCGCCATTTCTTGGGATAGGTTGTCGAAATTCAGGGCTGTAAACACATTGACTTTTTCGGATGCAAAAATTTTCCCATCATTGGTGCAACCGGAAGTGCCTGAACTGATTGCAAAAGTTTGAAAGCCGGTACCATTGGTGGTGGCCATCAGGACCTGACCACCAATGCTTTCATTTTGGCTGGACTGTTCCCACGCGAGTTTCCCTAATCCGCAACCTGGACCATTGTTTGGGGGATTCCCTAACGCCATGCCTGACATTCCCATGACCAGAAAAAATGTTGACACCAATGCCAATGGTTTTTTTGCCATGCTTTCCTCCTAATTTGGTGGTGAGAGATAAAGGAATTGTTTTACGACTTGTGAAGATGATTATAACAAATGGAAGGCTATTGGAAAGTCAAAATTTACACAAACATGTTCATTCCCCATTGACGCCTGACGGGAGCCCCTCTGGCTAGTTTATTTTGTGTTCAGACTTCAGTGGTTGAATATTCCCTGTTGGTCAAAGCAGGAATATTTCGTGATGCGTCAGCCGGAGAATGGTGACTGGTTGTGGATAAGGAAGGAATTCTAGCTGGCTTTAGATCAGGGCATTTCTCGATGAGTTGTCTGAGCGTTCGATGGCCTTCTTCGTAGCCAGGGTGGAGGGTGATGATTTCTTTCATGGTGGCAAAAGCTTTTGGTAGCTGTCCGGTTTTGATTAATAATGCTGCCAACCGTAACCTTCCTTCTAAATTTACCGGATTCTTATTGACCAGCATTTGCAACGTCTGAATTCCTTCTTGATAGTTGCCTGCATCCGCGCAGTGGTCGGCATAAATGCCATAAAGATGGTTATCCCATTCAGAGACAAAGTGCGGTTGTTTCAACTCCTCCCAGTCCATTGGGACAGGGGTGCTTATTGGACCGATCTTTTGTGCCAGTCGGAATCGATGGCTGTGTGGGTCAGATAATTCTGTGAATTCGGGATCCGATGATGGATGAAAACCTAGGCCGTTCCGCCTAAGGCTTTCCTCAATTTCCTGATTGGAATACGACCGTATCCCAATGGTGTCCTCGAGAGGAACGTCTTGAAAATGGCCTATGGGCAGTTGAAAGACCAGATACCCCTTAGGAGTCAAGACGCGGTGGATTTCTCTCAGGTACCGTTCAAATACAGGACGAGGCATATGCTGAAATGTGACATAGGAATAGACTAGATCAAATGAGGAGTGAGGAAATTCCAAAAGATCCACCCCAGAGGTTTCATATGTGTGGATATGGGGAAAGTCAGCTAACCATTGTTTGCTCTGGGCAATCATTGCGGAAGAGACATCGACACCTACTAAATGATGAAAATGGGAGGCGAGGGCTTTGAGGACTCTGCCAATGCCGCATCCGATATCTAAAACATTCCACGACGGCAGGTGAGGGACTGGGAGAGTTGCCAGCAAGGCCTGGGCAGTGTTTTTTCCTGATTGAGTAAACATTTCCTCTGTGTGGTAAGCCTCGGTGGCAATCCAAAATCTGGCATGGTGTTGGGCTCGTTCGTTCCAGTCATGTTTCATTTTTTCCGCAATGTTCATAGGTTTCCTCGCCTCCATCAGTTCGAGATATTGCACCTGGTCCAATGTTGAACTTTTTCTCTGTGTGCTTGGGTATGTTGATGTATCCGTACGAAAGGCTCTGCTTGTTTAATGATAAGCTTTCCATGCTTTGTCTTGTGACAAAAGGTTTAGCAAGTCCGTTGCCAACTTCATTGGAGAGGGCATGTCATATATCGGGCTCACAATTTCCAGAATGTGCTGGTGAAATGCGCATTTTTGAGAGAGAAAGAGTTTATTCAATGTGGAGAAGGCAATGGGCAAGAGATTCTTGTGAGTGGAAAGGTATGCCGAGTTTTAAAATTTAATGACTAGGTTAATGTACTTGTTTGCAGATATTTTCGATCAGATGGTGGATGAACTTTAGTAGGGCAGGCTTTGTAATGGGGCGTCAATAAAAAACGGGACTTCCAAGGTGAGAGAAATATGAAGATTTGAGCGAGGAGTGAATAAGTGTGTACTAAGCGAACACATCAATACGAGAGGATATAGCATCCGTTGGTTTTTCAGACGGAATCCCGTCTTCTTTGGTTTTGGGTGCATTTTTTTGCGGGCTGCCGCTTCAATGGTATTGGCTGACCCGTATTGGCTGACATGGCCACCGTCCGATCCTGGGCTGAAGATCTGCAGGTGCTAGGGCTGCTGGTCGAATTTACTGGGCTTTTTGTATGGTGGATTGTGGATTACCTGGGATGAGAAAAGTGGCAATACTGACTTCACCTCCGACCGCATAGAATTTCCCATCAGACCCTCGTTGAAAGGAAAATCTGGCCGCACTTTTGGCTAGTCTTCCTGATGCTGCTATGTTTGCCTATTGGTTATTTCTAACATCACGATCGCTATTCTGGAGTTCCACGATTTTTTTTTGTATGGAGGGAGTAACTTGTGATTGTTTGGCCTTGTGCCCGTCAGAATGGTTTTGGAGGGCTAATAGAGAATTCTGGGGTGAAAAGGGTGAGGTGGAAGAGGATATGTTCATTAGGGAAAGCCTGTTCACATTAATTTCGGCTTTTTTGGGGAGATAAATTGACTCATTTTTGGCCAATGGTGGTGGATTAATCGTATAAATAGAACGCCTAAAAAAAGTTTTGCGGGGGGTGGCGCAGAAACAGTGATGTCCGAAAATTGGTTTGGATATATCGTCCTGAAAACGGAAGCAGGCCATCCCTTTCCACTCTAATGGCCGCGTCCCAGGCGGTTCTTAGGTCAAAAACCTACTACCACGCGTTCATGCTTCGGTTTTAGAATGAGGAATTGGAGACGGGAACGGGAGATTCAATTGTTCCTTTCTTATTTTTCCGATAAGACAATGCCTATTGAGAAACTAATGAAAAAATTAACGCAGATTCATTTTCCTATTGCACAAATGGCAGGCTTATTAATTTTGTCTGAGAGTCCGCTTGAAGGTCTCAAGTGGAATAGGGCTCCCGTGGCCATTGTTTCACCTTAAATTGTTTTGCTTCCGGGGGATTGAAGGATTTTTATTTTCTAACAGTGCCGGCGCAATTGTTTTGTGATCTTCTTTGTGTCCAAAACAGGCTTTGCGGGCCATAGAGTCAGAACCGCAAGGAAGATACTTGAAAAAACAAGTAGTAGAAGTGTGGTGGTGGTGTCTGGTCGCTGGATCTGTTCGAAATATAAGGTTTGCGCATTTGCCAAAACCTTGTCAGCAGCAGATACCCCGCCCAAGAGTATCATGGTCATGAGGGACCCAATAATCATTCCTCCGAATATTTTCAGCATGAGATCACTCCTTTTGTTGAAGACGAAGGTCAACGAGAAAAATTTTCAATCTCTTGGGTCAACCTCTTCCCAAGGCGGGGAAAGGATTTGTGTTGGGAAGTAAATCCATCCCCTGGTGAAGAGATATAGAGAAAAAGGTTAATGGGTAAATACCGCTAAAGGATTGGAAGTCTAGCACTGATTAGGAAGGCTATGGAGTTAAGGGGGAGCTTTTTTCTTATCGAGGAAGGGGAGAATACCGTTTTAAGGAGAAGAGCCGGATGGCAAAGACCAGACTTATTGGTCTAACGCTAGCTGAACCATAGACAGGAACTGACTAAAATTACAGGGTTTATCTAAAATAGCAAAGACTCCTGCCTGGCGCGCACGATGTTTATCCTGTTCTTTCAGATGTCCACTGAGTAAGATGACGGGGGTTTGGATGGGTTCTTTCTCTTGCAGCTTGATTTGGTCAATGAAATCTAGTCCTGCCAGAACCGGCATTTGATTGTCGGAAATGATTAAGTCAGCTCGGTGAGTGGATAACCACGCGATGGCCTCCGATCCATTGCTGGCCTCAATACATTCTAATTGTTGGGATTCCAGGACTAGGCGAAGGGCTTCCCGAGCATTGAGATCATCATCTACCAGAAGGACCTTTTTCATGTTCTTGTTCGCTTATTTAACCCGTTCTTCAATCTTGAGCTATCACCTCATTATTCTAAATGATCAGAACGTCACATTGTCCACCCCCCGAAGAGACTAGCCGTTTTTTTACGAAAGCTCCAGAGTTTATCCTCCCCAGGATTATTTTAAAACCGAGTTTTGGATTTTTCGTTATTGAGAAGAAAGAGGGATAGCCGTATAGCCTTTAGACTCCAGGCACCCTTCTAAGGAATAAATATCCTTTTCCCTTTGAGTGCTTCCTGTTGAGAGCAAAGCTTCCTCGCAATCCGATTTATCACGGGTAAAGGTTTCCTGGGAGGTGCCAGACCTGTACCACTTCACCGGGTCTGAGGCACAACTCACGCTCGAAAGTATTGTCATTAAGCCTATGAGCAGATTTATTTTTATTTTCTTCATGTATTGCCTCGTTGAGAAAAAGAAGGCGAATTGTAATAACTTTATCTCGAGTATTCAATCAGGCGCATTGAATATGGAAAGATTCTAATCTAGAGACAGTATTGACTGGGAATCTGAGAGAATCATGAATAGGTCGACCAGGAAAAATTGGTGGAGATTAGGTATTCGGACCAATTTGGACAAGAGCCCAGGATGACCAAAAATGCACATTGGGGGTCGGGTCTGTTTCCATGGCTTGTTTCAGTGCAGACACATCCGCACTGGTTCCCAATTTGCCTAAACGAAATGCGGCTTCCGATCGCACTCCCACGCTTGGGTCTTGGAGAAGATGGGTGCGTAAGTATGGGAGTCCTCTGGGATCACCTAATTCACCGAGCCCTGCAATTGCCGATTGACGTGTGAGAGAATCTGGACTTTCCAGAGCTTGGAGATACACGGAATAGGAAAATGGAAATTCAAAGTGAGCGAGAGATTGGATAATGGTTCTTTGGGTGTCAATTGTGGAAATAGCGTAGGCTTCGGTTAATACCTGCAATAAATCCTCATGCACTGCTGTTCGACCCAAGGCCAATACCACAGCTTTTTTGACTGAATCGGATGGATCTGTAAGGTGCTGAACCAATGCAACTAGAGACTGATCCGATAAGGATTCGGCCATTGTTCCCAAGGCCCATGCACTTGATTGTCGAACCTGGTCATCCGGGTCCGATAAGGCGAGAACAAGGGCTGGTACGCTCTGAGGATCACCAATTTTCCCTAGTGATAAAGCTGCGGTCCGTCGAATATCAGGCTGAGTATCGGTCAGAAGTGGAATAAGTCGTTCGGTGACAGTTTCGGGTGGTTCAGGTGGGGATTCAATAACACATCCAATGAGTCCATAGAAACAAATGGCTCCGATAAGGATAGCAGGACTGGTAGGGAATGGTAGCAAGAAAAGATTAGGCAGATCCTGAACGTTCTTTGGGGTTCAGAGGCTCTTTAGCCACTTCGATGGAGTCTTGCATCTCTTTTTCGGCAGACTCCAATTCGGCCTGAATGGTGCGCATTTGAGGATCGATCGAATTTTTAATATCTGCTGCGGCATCCCGGAAGGTGCGTACGGCACTTCCAAGACCTTCTCCTAAGGATTGCATATCTCGTGGAGCTAATCCGGACTGCTGGGAAGTCTGGGCTTTCATTGCAGCTTGCTGGGCTTGGACTCTGGCCACGGCCTGTTTATTGACAACAGCGGCAGGGCGCTTCAGCACGGGCTTTGCCTGTGCCCCAGCCGGGAGGGCAGGGTATTGCCTCGAAGCCATAGGGGCGGGTTGCGCTTGCCTATCCTCCATGGACATCGGCAACGGTGCAGAGGGGGCTGTCGTGGTTTGAGGAGAGTTAGGGGCTACAGTAGATTTAGCTGAAGGCTGGACCACTTGAGGCCCTGCTCCCTGGTAAAGTAACGCTGCCGTGGTTCCAGGCGTTTGTTCAGGACCAGGCTGGAATGGTTGATTTGTCGGGGTACCTACCGGGGTAGTCGGTTGGGATTGAGCCTGTGCTGGTTCGGGCGGTGCAGATGGAAGTGGCTCATTGGGGTCCACAGGTTGAGGGATATCGGCGACTTCCTTCTTAAAGCCTTTTAGAGCTTTCCCGACACCTTCCCCGATTTGCGGGAGACGACCTGCCCCGAAAATAATCAGGATGATCACCAGAATGATCATGAGTTCAGAGAACCCCATGGTTCCGAACATAGAGAAGCCCCTTTCCCTTCAGCTTACTGTGAAAATATTCAACTAAAAAGACTCTATCTTTCAAGATTGACGAGTGTCAACCTAAATACGGTAGGCTTAGAAGGCTATGCCCAAGCCAAGTTTTTGCGTATTCTTCATACTGTGTTGTGCCCTTTAATTAGTGAGTGGGTCCAGAATGTCATTACTCTCACCACCTCAGATTCCCCTCTTTCGGATTACCCTTTTTTACGGCCCCGAAGCCGTTGAGGGTGACTCAGATTCAGTGCACTGTGTTTTTAATGTTAAAAAGCGCAGCTGGAAAGGCGGGGTGCAAGTTGAGGTGGTAATGAAAAAGAACCAAATAGCCAAGCTTGAAGGAATACTTCAGCATTCATCCTGGTTGGAAGTCGTTCTAGGGAGCGTTCCGGTGGAGGACCAGGAGAGCTATCGCGAAAAAAGTCATGATTTGTTGGTACAGTTGTTGTGTTTCCACAAGCTCCATGCCTTTATTCATCAGGGAATCAAGCAGGAGAATATCCAGGTTTCCGGAGATGCTCTTGTTGCTGAGACAGATAAGGTTGTTGAGCTGGAGGCCGAGGAAATCAAGAGGCAGATTTTCATTGAGTTGGATCTGGTTGAAACAGAAGATGGCCCCCATTCACTATGAAGGTATTAAATTTGCTATAATTTTTTGTTTTTTATTTAAAAACAGAAGACTGACGAATCATTCATGATTAGAATAACAACCAGAAGGTTTGCATAAAAATTAAACAGGAAGGAGTATTCCTTATGCGGCAATCCAAGGGTTTATTGAGAGATGGGCTTAACCAGGTAACCGGGGTATGTGTGTTATTGGCTTTTTCACTGGTCCTATGCCTGGGTGCCACTGGGGTGAGTCTGGCTGCCGAACACGAATTATCGAGCCCAACTAATGAGGCGGGGCTTGGGATTGGGAGTGCTTTGCTGACCGTGGTCTATTTCCCCGTTAAATTGGCCTATGCCATCTTGGGGGGGGTTGTGGGAACCTTTACCTATGGATTGACGGGTGGCGACCTTGATACGGCAAAAGCCGTATGGGAACCGAGCTTCTATGGTACGTATGTTATTACGCCCGATCATCTGAAGGGGAATGAACCCGTTCGATTCATTGGGGTTTCCGCATACGAGGATCAAGCCCTTTAGACGGACTCATCAAACCTACCCGCCTAAGTTGAAATGACTGGCATGGTCAAACCTATCATTGGGATCACACCGGATTTTAACCCTGGAAATCGTAAGGATATGGGTGGGAAAGAACCCACCTATTTTTTGCGGGCCAGGTACCTTCAGGCGATTCAGGACGCCGGGGGAATGCCCTTAGTGCTTCCCCTGGTGCGTGGCCTGGCAAAACAGAAATATCTTTTACAACGGCTGGACGGCCTCCTGGTGACCGGGAGCGGATCGGATTTAGCCCCTGAGTTGTATGGAGAGAAACAGCGGTATCCTTTTCAGCGAATGAGTGAAGACCGCGCGCAACTTGAGCTAGGACTATCCAAGTTGGCCTTTCGTCAGGGTTTGCCGACTCTAGGCATTTGCGGGGGTATGCAATCCATGAATGTGGCCTTGGGAGGAACCCTGCTGCAGGATATTTCCTCTCAAATGTCTACCAAAATTGAACATCGTCCCACCAAATCCGCAACGAAAACAGCCCATCTGATTGACATTGAACCCAACAGTCTCCTTCAGCGTATCGCTAAGCGGTTAAGTATTGCTGTGAATAGTTCCCACCATCAATCTATCAAATCTGTTCCGCCGTCCTTTCAAGTCTCTGGGGTTGCTCCAGATGGAGTCATTGAAGCGATTGAATCTTCCCGTCATCCATTCTGGCTTGGGGTCCAATGGCATCCGGAGTTTTTATACCGGCACGACGCGATTCAAAAACGTCTTTTTATCGCATTGATACAATCCGCAAGACAGTTTGCCGCCAGCCGGACATAGCCTGTCCTCGGCCTTTTTAGCTTAGTTCGCACATGGTCTTTACGAAAGAGAATACCTGGTATGGCGAAGAGGACGGAGTCTTACGGAGCTGCGTCTTCAGCTTCTGGGGCTGGTTGAGGTGGATCCGGCGGAGCTGGAGATTTAGGTGAGGGAGTTTTGGTGTCTTGTGCGGCCGCGGTCTTAGCTGCAGGAGGAGTGGCGGGTTTAGGAGGAGGAACGGGTTTGGGTTTTTCTGGCTTGATGCCACCTTCCCAATGAGGGCCGGTATACATGTCGTCGGCCAGGTCCCTTTCTTTCCACTTGGCTTCAAAGTCTGCTGCGGCTTTATTGGGGGTATCTCCAGATCCAACAGTTTGATTCCATGGATAGATGCGAGGAGAAATGTGGCAGGTGGACTCCTCCTGGCACATATATAGTGCAATCGGATTTCCTCGATAAGGGCCCATGATAATATGGACCGTGCCAACTAATTCAGGAAGAGACTCCATGATGACCAACACAACCGATTGTTGTCCAAAAAGGAGGCTATACTGCCACAGCCCTCGGCGGTATGCAATATGAATGAAAGAAGTTCATCAGGTATTTTTGACAATAATTTGATGTAGGAATGATGAATAAGAAACAGAATATTACTGGAACTCGGAAGGGCTATTTGTTGAAAACAGGCACTACGGGGAGTTCGGATTTTCGGTGAAGATATAATGCGATCATGAGGACTAAAATCACGACAACATGCAGGGACATATCCATAAGATAATGACGAAAGATGTCATCAGGGACGGAATCCTGGTGCGAAAATTCAGCTCCAGCGGTGAGAATTCTTCGGACGGAGGCGATAATCCCTACATGGAGGAAGGGTTCGAGGCGAATACGGTCGTTTTGCAAGAAGCCTAAAACCGTGCGAAACAACTCCAAAAGAATGATGACGAACAGCAAGTCATTCAGTAAGGTGATGGTGGCCGGCAAAAACCCGGTCTGTACCGATTGAGCATAGGCCACCCAACTATAACCGAAAACCAGCATGCCCACGAGGAGAAAACTCAGGCAGGCCGTGATATAGCCCCACCGGTCGAGGAACTGCATCCATTTGACCCATTGCTTGATCGATTCTGGTGTCCACCCTAACATGTCGAATGTGTCCTCTTAGGCGGTTCCCTGATGGGGGGTGTTGGGGGAGTGTTCCTGCCCCGTGTCCTCTCCCCGCATCTGACCAAACTCTAAACTCTGAATTGCACTCGCCCCAAACGAATGACCACAGCAGATGACTTCCTGAAAGCCCTCACCTCCCGCCATCACCATTAGTCGAAGTCCACAGGAATCAGTCGCAACTATTTTCTCATTGAGTGGCATGCCGACTGCCAAGGCTCCTGCTCTGCGGCCCCGCTCTTGATTAAACGAGGGAACTACATCTTCCTGGGTCAGGTCATGCCCGCAACACCGAATTTTTTCAAAACCTTCCCCTCCGCCCATCACCTTGAGTACCAGCCCGCAAGAATCCGGAAACCGTTTGCGTTCGTCGATTATGTCCCCTTTTTTCAATGCCATGGCCATGCTCCTTGCTTTCGAAATGAATCATGAAATTCTGTCATCAGCAATAGGAATAGAGGTTTGGATGTGTCGGTTTATACAGCAAGGTTATTAGCTAAACAAATCTTTGTAGGGAATGTCCAGAATTGGGATATGGCCTTCTTTTGTCAGTTGGTCAGGTAAGTGATATCGCTGGTATCCATAAAGTGGTCCAGTGGGAGACGAAGCCTCGACTGCCTATTGGAGTATGGACGGTAATCCGTCTTTAAGCTTTCTATCCATTCAGGTCAAAGTGCGAATTTGGTCTTGGATCTGTGCTAACACATGGCGATGAGCAGGAAGGCCGACGGTATCAAGAATGGAGGGAACATTGATTGGATGATAGGGAGAGACAAATTGCTGTTTGACGGAGGCTATGCGGGCCAGGCTAGCCTCAAGGTGGCTTTGATCCAACACATTGGATTCAACGGCACCACAAACAGCGTTAATGGTATCGGTTGCGAGTCTGCGGGTTTTGCACACCAATAACATATCCACTCCGGCTTGCAACGAGCGTACAGCCGCCTCGCCGATTGTCGCATGGTTCACAATGGCGCCCATTTCCAAGTCGTCGCTTAAAATGACACCGGGAAATCCCATCTGCTGCCGAAGCATGTCTGTCAAAATAATGGAAGAGAGGGTTGCGGGATTTGTGGGGTCGAGGGCGGGATAGTGGACATGGGCCGTCATCATGGCCTGAAGACCGTGAGCAATGGCGTATTGAAAAGGTTTGAGCTCCACACTTTCGAGTCGCTCCCGGGAGGCATGGACCACCGGCAGTTCCACATGTGAATCCGTACTGGTATCGCCATGACCAGGAAAATGTTTTCCGCAGGCCAATACGCGTTGGTCGTGCAGGCCGGCAAGAGTGGCCGCTCCCATGAGGCACACCTGTTCCGGCTCGGTCCCAAACGCTCGATCTCCGATAATAGGATTGGAGGGATTTGTATGAATGTCCAGGACCGGGGCCATATTCATATTAATCCCTACGGCGCGTAACTCCTTAGCAGTTACGGCCGCGGCTTGGTAGGCCAGTTCCGTGGATCCCGAGTGGGCAACGGTTGATGCAGGAGGAAAGATGGTAAAGCCTGAAGGAAGGCGGGAGACGCGCCCACCTTCTTGATCGATGCCGATGAGAAGCGGGATGTCACCGGCAAGTGCTTGGAGGTCGTTCGTGAGGTGTGCAATTTGAGCAGGGTCAACCAGGTTTCGGGAAAAAAGAATGATCCCTCCCGGTCGGAATTCCTGCATCCAGGCTCGAAGGTCCGGAGTGACCTCCGTCCCTTCGAACCCGATCATACATAGTTGCCCTACGAGTTCAGCGATAGACATCGCGTGTATGGCCACCTAGCGATTGGCATGATTTAGTAAATACTGAATGAGCAACCGGGTCCCGATACCAGTCGGGCCTTTAGGAACATAGGGACGTTCGGTTGTGCCCCAATCGGTGCTGGCAATGTCCAAATGGACCCAGGGATGGTCTCCGACGAATTTTGATAAGAATAGTGCCGCGGTAATCATTCCGCCTCCGCGCCCACCGATATTCCGCATGTCCGCCACGTCACTTTTAAGCTGCTCAAAATATTCATCCCACAGGGGCATTTCCCAGACTCGTTCTCCGGCATGATTGCCAGCCTTTTTGAGTTCGGCTTTCATGGTGTCGTCATTACCCAACATGCCAATCGCGAATTGTCCCAACGCGACAGAGGCCGCACCGGTCAGTGTGGCGATGTCAATCACGCAGGCGGGTTTGAGCCGTGAGGCATAGCTTAAGCCGTCAGCAAGAATCAGACGTCCTTCTGCATCGGTATTTTGGACTTCCACCGTTTTTCCTGAGAGCATGGTAAGGATATCGCCGGGTTTAGTAGCTCGTCCCCCCGGCATGTTTTCCGTCACAGGCAAGAGGCCGATCGCATTCACCGGAAGTTTGAGTCGGGAGGCGGCTCGAATCGTCGCCAAGACTTCAGCACCACCGGTCATGTCGGCTTTCATCTGTTCCATGTTTTCTGATGGTTTTAGGGAAATACCACCGCTATCAAATGTCACGGTTTTGCCGACAAAGACAATGGGTTTTTGGGTGCGAGGACCGCCCATATATTCCAGAATGATAAATTGAGGCGGTTCGATGCTGCCTCGAGAGACCCCCAATAATCCGCCCATGCCGAGTTTTTCCTGCTGTTTGCGGTCCAAGACTTTGAGCCGGACTTTGGCTTCCCTGGCGATTTTTTTGGCTTCGGTGACGACCCGGGAAGGGGTCATCACGTTCGCGGGGTGGTTGCACAAATCCCGGACGAAACAGGTCGCCTCCCCAAGGATTTGGCCACGTTTGGCGCCATCTTTGGCCTCATTCAGGTGAGCGTTGGAGGGGGTGAGTAGGGTGCAGGATTGCAAGGAGTGGTTATTGTCCGTACGGTCCGTGCGGTACTCATTAAACCGATAGTCCCCAAGAACGAACCCTTCCACCATGGCTTGAGCCACGTCATCAATAGGGCCGGTGCTCTTTGGCACGTCCGGCATCACGCAAATAATCCCTTTGGCCTTGGCGGTGCGGGCGCGTTTGGCAGCGGTCCCCATCGCTTGACGAATTCGTTCCAAGGTCACCGTCTCCCGTGTTCCCAGGCCGACAAGAAGCACGCGTTTTGCGGGCAATTTCCCATCGATATGCAGTAAGGCGGTGTTATTCGGTTTACCGGAAAATTCTTCACTTTTGCGCAAGGTGCTCAATTGTCCACCGAGTTTCTGGTCGACCGACTGAACAACTTTGCTCCAGGTTTTGTCTTGTTCATATTCCAAACATACCAACATGTCCGTTGTTGCAGCGGTGGCTTCACCACTCTTCACAAGAATATTCATACGCCTCCTCAAAAAATTAATCGCCCCTACCGTAAAACGACCCTTTTCCCGTTGCGTCACACGCCGCGGGTTTCAGGATCCCAGATCACTTTATGCAATTGGAGTTGAAATCGAACAGGCAGTCGATCTTCCAGAATCCATTCAGCCAGGGGTTGCAAATGGAGGACTCCAAAGACCGGACTCATATGGACGGGACAGCGGTCCCCCAATAAATACTGGTTCACAATATCACGCGCCCATTCATAATCGGCCCGGTCTTTCAACACAAACTTCACTTCGTCTTTTCCGGATAGATGTGTGAGGGTATCCCACCGCATCCGATCCGTCATGCCACTCCCTGGGCATTTGACATCCAAAATAATCGAAACCCGCTCATCCACGTTGGCAATATCAAACGCCCCGCTGGTTTCCAGCATCACCTGAAATCCCGCGTCGCATAATTGTGTTAACAATACCAGAGAGCCGGGTTGATGCAATGGTTCACCACCCGTCACCTCGACGAGCGGACACCCATATGATTGCACCTGCGCCAAAATTTCCTCAATCGGCATGGTGGTACCACCATAAAAGGCATACTCCGTGTCACACCAGGTGCAGCGAAGGGGGCACCCCGTTAACCGGACAAATACGCACGGTTGTCCCACACGGGTGGATTCCCCTTGAAGGCTGTGAAAAATTTCGGTGATCTTTAAAGAAGGCAAAGTGCTCATAAGAACCCTCGACTCCACGCCCGCATCAGAGGACATTGTACTCAAAGTGTGGGGTGAGGGGGAGGGGAAAGGAGAATTGTGCGGAAAATGGCTGTCCGGGATGAAGGATTGTCACACGGGTAGATCGGGTTGAGTCGGATTTTTCGGTCATGTGAAACACATAGCGGGGCTGTTAAATGCAAAAGATTGGGAGAAGCTGTCAAAGTAGCGCAAGCAAGGAGGGCAATGTCATCGCTGATGGCAGCCCCTAAGCCCATTGTGTAATCGGCCAACCCCGCTCGCGGGCAATGCGGGCCATGCCACGAATGGGATTCACCACAAAGGGATGGCCAACCAGTTGGAGTGCGTGGAAATCTCCAGGGCTATCGCCATAGGCATAGCTACGCGTCAAGTCCAGGTTGAAGCGGGCGGCCAGGCGCTCCACATACCGGCCTTTTCCCTCACCATAGGGCAACGGGGCAAACACCTTTCCCGTATAAAGTCCTGCCTGGGATTCCGGTCTTGCGCCAAATACCAAGGAGACTCCAAGTGCCTCAGCCAGTGGTTTCACCAAGAACTCAGGGGATCCGCTGACGAAGGCCACGACATGTCCCGCATCCCGATGACGGGATAAACGATTCAAAGCCCTCGCTGAGACCCGTGGAACAACATATAACTCCACGTACTCGCTGGCCATCTGTTCAATGAGGGAGACATCATGCCCCATCAGATACAGCTTCCTCCGTCGCAGAGGGTTGAACGAAATGGGCGGCATTTGCCGAATGGCATATTCCAGGCTGTGCCATACCTCCGGCCAACCCATGACACCGTCCTGCCAGAGATACCTGAAAAACCCGATTTCAATCGACGCGCCGGGAATCAACGTGTTATCCACATCGAAAAAGGCACCGATCCAATGCTGGGAATGAGTCAGGGGAGCGGGCGAAGTGGTTGAGCGGGTCATGGTGAGCTATAATCCGAACGGTCAGATGATCAATGAATGGTCGGGATTCTACTCCGCGCTCCCCTCGTTGACAAGGACATCAGGAGGTTTCATAATCTGCCTACTTCGTGCCGAAGTGGTGGAATGGCAGACACGCACGTTTGAGGGGCGTGTGGGGAAACCCATGCGGGTTCAAGTCCCGCCTTCGGCACCAACTTTTCCTACCGACTGCATAGACTTCTCGTACTTCAAAAACTCTTCTTACTCTCAAATGGGGTTAGAGGTATTCCCCCCTTGGGGTGGCCGGAGCGTAGCGGAGGCACGAGGGAACAGGTCCCCTTGTGGGAGAAGGAGCCAGGCTTCCGCTCCTGCGACTTCAAGTCAGATTTTCAGCTCCAATCCCTTCCTCCCGATTATCTTATTGATTTTGCTCAGGTATACCACTGTCGCCTCATCCATTCTCGGGATAAAAACTTTTTCAGCGAAAATTGGCATTCCGGTATTTCATTCTTAAAGGAACCGGAGGATATTGAAAAATATTGTCGATGGGATTCTGGCTCATGCGCTTGCTTGCAGACTACTTAGGGAGATAAACGTTATTCTGATGCTTAGGATAAGGCGAATGAGAAGACATATTCAATTGCCTGAAAGGACATCCATGAAACGCGGGTGGTATTCAGGGCGAGTGTTTCCCAGGCTGGTGCAATGGAGCATGGGGCAAGCGGGTTTTACCCCCTTGCGGCATTCTTTGGTCGCAAAGGCGTCAGGGTTGGTTTTGGAGATCGGGTTTGGGACCGGTGCCAATTTTTCTTACTATCCTTCCCAGATCCATTCTTTGACGGCGATTGATCCCAATCCCGGCATGATCCCTTTGGCCCGTTCGCTTCAGGAGGAGGCCGTGATTCCCGTTCACCTTGTTTTGGGCTCGGCGGAAGCGCTCCCTTTTCCCTCTTTCTCCTTCGATACGGTGGTGAGCACGATGACTTTATGTAGCGTGCCTCTGCCTTCCAATGCCCTGCAGGAATTGCTTCGGGTTCTGAGACCTGGAGGGCGGTTCTTATTTTTAGAGCACGGGCAAAGTCCGGATCGTTCAGTTCGCCTGTGGCAGGATGGTCTTACGCCGGTGTGGAAACATCTTGGCGATGGCTGTCATTTAAACCGTCCAATGGTTCAGATGATTCAATCGCAGGGCTGGACGGTCACAGCACTCGAAAACTTTTATCTTCCCGGCGTTCCGAAGGCTTTTGCCTATTTTTCTCAGGGGATGGCGGTGAAGGCCTGATCCTCCCGGTGCGCCCTTCCATTTTCCTTGATTTCTTAATACATTGAAGTTGGTGTTCATGAGGGTTTCGTCTGTTTTTCGGAACCGTCCCAATCTCTGCTTCCTGAGAGTGTCTTGATGGTAAATCGGCGGGTACCTGGCGGTTTAATAGTCTGTGCCGCCATTGTGGGACTTCTCCTTTTGAAGGGGTTTCCTGGCCTTTCTCTCTCCTATGCGGAGGTGACCGGTGCCTCCCAAGCGGATTCATCTCCCATTCAGGATTCTGCGGAAGCGCATTTTCAGTTAGGCATTGATTTTTTTCTCACGGATGATCTGGATGTGGCCATTGACGAGTTTCGGGAGACCGCTCGTCAGCGTCCCGGTTTTGCCGATGCCTATCATAATCTTGGGGTGGCCCTGGCCAAAACGGGGGATTTAACCGGGGCCATTGCGGCCTGGTCGCAAGCGGAACGTTTGGATGTTCAGGCCACCTCATTGCGGTACCACCTGTCAGCCCTGGTTTCGTATAACTATGGCATCTCCCTGGTGCGAGATGGTCGGCTTGCAGAGGCTCTGGCGCAATGGCGGGCCGCGCTTCGCATTCAATCTGATTTTCCAGAAGCCCATTATGCGCTGGGATTGGGGTATTTAGCATTAGGCGATCCTGTGCAAGCGGTAGCCCATTTTCAAGCAACGATTCACGGCGCGACCCATTGGGCGCAGGCCTTTGAAGCCTTGGGATTGGCCTATTATGCCTCACATGAAAATGTTCTGGCCGAGCAGGCCTGGGGTCAGGCTCTGGCGTTGGAGCCCGATTCCCCCAAGGTCCATGCCAATTTGGGGTTACTTCGTTTGCAGGAGGGAAATTTTCACGAGGCGATCGATCATTTCCGGGAGGCGTTGATACTTCAACCTGACCTTGTAGCCGCGCATTACAATATTGGTGTGGCGTTGTTTGCGAAAGGCGACGAGTCAGCCAGTGTTCCATCACTGGAAAGGGCCATTTCTCTTGATTCCCGACTAACTTCCGCGAGATTGCTGCTTGGTGTTGTGTGGAGTCGTCAGGGAAATTGGGCGCAGGCCGCCTCGCTCTGGCGTGAGGCATTACGCCGGGATCCCTTTGCCAACGATGGTGTGTGGCTCCATTACAATTTGGGAGTTGCCATGGCTGCCATGGGACTAATTGACGAGGCGGCGGTTGAATTTGATGTCGTGACTGACCAACGTCCTGAATGGGCTCCGGGGTGGTCTCAGTTGGGCTCGGCGCTTCTTGCAACCCGACAATGGGAAAAGGCCGTGGTTGCCCTGGAATCCGCTGCTCGATTGCAACCGGCCTGGGCACACCTCCATTTTGCCATTGGCAAAGCCCAGGCTGAAGCAGGGAAATTGTCTCAGGCTGTTGCCGCCTTTCAGCGAGCGGTCGAGATTGAGCCTCAATTTGTGGATGCATGGTTTCATTTGGGGGTCGTGCTTCGTGCTCAGAACCGGACCGGTGAAGCGGTCGAGCCGCTTCGTCTGGCGGCGGAAGGCGGATCGGGCGAAGCCCAAAGCCTGTTGGCTTCGATGTATGCCAATGGCAGTGGCATGGATCGCAACATCCCCTTGGCGATGTTATGGTGGTTCCGGAGTAGTCGGGCCACGATGGCCGATTCGCTCACGCAGACCGCCAGAGAACAGCTCTCACACTTCCGTCGCGGCCTGCATCGACACCTCTTTTCGCCCGGTGACCGGCAGGAGGTGTTAACCGGTTTTGGTCTTATTCGAGAAGATCTGCACCGGCTGGCTCCTGCCCATCGCATGTCCACTCAGGTGGCCAATGATGAAGACACCTGGGGCCACCTGATGCCGAGTGAACCCGTTGTTGCATGGGTGATCGACCAGGCTTTGGCCGGTGATCAGTCTGCCCAGCATACACTCCATGCCTGGTATGTGAATGGAGAGCGTGCTCGCTTGGTTCCAGCAGATCCTCAGATCCGAAATTATTTTCTGCAAACGGCGAAAGAAGGAGATCCCTTTTCCTGTCAGGTCGTTCGAGCCGTTGCTCCTGAATCGGCCGAGCGTTTTTCAGCAGACTGGCAATTGGCGGCAAATGGATGTCCGGACCAGACCGTCAAGCCGGGATTGTAATTCCGAGCTGAGTTGCATGTATGGGAGTGGGAACTTCCTGAAATTTCCATGATTAAGGCGTCAATGACAGATCGTTCCAAGACCATGGCATTGGCCCTCGCCTTTTCACTGGTGAGCACGGTGTTGGCTTTTAGCGTCTCCTTTGTTTTTCCCCAGGGAGAACGATGGTTGACTGATTGGCAACTGGCTCACATGGCACCTGGACCTGTCGACCCTTCACTGGTCATGGTGACAGTCACGAAGAGCACCAGTCCCGCGTTATGTGGGGAAGGACGATGGGATCTTTCCGTGTTGCAATCTACCCTGCTGGCCCTTCATGAAGCTGGCGCTGCTGTCATCGTTCCCTCAATTGATGCGTCCTCCCCGATAGCCTCGGAATGTGGTGGTTTGGCTGGACTGGTTCGGCTGGCTGAAGTGACCAAACGAGTTGGGTCTGTGGTCTATCCAGACTCGGTTCCCCCCGCCTTGGCGGATGCGGCAACCGCGTTGGGGACGCTGACCTTGATGCCTGATGCGGATGGGGTGTTTAGGGGTGTGAAGTCCGCTACTCTCTCTGCTGATTCATCGCCGCATCCTCCGATCGGCCTCGTCATCGCCTCGTTTGTGTCGAAGGAGGCAATGACGATCAATCCTGGGGCTATCGACAATCAGCTTCGGTTCGTTGGGCGTTGGAAGAATCCTCCATTTCCCACCCATGACTTTTCCGACGTGTGGAACATCATCCAGAGTAAAGATCGCGATCAATTGGTGAAGTTGTTTCGCGGAAAAGCGGTAATCCTCTTTTCTCTTGTGTCAAAGGAACCAACGCTTTCGACTCCGTGGGAGTCGGCTGTGCCGGGAGAATTTCTTCATGCCTTATTGAGCAACGCCGTACTCACCAATGGATGGGTATTCACGACTCCTGTATGGGTCGCGTTTCTTGTGACCGTGAGTGTAAGCCTGTTCTTCACCAGTGTTCTATTTTGGGGAATTCCGCTAGCCCGCTTTGGGATGATGAGCCTAGCCGGTATTTTCCTTGCGGGGCTTGCTCTCCTGTGGGGACTTCACAGTGGCTGGATGAGGCCGATCTTGAGTACAGGCTTGGCTTTAGGAATGGCTATGGGGGGAACGCTGGCCTGGCGGGTGTCCAGGTCCAGATCAATTATTCAAGAGCGGATTATCCAGGGGAAACAGCAGCTACAACAATTGGAAGCAGAGTTGGCCGATAGACAGCAGCATGTCCGGGAACTCGAAACTCACTTGCATGTGGCAAAAGATCATGCACACCATTCGGCGACGGTTATTGAAGGTTTAGAAACGCTGCAAGGGGGAGCGTCTCGCCAATTGGAAAATGCTCAATCCGAAATAGAAGAAACCCGGCGACAGATTGACCGTTTGGAGGTGGAATTGGAGGATCTCCGGCAGCAGGTGCCGGCGATGCAGCATGCCGGGCATCGGATCCCGGAATCCCGTGAGAATCTAGAATTATTTCAGGAATGTGAGTCGCTGCATATTCTGACCCGTGCTCCTTCGGTTCTTCGCGTATTTCAGGATTTAAAAAAAGCGTCGGGGACCCGGAGCCCCATTCTTCTATTGGGAGAAACGGGTACGGGGAAGGAGGTGTTTGCACGAGCGGCCCATGCGTTGAGTCCACGGCATCAGGGGCCATTTGTGTCGGTGAATATGGCAGCTATCCGGTCGGAGTTATTTGAAGGGGAACTTTTCGGTCATGTGAAGGGAGCCTTTACCGGAGCGGTAGGCCGTGAGGGATATATCGAAACGGCGAATGGCGGAACGCTTTTTTTGGATGAAGTGGGCGAACTCCCATCCGATTTGCAGGCAAAATTACTGCGATTTTTGGAGGACGGGTCATTTCACCGGGTCGGAGAAAGTCGACTGACCCAGGTGGATGTGCGCATTATCGCGGCCACGAATTGCAATCTTCAACAGGATGTGGAGGCAGGCCGATACCGGGAAGATTTATACTATCGATTACGGAGTATTGTCTTAACTCTGCCTCCTCTCCGGGAACGAGGAGAGGAAGACTGTCTGTTGTTGGCTCAATCCTTCCTGCAGAATTTTTCCCGGCAACAGGATCGAATGGATCTGGCGTTCACGCAAGGTGCTCTGGAAGCGATGACGGCCTATCGATGGCCTGGCAATATTCGAGAACTTCGACAAACCGTGGCCCAAGCAGTGGCGTTGGCCAACGGGTCCCTCATTACCGAAGCGGATTTGCATCTCAGTAGCCCGGTTATGCCCTACGTGAAGGGTGAGGGGCATGGTCTGGTGGAATTGGACCGATTGGAGGATGACATGGTGTTGGAATGCCTGCGCCGCCATAGATTCGATATGCAGGCGACAGCCAAGGCTTTAGGGTGGGATCGCAGCACCGTCACCCAACGCTTGAAGGGTCTTGGATTTCAAGCATTAGTCGACTATCAGGGGAATATAGAAGCGGCGGCGCAGGCGTTGGCAGGGGATGAAAATTTGACGCGAATGGTGGGAAGACGGTTGCGCGAGTATTCCAAAAACTTACTCCCTTCTTCCAAACACTATTCGTCCGTTGAAGTCGCAATTGCCGACTGTCGGAAACGGTTTCGCAATCTTCCGGAGCGTCATTTTCCGGCAGTCGAGCAGTTGGTGCGCCAGCGTTTTATTATGCCGGAACAAATTTCAATGCCGCGGAATTAATGCAATAACGTAATCCAGTCGGTTGTGGGCCATCATCAAAAATGTGTCCCTGGTGGCCGCCGCAGCGGGCACAGTGAACTTCGGTCCGGGGATAAATAATTTTCCAGTCGGTCCGAGTTTCGACCACTTTTTCCGAAATCGGTTGCCAAAAACTGGGCCACCCGGTTCCGCTGTCGAATTTCGTATCGGAAGAAAAGAGTGGCAGTTCGCATCCCGCACATTGGTAAATGCCTTTGGCTTTACTTTGGTGATATTCATTGGTAAAGGGCGGTTCTGTGTCTTCATGCCGCAAGACACGATATTGCATGGGGGTTAACAGCGCCTTCCACTCTTCATCCGTTTTCGTTATTTTGGTAATGTCTGATTCCCCGGTTGAGGGATTGGGAGCGGCCAAGGCCACGCCGAGGGTTTTAGCGAGAACTCCGAAGCCCAATGCCATGCCGATTTTCATAAGATTTCTCCTGTTTACATTCACGTTTATAGACATCTGATATCCCTCCTCTGAGTTGAGACGGTGGAGATTCTCCCCTGTTCCATCCCACCTGATATACTGTATCAGTCTTGCCCAGGTAAAAAAAATTACAGGGTTGGTCATGAGGCCTTTGACTGAAAGAAGGAAAATTTTTACACTATAGAAAACCAAAAGAAAAGGAGGGTTGACTCAGGATTTCGTCATCCGAAAAACAGGCCGGAAGGTGTTGGATGTTTCACAGATTTAACGAACAGCCAAAGAAGGAGTGTCTATGGATGAACAATCGCTGGATGTAAAAATTGAGAGCCGAAACGTTGGCATGACCCCTCGGTGGAAAGCCGAAATTGAGAGACGGACTGAGGCGTTGCAGACGGATACCATTCGCATCATTCATGCCCGTGTCACTCTCACCAAAAATGCTCATCATAAAAAAGGGGCTGATAACGCGGAGGCGCTGGTTGTCGTGACGCTTCCCCGGCGTCGAACGGTGACTGCCAGAAAAGAATCGAAAACCTTTGAAGAAGCCATTCGCTCAGCCTTTCAGGCCATAGAGCATGAACTGGATAAAGTTGAAGAAAAACGGTTGGCCCGCAATGCCAAGGCCACAGCCAAAAAGGCTGAAAAAGCGATGCTATTGACTGCTGTCTGAAGTCAAGTTCTCATGAGAGTCATTGGGGGAGGGGATTTGCCCACCCCCAATGACCTTCTTCTCATTTTGTCCAAGGCCTTTCTTTCATCCTCAATTTCGTACCATTTTCCCTAAAACCTGGTTCTCTTTTACCCTCTAATCCTGGTCTACCGTTTCTTGCCAGAATTTGGCCATCGGTCGTTCGGAATAATTGGATCATAGGTAATGGATGGTTCCTCGCTCTTTCAATTGGTTCCCTGCAATGTTCGTCTCCGAGGTCCGACGCCTTCCGTCCGTTCCTCTAGAGTGGACGCTCTGATGATTCGGCGAACCTTGTTTGAGTCCTTCGACCAGACTTGTAT
Organism: Nitrospira sp. MA-1; assembly: GCA_032139905.1. Lineage (NCBI taxonomy): Bacteria > Pseudomonadati > Nitrospirota > Nitrospiria > Nitrospira sp. MA-1. The sequence goes on from JAQJDB010000005.1 coordinate 102,476, forward strand.
GGTGTTTTGCAGCGCATTCTTGAGAAGCTACGAGGAGCCGGGGTGGAGGGACATCGGCTAGCATCTGCCGCACGGCGGACAGACTTCCTGAGAACTCTCCCACCCACACCACAAACGTCGATGAGGAATCTCGCGGCAGGGACCCTGACCGCCGATTTACCCGCAAGCTCACGTTGGTGTGTGCCACCCCAGCATCGTTCACGTACTTTTTGGAGGGTACCATCATGCACACCTGTCTGAATGTCGGCGTGGATGTGGCCAAAGATGCCGTCATGGTTGCCTGCGCCGAGTCATGCTTCCCGGTCCAGAGTGTTCCCAATCAGCGTGGCTCGTTGCGGGCTTGGCTCAAATCGCTGCCGGCAGGCAGCCGCATTGGCTTGGAATCCACCGGCGCCTATCACGAATTGCTGGCGGACCTCGCGCAGGCCTACGGTCATACCGTCTTCCTGCTTAATCCCTTGGATACTCGGCACTATGCCAAGGCCATGGGCACCCGCGCCAAAACCGACTGGGTGGATGCGGAGTTGATCGCCAGACTCATCGCGCAAGAGCACACGCGCTTGCGGGCCTACACGCCCCCCACGGCGAACCAACGCAAGCTCGATCGGCTCATTCGACGGCGCGCCACGATCGTCCGCCTCAAAGGCACGCTCAAGCAGACGATGCGCCATCTGAGTGGCTTTGCCCACGAACTCAAGGCGGTGATGGGCAAAATGGATGCCTTGCTCGCCAAGATTGATGCGACCATGGCCGCGCTGGCGGCCTGTTCGCCCCACCATCAGGAGGCGCAACAACGGTTGCAAACCATTGTGGGCGTCGGGCCCTTGGTGGGCATCAGCTTGACCAATACGTTGGAGCGCGTGCCGTTCCGCAAGGCGGATGCGTTCGTCGCCTTCATTGGCTTGGATCCGCGGGCGAATGACTCGGGACACAAAACCGGGCGCCGACGGTTGTCCAAACGCGGCCCCGCCGAGTTGCGCCGCTTGCTGTTTAACGCCGCGATGTCGGCCATCAAAACCACAGTCTGGAAACCCATCTACGAGTCTTACCGCACTCAAGGTTGGAGCACGACGGCCTCTTTGGTCATTATCGCTCGCAAAATCGCCCGTGCGGCTTGGTCTATTCATCATTACCGTACAACATTTCATCCAGAGCGGATCACACAATGCTTGACATAAACCATAGAATCTCAGGATAAACTCCGCGAGTTGGTTCGCCCTCCCGTGACTTGAGTCCATCTCAAGTAATGAGTCCGGACGGGGCGTCAATGGTTTTGGCTACTTTTGCCGGAACAAAAGTGGCTCGGCTGCCGGGCCGAAACCCGGTAACACAGACAATCACGGTGATACGAGAGTCTGGTAAAAAGAAGCGACTCATTCACCAACCCGGCTTCTCAGCTGGAAAATCTCAAGATTAATTTCCGATGAACCTGAAATTGCTGGAAGGCTAGATCCATATATCCAATATGATCCAAATAATTTGCTCTTCTTAAAAGGGGAAAGCCTCCCCAAAGAAGGCATGGGGAGAAAATTGCTAATTCGTAAGAAGAAAGGGGAAAGGAAAGGATTTGGAATGACTTACCTGGCGGGAAGATGAAGCAGTTCTTTGCCGGCGTTCATGATCTCGGCGAGTCGTTCAGGGGTTTTGGCTTCGCCATAGCATCGGACGAGGGATTCGGTTCCGGACAATCGAATGAGATACCAGGAGCTATCCGGCAGGAGGAGTTTGCAGCCATCCAGTTTATTGACATGGCTGACCTCTGCTCCGGCAAACTCCGGTGGTGGATGTTCAAGGACCTGCTTGACCTGTGTTTTGATGTGGTCGCTCATCGGCAGATCCTGTCGTATCGTGAACGTCGCGCCGACTCGATCAAACAGGTCCTTTAGTAACTCCTGAATGGTCTGTCCGGTAAAGGCCACCATCTCTGCGACCAACGCCCCGGCCAATATCCCGTCTGCCTCCGGTACATGGCCCTTGATGGACATCCCGGCGCTTTCTTCCCCGCCAAAGACCACTTCCCCTTTCGCGAGCAATTCGCCGAGGTATTTGAATCCGACCGGGGTTTCGTGGACGGTGAGTCCATGGTGTGCTGCCACGGCATCAATGAGATGGGTGGTGGCAACCGAGCGGGCAACTCCACCGGTCCATTGCCGACTGCGAATGAGATAATCCAATAAAAGGGCCAGGATGTAGTTGGCTTGAATGAAGGTGCCGTCGGCATCCACGATGCCAAACCGGCCTCCGTCTCCGTCGGTCGCCAGGCCGAGATGTGCTCCTTCGCGGCGAACGGTCTCTTGCAGATCCTGAAGTGTCTCGTTGGTCGGTTCCGGTCGAAATCCTCCAAAATACGGATCTCGCCAATGGTGTAAGACGGCCATTTTTGCGCCCGCTTGTCGGAGGAATTCATCCAGATAATGCCTGGAGGTTCCATAGAGGGGATCAAAAATCACCCTGATCCGGCCGTTTCGGATGCGGTCGCGATCCACCAGCGATTCCAGAGCTTTCAAATACTCGGGTTGCGGATCGAAATGCCGCACCATGCCATCGTGGGTCGCCCGCTCCCAGGGGAGCCATTTGATGTGTTCCCCATGCAACAGGGGTAGGATGCGCAGTTCAATGGCTTTGGTTGTTTCCGGTAGGGCCGGTCCTCCCCAGTCCGGTGTAAATTTGATGCCATTCCATTCATGAGAATTGTGGCTGGCTGAAAAGTTCATGCCGCCTGACAGCTTACGACTCACCACATGGTAAGAGATGGCGGGCGTCGGGGTATCTCGGTCGCAAATCAGACAAGGGATACCATGGGCCGCCATGACTTCTGCAGCCACTTTGGCAAAATGCTCCCCTAAAAATCTTGCGTCGTAGCCAATCAGGATGCCTTGTTGCCCCAACTTCTGTTGACGGAGAAATTGAGCGATTCCCTGGCACACGATACGGATGTTCCGGACCGTAAAGTCCTCGGCCACAATGGCCCGCCACCCTGAAGTCCCGAATTTAATGGAGTCCATGTTCGATATATGCTCGTTGCGAAGAAGGGATTTCTCAGCAGAAAACAGTGAAAACGTGATTTGGAGCTTTCGTTCCCAGAAGGGTGATCATACAGAAAATATGGCTCCTCGCTCTTTCATCTGAGTCACTGAAATGATCGTCTCCGACGCCTGCCGTCTGGCATAAGGGAGAGACGCTCTTATCCACCGGCGGGCCTTGTCTGAGTCCTTCGGCATGGCTCAGGATAGACTCCGCGAGTTGGTCCGCCCTCCTCAGGCTGGCGTCCCTCCCCTCTCATAGGGCCAGACGGGGCGTCCATGGTTTTGGGGCCTTTTGCCGGAACAAAAGGGCCTCGCCTGCCTGGGCGAAACCCGGCAACACAGAAAAGCACGTTAAACATGAGAGTTGTGCGCACAAATGCATTGGGTTCCCCTGTCAGCCCCTTTTTTCTGCCAAGCCCCAAGATGGATTTTCGATACACATCGTAAAGCTGTAAGGTCAGAACCATAAATGCTATTGATTCCAAAAGTATTACAGAATAGAAGATTTTTGCTCATTTGCCAATCAGATGATTGAGTTTTTCTAATCAATTTCTCCGAAATCGTCCTGGAGTTCATACAATATAAAATTGCGGTTCCTGAAACCTACGAAAAAGACGGGAAAGAAAAAACTGCGTGGACGACCGTCGGCACGGCCTTTGCCAATGACAGCGGCAATATTACTCTGAATCTTCCCCAACATGTGGCCGTCTCGGGCCGGGTGGTGTTGTTTTCAAAAAAAGATGAGCCTGAAAAAAAGAATAGGGTAGGGGCTTTACGAAAAATGGAACCGAATACGTTCAAGCCGGGTTTGGCGTTTCGGTTTCAGTATGTGGTCGAGGATGTTTTTTCTTTGCCTTTCCAAGTACCATCCTCAAAGGCGACGGCTTATATCGACGATTCAATATGCAAGGGGCCTTTATTGAACCGGAATGGTATCGGTTTCCGGTTAATTTCAGGTTTTTAAAGCGGGCTGAGGAATTTGATTTGGTCGGATAACCGTTATTGTGGAAAAGCAGACGTTCCATTTTTTGACATATCGTCTATAATCGACTGCGGTTTCAACCGGTCGCTGCAACATCTAATCTCTAATAATAGAGAGGAGGATGTTGAAAATGAAGCGGCGCCCAAGGATTTATTACACAGAAGAACAAAAGGCCTTAATGTGGGATCGCTGGAAGAAAGGTGAATCTCTGGAGTCGATTGCGCGGTTATTTGATCGGCATCATCCGTCGATTGAACGTATCCTTCGAGAGCATGGGGGGATACGCCCGCCAGAGCGTCGACGATCATCATGCGCACTAACCCTGGCGGAGCGGGAGGAAATATCACGCGGCATAGCTACAGGTTGCTCCATTCGTTCCATCGCAGCCTCCCTGAATCGTGCGCCTTCGACCATCAGTCGGGAAATCAAACGCAACCATGGGCAAGGCGGTTACCGGGCAAGTCAGGCTGATCAGGCGGCCTGGGCTCGGGCCCATCGCCCCAAAACCTGTAAACTAGTAGAGAACCGTGCACTGGCTCGAATCGTAGCCAGGAAGCTACAATTGGAGTGGTCACCCGAGCAGATTGCCGGTTGGCTTAAGCACACCTATCCGGACGATGAACGTTACCAGGTGTCCCACGAGACGATCTATAGGAGCCTATTCATCCAGGCACGTGGTGCCTTGAAGAAAGAGTTGATGCAGCATTTGAGGCGCACACGAATGATGCGTCGTTCACGCCACCACACACAAAAAACGGAGGAGCACGGCCGGATTACCGACACCGTATCGATCCGTGAGCGGCCTGCCTCTGCGGCAGACCGAGCCTTACCGGGACACTGGGAGGGTGATCTGCTATTCGGTAGTCATAACAGCCAGATGGCGACGCTGGTCGAACGTCATACACGCTACCTGATGCTGGTCAAAGTCGACAGCAAAGACACCGAGACGGTGATCAATGCCTTGATCAAGCAAGCGCATAAGTTACCTCGGGAGCTTTACAAGTCACTCACCTGGGACCGAGGCAAAGAGATGGCCGACCATAAACGCTTCACGCTGGCGACCGACATAAAGGTATACTTTTGTGATCCACACAATCCCTGGCAGCGAGGGTCCAACGAAAATACCAATGGTCTGTTAAGGCAATACTTCCCGAAAGGAATGGATCTGTCGAGAGTTCCACAAGCCAAGCTAAACGCCGTTGCACGGCGTCTCAACGAACGACCAAGAAAAACGTTAAACTTTGAAACACCTGCTGAACGATTTAACCCATGTGTTGCAGCGACCGGTTGAAACCGCAACCCAAAGCGGACATTGGCGACAAATTGGGCAACGAGTCGAGTTTTAAATAAATTTCGGTCTGAGATATTTATGGACATTGATGCATCAAAACGACAGGAAGCTATCGACCTCGCCACCTCAATAATCAAGGGTACTCTGCATCCATTAGAAGGCTGCCATCGGCTGGCAGGGCTCGCTCACTCTCTTGGATTGGAAGAGAATGAAAGCATTCAACAAATTCTTGTGACTTCTAGTGAGATGGATCACTTGCCGTTTGGTTCTCTCAAAGAACAGTGTAGTGTTTCCTATTTGGAGAGAATCGAACGAGAAGAGCGCGAATATCTAGAGTCGGCTCTTGATGATATTGTGCGAGCCTGTATGGCAATTATTAAAAAATTGAGTCCTCAGGAAGGTTGACCATCAAGTCTTCCAACCTTTTTCTTGTGCAATGTTCAAGCTTCGGCAGATGACCTTCGACCGCTTTTGGCCGTTTGCGGCCGAACCCCTGCGGTCTACGAATGTCCGCTTTGTAGTGTGATAATCGTCAGTATGGAACCTGAATTAACATGTGCGTTTTGTGAGCAGCCAGCTACAACAAGAGATCATGTTCCTCCCAAAAGCCTTTTTAAAACATCTCCTCCAGATAATTTAATAACAGTCCCGGCCTGCTTTTCCTGTAATAATGAAGCTTCTACTGATGACCAATGGTTTCGCAATTATCTCGTATCTGACGATCGAATAAAGAATCATCCGGAAGCAAAAGAATTGAATAATGCTTTAGCGCGATCGCTTCAAAGGCCTCAAGGTGTAGGCCTTCAAGAATATATGGATCGAAATTTAAAGCGTTTTTCTTTGATTACGGAAAGTGGTCTTTTTTACGGCGAAGGGACAGCTTTAGAAAATGATTTCAAGCGAGAGGGCAGGATTTTAACACGGATTATGAAAGGCCTTTATTATCACGAGCTTAAAAAACATCATCCAACCCATAACATTAATTCAGTTTATTCGTCCAAAAAAGCCTTTTCACCAGACCCAAAAGTACGAGAGGAGCGCCAGAACGTAATTTTGGATTTGATTAATGATTTAAAAAATGAGCCTATTAAGAAAATAGGCAATGACGTATTTTCTTATAAATGGGGTATGGCTAAAGATAATCCTGACGCAAGTTTTTGGGTGTTAGTATTCTTTCATGCTATCCCCTTTTCGGTTATTTCGATACCTCCTTAAACATAACACTCTCTTATTTAGGTTATTTTTTTTAATTCACGAGGCTTCTGATGTTTGACGATAGGAAAAGGAGAATTAATTCTATTACAGAGGTTACGCGGCGAGCCATCATAGATTATTTAACATCGAATTGGTCTGGCCGTCTTTCAGAAGACGCCTTTCTGGCGCGTGTTTACGATCTTGCTAATCTACCATCGAATGATCGTAAATTTAAGAATGCTGCCGGCGACATTCAACAACATAGAGAATTAAACTCGGATTGGGAGGATGATTGGGTCTTTTACGATTCTCATTTTAACCTTCTTTATGCGTCGGATGAAGACTTCATAAAGTTTTTGTGTGAAAATGTTCATCCTGTCGTCAGGCCTGATACAGAGAAAGCTAAAGAGCTTGTAAATACATTTAATAGGGAACTTCAAAAAGATGGTTGGCATCTTGTCGAAATTAAACAAATGTCCGGAAAGCCTGTTTTTAGCGTGCAGAAAACAGACGGAAGGAGTGAAGTTTTTATAGAACCAACAGGTTGGACCAAAGTGGACCGTCAGGTACAGGAGACACGCCTTCGCTTAGAAACGGCTGAAACGGAAGAGCATTACCAAACCGTAGGGCTTCTTTGCCGAGAGGTTCTTATAACAGTTGCTCAGCAGGTTTATAACTCTGAACGCCATAAAGCTTCAGATGGAATCCATCCTAGCGACACTGATGCCAAGAGAATGCTCGAATCTTATTTTGAAAGGGAATTATTAGGCGGAGCTAACGAAGAAGCCAGAAAACACGCAAAAGCTGCATTACAGCTTGCAGTAGCCCTCCAGCACAAAAGAACAGCTAATTTTCAAATGGCCGCGCTTTGTGCGGAAGGAACATTTTCAGTCATCAATATTCTGGCGGTCTTGGCTGGTAGGCGAAGCAGGACAATCTAACCCCCAATAGCCCAAATAATGTGATAATATAGATTTTGACAAATCACCCCATCTTTTGCTAGCCATTTCAACGACTTACTCCTACCAAAAACTTATTGTAACATGTCATGTTACGTGTTACAATAACCAATGATTGAGAATTTTAGGCATCGCGGCTTAAAAAAACTCTACGAAAAAGGCGATCGGAGCGGCCTTCGCACGGATATTGCCGATAAAGCCGAGTTGTATCTCTCCATTTTAGATACCGCTCAGACTGTACAGGAACTCGACATTACAGGCTTTGGCTTTCATCGGCTCACTGGCAACCTTCGTGGGTTTTACAGTGTGTTTGTGTCACGCAATCACCGGATGATTTTCCGGTTTAAAGATGGCAACGCCTTTGATGTGGATTTAGTGGACTATCATTGAGGAGAGAATGTTATGGCGATGAAAAACCCTGTCCATCCAGGAAAAATCATTAAACATTCGATTGATGCGTCTGGCCTGAGTGTCACTGATGCCGCCGAACGCTTGGGCGTGACGCGGCAAACCTTGTCGCGGGTCATGCATGAAAAAACGTCCCTCTCGCCAGAAATGGCGGTCAGGGTATCAAAGGCGTTTGGTTCGACCGTCGAACATTGGATGCGGATGCAACTGGCCTATGATTTGGCTAATGTTGAGAAGACGGCCAAAAGCATCAAAGTGAAGCGGTTTCCCGAGGTGGAGCCGATCCTTGTCTAAAGAATCGGGCCGCCCTTCTACGAGTGACTATGGCCCGAAGAAAGGCAAAGAAAAATCCGCCTAAATCACTAGAATCTAAGCGGCTTTTAAAAAGAAACATTGAAGCATCACCGTCGGCGATCATAGGCGTCCCCGCCTGTACCGCATATCCACGATATCTTTTTGTTTATTTCGCAATCGTGCCCTTCCGGTAGAAGTTCTTGGATTTTCAAGGATTGAAGCGGTGCCCGGTTGTCTGTAACAGGTTGCGATTACAAGGTAGATAGCTCACACCAGACAGGGGTGTGATCGGAAGGTTTGTCCATTCCGCGGGGTTCGCGATCAACATCTGCTGCAACTAACCGGTCTGCGGCTTGTGGAGAGAGCAGAAGATGGTCGATGCGGAGCCCTTCGTCCCGATTCCATCGGCCGGACTGGTAATCCCAATAGGTGTAGAGACCCAATTCTGGGTGCAGGGCTCGAAGGGCATCCGTGTACCCGAGATGACAGAGGGCGCGAAAGCGGGCGCGGGATTCGGGACGGCAAAGGGCATCGTCGGCAAATCCCTTGGGATCGTAGACGTCATGGTCGGTGGGGCACACGTTAAAGTCTCCCCCTAACACCACTGCTTCTTCCAGGGCTAAGAGCGATTGCGCATGCGTGATCAGTCGATCCAACCAGGCAAGTTTATATGTAAACTTCTCGGTTTCCACCGGATTCCCATTGGGTAAATAAATTGAAGCTACTCGAACGTTTCCCACGACCGCTTCCACGTAGCGGGCTTGTTCGTCAGAAGGGGCACCAGGCAGTGAGGTGTGTTCGATCTCGATTGGGGCTTTGGAGAGGATTGCGACTCCGTTGTAGGTTTTTTGTCCGACTATGGCCATATTGTAGCCAAGCTCCTCGATCGCCATTCTGGGGAACTGGTCCTCAGTGGTTTTGAGTTCCTGGAGCAAGACAATGTCCGGGTTGGCCTGTTTGACCCATTCCATCAAGTGGGGGATCCTGACTTTAATCGAGTTGACGTTCCAGGTAGCAATTTTCATGATGAGTTTCAGAATGTGTATTGAGCCATAATGAGTATCATAGATAATTTATGATTCTGGTTTTACGGTGTGTGCCGGATATCTATTTTTGGGTGTGTGGCCATGAACAAAATGTTGCCAGGTGAACCAATTCCACTTGTGCTCAAAAAAGGCCCGCCGGTTGATGAGTTCATCCGTCCCTCCGGCCAGACAGCAGGCGTCGGACCATGAGAGACTGAATATTTCAGTGACACACCTGAAGGAGACCGGAACCATCATATGCTGAATAAACCCCATATTATGATGAAGAAAGTGGTGGTGAGTCGGTTTCGCGTTGGAAGATGACCTGAAAGCCTTGGAATTGTTTTTGAAACAGGGTCTTTAAAATAAATGGGGTGATGCCAAAGAATAACACGGCATAAATACAAATTTCTAAAATATACTGCGAGTCTTCAGAGACCGTGCCATTGAAGATCACAGGAACCGCCCATCCGATCGTCATACTCACAAACATCAGAATCACCACGTGGCGCCACACCAGGAACCACATAAGTTTCAACAGTTCTTTATATGTTGGTATTTCCATACAACTCCTTCCTCAGTGCAGTGTTCCAGAGGGTAACAGATTTAATAGACCGCCTAACTTCGATAGGGACATGCCTCAGGTGGGCGGTGCCAAGGAGAGACTTTCTTCGACAAAGTCCAAGATTTGCAATATTTTTTTTCGAAGCTCTGCAAGGTAGGGATCAGGTAACGCACCGAGTTCTTTGCGAAAGCGTTGATTGTCAATGGCCTTGATTTGATCCACTAAAATGTCAGAGATGGAGGTCAGCCCTGAGACCCCCTGAGGAGTTGATACTCGAAGGGGAGTTTGAACATCAACCACTTGAGTCGTTAATGGACAAATAAGGGTGGAAAGGTGATAGGGATTCAAGGCATCAGTTTGCACGACGACAACCGGTCGAACCTTTCCCGGTTCGGTTCCAATTCGTGGATTCAGGTCCGCCAAATACACATGGCCGTACTGGGGGGTCATAGATCGCCAGGAAGATCCTCTAGCAGTTCAGTTTCTTTTAAATAGGCAAGATGTGCGGCGGATACCTGCTGGGAGGCTTTTTGATATTCCTGGGCCAACGCTTTTCTCGCGTAGAGGGCGTTGAAGTGAGCCAGAGCTTTTCTGATATACAGGTTTCGAGGCATGTTCAAACGTTTTCGAATGGCTTCAGTTTCTTGGTAGGCATGTTCGTCGAGTTTTAGGGATAACACTTTACTCATTTCTCTCCCCCCTTTCAGGTATTACTAAAAGTATATGCCGCCGTTCCTGAAAAGTGAACCTGTACAGAAGAAGGGAACAAATCTTTTCTTGTTGTCATCCTCGAGGTATTTAGGGGGATCCATCTTTTCTTTTGGCAAGACCAGCCAGATGGATCCCTGATGAGAAATGGGGGGACTGAGAAAGAGGAGAGGGGAGGTGGAAAATCCTCCGGTCGCCTTACCCTTTTACGTTTCGCAGTGCCCTTCTCCTCAATGCGCTTCGTCCCAGGATGGGCCATGTCCGGCTTCCACCGTCAGCGGGATCGACAATTGTAGGGCAGGCAGTGTGGCCCTTTCCATGACCTGCTTGATGACCTCAGTGGTTTGGGAGACAGCCGCCTCTTCTACCTCGAATAATAATTCATCGTGGACGGTTAACAACATTTTCGCCTGTTTGGTTAAGCCATGCTCTGCCAAGGCTGTAGGTACGCGGATCATGGCACGCTTTAAAATGTCGGCGGCCGTGCCTTGCAGTGGTGCATTGATGGCGGCACGCTCAGAAAAATTTCGTCGGGCGGGATTTTTATCATGAATACCCGGGACGTGGCACCGACGTCCAAACAATGTCTGGACATATCCGTGCTGTCGACAAAACTGTTTGGTGCGTTCCATGTAATCCTGGATGCCGGGGTACTGTTCAAAATAGGTTTTGATATAGGCAGAGGCCTCGCTCGGTTCCACGCTCAATTGGCGGGCTAATCCAAAGGCGCTGATCCCATAAATGATGCCGAAATTGATGGCCTTGGCTTTTCGTCGAATTCCCGGATCCATCTGTTCCAGGGGGATGCCGAAGACCTGGCTGGCGGTGAGCGCATGAATATCCTGGCCTTCCCAAAAGGCTTTCTTGAGAACGGGAATATCTGCGACGTGGGCGAGCAGCCGAAGTTCAATCTGGGAGTAATCGAGCGAAAGCAATGTCCAGCCAGGCTCCGCGACAAATGCGCGCCGGATTCTTCGACCTTCTTCAGTGCGAATGGGAATGTTCTGGAGATTGGGGTCTGTGGATGAGAGTCTTCCCGTCGCGGCGGACGCCATGGCATAGGAGGTATGCACCCGGTTTGTGTCGGGATTGATTTGGCGGATGAGCGCATCGGCATAGGTGCTGCGGAGTTTTTCTAAATGCCGCCATTCCAAGACACGTGACGGGAGTTCATGGCCTTGAGCGGCTAAGGATTCGAGCACATCGACCCCGGTGCCATAGCTGCCGGCTTTGCTTTTTTGCCCCCCCCCTAATGCGAGGTCGTCAAACATGACTTCGCCGAGTTGTTTAGGGGAACCGACATTGAAGGTTTTCCCGGCCAGGCGATAGATCTCTTGTTCCAGATCCCGAAGGCGGAGAGAAAACTCCTGGCTGACCTGCTTCAATTGGGAGACATCGACTTTGATACCTGTTTGCTCCATGGTCGCCAGCACGGGAATGAGGTGACGCTCGAGCGTTTCGTAGACTGTGGTCATGCGTTCACTGATGAGACGGGGTTTGAGGACCTGATGGAGCCTCAAGGTCACTTCGGCATCTTCCGCAGCGTATTCCAAAGCCTTTTCCAGGGGAACCTGATCGAAGGTCACTTGAGATTTCCCGGTACCCGTGACGTCTTTAAATTTGATCGTTGTATGGCCCAAAAAGTGTTCGGCCAGTTCGTCCATGCCATGGCCATGCATGCCTCCTTCTAGGACGTATGAGAGCAGCATGGTATCGTCCACGGGAGCCACGTTGAGGCCATACCGGCGAAACACCACCATGTCGTATTTGATATTGTGCCCGATCTTAAGCACACCTGGGTCTGTTAGCAGTGGTCCCAGGATGTCGAGCGCCTGTTGGAGTGGAATTTGTTCCGGTTTTTCCGGCAAGGCAGCAGACGTATCGTGTGAGAGCAAATCCTGATAGGACGTGGATCCCGGGGCCACATGACCGACGGGTACATAACAGGCCTGGCCGGGTTCCAGGCTTAATGAGAATCCAACCAACTCCGCTCTGGTTTGATCGAGAGAGGTGGTTTCGCAGTCGACGGCCACTTTCCCGCGACGAGTCGCTTCCTCCACCCATCCTTGGAGGGCCGACACCGTTTGAATTAACTCGTACTGGGCTTTGGGAGGCAGTGGCTTTATTTCGGGATCTTTCGTTGCTGGTGCATCGGTGTCCGGTGTGGAAGAAAGAGTGGTACTGGGTTCCTGTCCGCCCTTTATGCGGCTTTGTAGGCGAGCCAAAATCGATTTGAAGCCCTGTTCGTTGAGGAAGGAAGCTAATAAATCCATATTGGGCTGGCGCCGCTCCAATTGTTCAAGCGGAAATGGCAGCGGGACATCGGAACGAAGCCGGACTAATTCACGGGAGAGTCGGGCCTTATCGGCATGTTCAATGAGGCTTTCCCGTCGCTTGTTCTGCTTGATTTCTGAGGCGCGGGCAAGGAGGGTGTCCAGGTCACCATATTCCTGAATGAGTTGTGCGGCCGTTTTGATGCCGATACCCGGGACCCCGGGCACATTGTCCGTGGAGTCTCCCGCCAATGACTGCACGTCGACCACTTTCACGGGCGGCACACCAAATTTTTCCAGAACTTGCTCGGGACCGATCTTTCGGCTTTTGATGGGATCGAACATACTGACCTGTTCTGATACTAACTGCATAAGATCTTTGTCCGAGGACACGATGGTCACATTCGCGCCGGCTTCCATGGCATGTTTGGCGTAGGTCGCGATCAGATCGTCGGCTTCGAAACCGTTCAGTTCAATGCAATCAAAATTAAAAGCCCGTGTCGCCTCCCGGACGAGAGCAAATTGAGGCACCAACTCCTCCGGTGGTTCGCTGCGATTGGCCTTGTAGCTGGGGGCAAGATCGTTTCGAAAGGTTTTTCGTGCGGAATCAAAGATGACGGCAATATGATCGGGTTTCATATCGTCCAGTAGTTTCATCAGCATGGTGATGTATCCATAGACGGCATTGACGGGGGTACCATTCGGACTGTTTAAAATCTTGATGGCATGAAAGGCCCTGAAAATGTAGCCTGAGGCGTCGACTAACACGACATGACGAATGGGAAGAGGGGAAGACGGTTCACTCACAGTGGTCACAGGAAAATATCCTCTTTGTGTGATTGTTGGCCCTAGAAGATACCTGATAGCTCTTGAGGTGTCGATATCCCAGGATTGTTTGTCAACCGAGAAAAATGGAACATGGTAAACTACCGAATTCTTTGGTTCATGACGGGAGCATGTCTTCGTGAAGAGTAATATCATGGTTAGTCTCGCTATCCTCATTGGGCTGGTTCTTGTGGTCTACCTGCTCCTTCCGCTTCTGTTGGATTTGAATCGGTACCGGGATCGGTATCTCCCGGTTCTGGAGCAGGCCCTTAATCGAACCGTGGATGTTCAGGATGTCCGCTTAACGCTCTTTCCTAACCTCGGGTTTCGGGTGCAGGATCTGACAATAGGGGATGACCCGGCGTTCAGTCCTAAGGCGTTTGTCACAATTCCTTCCGCTGAGGTGGAGATTCAGTGGCTCCCCCTGTTGCGCCGGCACATTCAGGTTGAACAGGTGCGTCTTCAGGATCCGACGGTCTACGTCATCCGCACTCCTGATGGGTTGTTGAATATGGCCACCATCGGAAAAGATCCTGCTCTTCACCACCCTGAGGCCGCCGAAGCAAATCCCGCCAATGCGCTCAAACCCTTATTCGGGATGTTTGCGGTTGAGCGTTTCTTGATGACTGGAGGCTCTCTACAGTATGAGGATCGTTCCAAAGAATCTTCCCGTTCATACCACCTCGAACAACTGGAGTTGGTTACAAATTCCGTTCAGTTGGGACAGATGGCGAGTCTGCTCATGAAGGGCATGGTGATGCCCTATCAGCTCCCCATGGAGATGGATGGGCGTTTTGGCCCTCTTCAACCCACTTTTGATCTTCCGATGATCAATCTTGCGGGTCGCGTAGGCAAAATAGGGGGAACGGCACAGGGCAAAGTGATCGATGGAAGGCTGGAGTTGGACGTGCAAATCCCAAACATATCGTCGAATGACCTGCCTGTGAATGTATCGTTGGATAAGCCTGTGGTCTTCAGCCGCTTTCAGGCTCATGTGATGGCACCCCTGTTTTCCGAGCCATCGCAACCCTCCACAGGAATGAGGATTGATCCGTTGACCGTAGATCTCCAATTGGGTGGAGCGACCATTCACCTTTCGGGTCAGGGTACGCCTGGACGTCTGAATTTGTCCGGGGAGGCTCCTGCCCTGTCCTCAGAGGATTTTCCCTTGGCTCTTTCCGTTCAACGCCCGTTTTCACTCGAACAGATCCGTTTTGAAACGGTGATCCAAGCAACAAGGGTGGATCTGGTGTCTCTCAAGGCCAAAGCGTTTAGGGGAAATCTTGAGGCGCATGGAAGATGGGATGGGACTCACGCTGTTCCCCTGCTCTCACTCCAAGGAAAATTCACGAATTTTTCCGTCGAATCAATGATGCAAGTGGTGAGATCTTCTTCTTTCCGTTTGACTGGTAGGGGAGAGTTGGATTGGAGCGTCACGGGAGCAGCACAGTCTTCCTCCAGGCAACCACATATGACCGGACCAGTCCGATTGATGATCCGCGATGGGCAATTAGGTGGCTTTGACCTCATGCAGGCGATTGAAGATGCCCTTCAGCTACCGGATCTCATGGACGAATCCACCGGTGCGACGAAATTTTCTCTGATTGATACTCAAATGGAATTGGAAGATAGGGGAGTGGTTATTCGGCAATTAACAGTTGAGGCCCCAGATTTCTCGATGACAGGGGTGGGAACTCTCGGGTTTGATGAATCGTTGAACCTTCAAGGCAATCTGGCCGTTTCACGGATGATCGGGGACCGGATTATTCAACGGTTTCCGATGGCCAAAGTTGCGTGGCATGAGGGAAAGTTGGTGCTGCCCTTTGCTGTTATGGGAACCGTTCAGAAACCGCTCTTGCAATTAGATACGCAATCCTTTGGGCAACAGGTCCAAAGGAATGTGGAGCGGAGGATTGAGAAAGCCTTACAGGGAGATGAACAGGAATTACAGCAACTCTTACAAGACGGAGCGGATATTCTCAAACAGTTATTTGGACAATAGAGGAGGAGATGTCCTGTTTGGGACTGGATGATTCCTTCATCCCGGTCTCAACCCGGAGGGGGACTATAGGTTTGGGACATGTTGGCAACGATGAAGGAATGGGACCGCCTTGGAGCGGCTGACGGACACAGTTGAGCGACTATGGCCCGTAACTCCCCAAAATCATAGGGTTTGCCGATAATGGCATAGGCTCCTAAGCGGGTGGCGTTTTCTCGTGTTACGGCATTGAGGTACCCGGTTATCATTATAATTGGGATGTCGGACTTGTGGGGTATATGCTGTAACCGGTCCAAAAACTCCATTCCGGTCATGACGGGCATCGCATTATCCAGGATCACCACGTCAAAGGATTTTGATTCAAGAAGTGTTAACCCGCTGGCTCCATTTTCGGCTTCTACACACTCACATCCGTCATATTCCAGGACCATCCTGAGCAATCCTCGACTCATTTCATCATCATCAATAATCAGAATATTTTTAGCCATGAGGATCTCCTTTCCTAACCTATGAGCGAATTCACCATCTTGGTGGATTCGAGTCGATAGATGGCCGACTCACCATTTGGTGAAATCACCTAAAGATGGCTCCTGAACAAATGTCATGCAGGCACAGGCCTGTGTTGTTTTGGTCATCATTTTACCGTGAGCCTGACCTGTCGGGTGCCTTTAATGGTATAGGATTCTGCCCATTCCATATGAGGGACATTCCTCCGAAGATTCCAAAGCCTGTGATACAGATGGCGAAAATAATTTCCATAGCTCCCCTTAATATCCCCTACTTGCCATATTACAAAGCAAAGAATGTACCTAAATAGTAGGGGAGCGGTTCTTTAAGGCTTTCATGGTTATAACTCATTGATAATCTGATGAATGGAGAAGCAAATTTTTAAAATTGGTTTGGGAATTTTTTAAAGGATGCAAAGAAGATGAGGCATAAGGGCATCAGTTGTGGGACAGGTTGTTATTCAACAGCATACAGTTTGTATCTAAATGGATAACTCCTGCGAGTGTTCATCGAAGAAAGAGGCCGGCCTCAGTCACGGATGTTGTGTTGGGAGAAGAACCCGGCAATCTGATGGACGGGGTTTATTCTTGACGGAGGACGGATAGAGGAGGGAAGCCCAGCAACCGGTACGTCCCGAGAAAGCCGGTCATGAGGCTTAGCAGAATTGTCAAAAGCAAACCTGTGCTTAGCACGATGAGATCGAAGTTCCAGGTCAGGTCAAAAAAGAGGTACAAGAGAGACCAGGAGAGGAGAGACCCCAATCCAAGTCCAACCAGCCCTGCAAAGGCCCCAATGACACCGAATTCCACTCCGAGCGAAAATACGAGTAGTCTGCGACTTGCTCCCAGGGCTTTCACAATTGCCAATTCATTCAGGCGCCGATACCGGTTGATTGAAATCGCCGCAACCATGACCACGGCTCCGGTGACCAGACATAACAGGGCCAAGGCTTGAATTCCCATGGCCAACTGGTGAAAGATTCGACCAATATTCTGCAGCACATCTCCCACGTTGATGGCTGTCACATTGGGCATAACGGCGACGATGGCTTGCTGTAAGGGGACTTCGAGATTAGTCGGCACTCTGGTTGTGGCGATGTAGGTGAAAGGTGCGCCGTCAAAGGAGCCAGGCTGAAGGATCATGAAAAAATTCATGGAAAAACTGCCCCAATCGACCTGTCGCAGACTGCCTACTTTCGTGACAATTGGCACCCCTTGAATATCCAGGGTCAGGGTTGAGCCCAGGGTCAGTCCCAGGTTTTTTGCGGCGTCTTCCTCCACGGAGACCAACGGGATATCTAAAGGCCTCCCGGGCGCTCCGTCCGAGTCTGATTCCTTGGTGTGATCCCACCATTGTCCCTGAGTGAGGACGTTATCTTTTGGAAGGTCCTGGGATGTGGTCAATGCGTATTCCCTGGTGAAATACCATCCATTTCGTTGGCCTTTATGCTCTTCAGGGTCGATGGGTTGTCCGTTGATGGCTGTGAGGCGAGACCGCACGACTGGAACTAATTTATAGGGTGAATCGGGGAATTTCTGTTGTAGCACATCCACAAATTGGGGATATTGGTCTGGTTGGATGTCTATGAAAAAAAATGAGGGAGCCTGAGAGGGTATCTGGTTTCCTATCAGGTCAAGTAAGGACCGTTGCACAATAGTCAGCGTTGTCATGAGCATGACACCAATCCCTATGGCCAACGTCATGGCTTTGGTAAAGTTTCCAGGCCGTTGAAGATTCTTCACCGCATGAGGCAATAAATACCACTGAGGAATCGGGACATGCCCAAGAATTCTATACAGTGCTCCAGTGCCGACTAATAAGAGGAGAACCGCGATCGCACAAGCACCGGAAAAAAATAAACCGAGGGTCAGTGAGTGGGCCTGCCACATGGCCAGGCCGGTCACGCCCACCATCATACTGATGCTGACCATGACCTGTGCCCGGTCATTCCACCAACGCTTCAGGATGGTCCGCCATCGGGTTAGTATGGATTGGCTATTGGCCATGTCCTGGGAGTGATCCACCGCTTGTCGATAGACCAATGCCGGAGAGACATGACGGATAGCCAGCAACGGCCAAAGTGAGAAGGCAAGAGTGGCTAGGGTGCCAAGAAAGATTCCACGCAGGACGGGTGCGAGAGAGGTATTCAGTGGCATGGTTTCAGGAATAATGCCTTGAAGCAATAGGGGTAAGCCCCGGTGGAGAATGACGCCGACTATGACCCCAATAAGACTGCCGATCCCTCCCAGGATGAGACTTTGTGTGAGGTAGAGACGGATGATTTGTGAAGAATCCGCTCCCAGAGTTTTGAGTGTGGCAATAATCGGAATTTTTTGTGTGAGGAATCCTTGAATCGTGCATGCCACTCCAATCCCACCGACCAATAAGATCGTAAAACCAATCAGCCCAAGATAGAGGTTTAATTGGTCAAGGAACCGGCGGAGTCGTGGTTGGGCATCGCGAAATGAGCTGACCCGAACTCCTTCCTGGCTGAGGCGCCCGCGTAACTCACCCATTAAAGGCTCAAGAGAGGTAGAGTCGGATAGGGACAGGCGATATCGTTCCTGAATCCGGGTTCCGGTTTGGATCAAGGTGGTGGCTTTGAGCGCATCTCGGGAAATCATGACCCTGGGACCCAAACTAAATCCATTGGCAATCCTGTCCGGTTCTTTTTTCAGCACGGCGGTAATGAGGAAGCTCGCTTTGCCAATCTGTAGCTCGCTGCCAACGGTAAGATTGAGCCGGATCAGTAAGGATTCCTGGACAAGTGCACCAAAACACGGCGAGCGACCGCAACCGGATTGAAGGGGATCTAGGAGTTGCTTCATCGGGAGATCCGGCTCCACTACCAATTGACCATAGAGGGGATAGGCCGAATCTATGGCCTTGAGTTCCACCAATTGAGAAGCCGTTTGTGAGTGAGGGTTCTCCACTGTCGCCATTGCGGCGATTTCAGTCACGTGTGAAAGGATCATGTCACGGTCAGCGAGGGAGTCCAGTACGTTACGGCCCTTATCGGAAATTGCCCGCCGCCATGATAGTTCGACGTCACCCCCTAACAGGGCCCGGGTATCTCCCAGAATGACCTGTTCGACATTGACGGCAAACAGATCTACGGCCACAATGGCACCGACACCGAGTGCAATGCAGAGAAATAAAAAGAGGAAACGGGACCAGGCGCTGTGGATTTCCCGCCAGGCGAGTTTGACGGATACTGGGGTCATGCCTCTGAGCCGGATGATAATATAGGGGGTCTCGTCTCGTTCACCATTGCTCCATCCTGCAGAGCCAGGATTCGTTGTGCCCGAGCGGCCAATGACATATCGTGAGTGACGAGGATGAGAGTACTGCCGTGTTGCTGATGAAGTTCCCACAGAAGATCAATGACCATTGCGCCGGTTGAGCTATCCAGGTTGCCGGTGGGTTCGTCGGCCAGCAGGAGGGGAGGCCGGACAATAAAGGCTCGGGCCAAGGCCACTCGTTGCTGCTCGCCACCCGAGAGTTGAACCGGATAATGGTGGAGACGGTGTTCCAGGCCTACGGATTGTAAAAGTGCTTTGGCCCGTACTGTGCCCGTGGATATGCCTTGCAATTCCAATGGGAGAGCCACATTTTCCAGAGCCGTCAATGTGGGAAGGAGATGAAAGGCTTGAAATACATAGCCAATGTGTTTGCGGCGAAAGTGTGCCATTTCGGTCTCGGTTAAGGTCGTGATATCGGTCTGGTTGATGCGGATAGACCCCTGTGTTGGCCTGTCGAGGCCTGCAAGTAACCCCAGAAGTGTTGATTTCCCGCTTCCCGATGGACCGACAATAGCGACGACCTCATTAGTGAGGACCTCAAAGGATATGTTCTGTAAAATCTTGACGGACTGATTGGCTGCCTGAAGCTCCATTTCAAGGTGATTGACAGAAATGAGGACCTGAGATGATGGAGTGAGGGGGTGCAAAGGGGGTACAGACGATGCAGGAACGTTCACGTTGATTACACAAATGGGTCCAAATGGTGAATAATAGAGATGAGAGTTATTACCCGGCTATTATGCATACATGTATCCTATCAGTCCTTGTGCTCCTCTGTCTGGGAATCTGGGGGTGTGACCCTCAGGAAAGTCCGTCTACCGGTATACCAGAGCCCATGAAGCATAGTTCAGACACGGAAATTTCTGGGACTCAATTTCCTCCCGATCGATCCTTATCCAAACCTTCGGTGCGAAAGAACGAATCTCTGCCTAAAATTGTGGCCTTTGGCGATAGCTTAACGGCTGGATTTGGCGTGTCATCAGACGAATCCTATCCGGCTCAGTTGGAAAAACAGTTGCGTGAGGGTGGATTTCATTATGAGGTGGTCAATGCTGGAGTCAGCGGAGAAACCTCAGCGGGGGGAGTGCGACGGGTAGAGTGGATATTAAAAAGTCGGCCGACGGTTGTCATATTGGAATTGGGCGTCAATGATGGACTTCGGGGGCTCTCTTTAGAACAGACCTATCTCAACCTTCACAGCATAATTGACCGGTTGCAGGAGGAAGGAGTAGCGGTCATTTTGGCGGGCATGCGCATTCCGCCAAATTATGGCGAAGCCTATACTGGAGAATTTTTTGGAAAGTATGAACGGCTAGCCCAGAAATTGACGCTTCCACTCATTCCATTTTTCCTGGAAGGTGTGGCGGCCCAACCTGGCTTAAATCAGGCGGATGGAATCCATCCCACGGCGGAAGGCTATACCATTGTAGCTCAGAATGTTTTTCGCACCTTGGAGCCTTTACTCAAAGCTCGGCGGAATCATCAGGCCCAAGAGTAGTCTGCACCCCTCCCCCTTTAATGGGAAGGGGAATCCTCTAAATGGCATGTTAGGTAATGCGGGAGACGTTATGACTTTTTGAAGAAAATGTCATAGACCCCATAGGCCAAAATAAGGGCTATGGTTCCATAGTACAAGCCCGTGATCCCTTCATAGCCTCCGCCTGGCTCATTGGCAAATGCAGGGTTTGCGGCTAATAGGAGAAAAGCACTGAGAAGGGAAGTAATCCGATTCATACGAAAATCCTCACTTTCGGACATTATAAAAAAATCTCACACAATTTATGTTTGGGGATAGCTTCGAAATAAAAATCAACTATCCACAATCGTGGAGGATTGTAGTAAATTTTATTTCATGGATGCAAGCTTCTAACTAGTATAATTTAATTAAAGTATTCATGTTAGTTTATGATACGTAATCATGATCACGAAGGATTCTGAAAAGACGAGCTGGTTTAATGAGTCGAGAGCAGATTTTACGATTCCAGTCTGGAATGAGTACCGTCACAGAATGGGGGCTTTTTGCTGTATTTGCATCCACACCAAGCTACCTTTTGTTTTTCTTTGAGTTCCACCTCGATGGGGGAAATATCAGTTCCCGTGTGGGACCCATCACAAAATGGCTGGGTTTTTGATCGGCCACATCGACACCAATAATAGGTTCCTGCTTCCATGTCCAGAACGTAAGGTGTTCGTTGTGCAATGATAATCGGGTCGCCCATGTGGTTAGACCTCCTTCCTTCGTTAAGAAAATTGGTGTTATTAGTTAGCCGCAGCGGGGTTGAAGGCCTTTAGGGCCCAAAGGGGTAAGCCAGAGGAAATCAGCAATGCCGGCTTGCAACTCCGAACGAACATTCTCTTCTTTGGAGGGATCCCATGCTTCGAGATAAATGGTAATAGATTTGACACCGGGGTGCTTTCGTTTAACTCGCTTGGGGACGGGGGTCTTATACTGAATATGACCGCCGCCCGTGTAGCTCACCAACGGTCCGGCGGTCCGGGATCGCCTGTTGAGGTAATTGGTAATAATCTGTGCCATGCCCTCATCCCGGAAGATGGATGCTTCGAAGATTCGGCGGTACACGTGGTCTGGTAAGCCAGGATGGCAGGCTTCAATTTGTTCAAAAATCAATTGTTCGTACGCGTGATCATCGGTCACGATTTCTTGAATAGGCCATTTTCGCATTTCCGGGTCTTGCAAGGCTTCGGATAGTCCCTTCGTGGCGACTAATCGAACAAGTGGGCGTGGCGGGTTAAGGCCAAAAATTTTGAGTTGATGTGATTTGGCAAAGGTCACTAATGGTTGATAATCGGCAAACTCTCCCCCCCAATTCGTGTTCCACTCTGAATCCTTAACCAATTGTTCTGTCGTATATTCGGATTCTTGGCTATACCGGTCTAGCCCGGATTGTCCATCCCAACTAAACATTTCCATGGCTAGCGCTGGATGGCGGTCATGGGCAAGGAGGGCAGTCAGTATTTTCTGGGCTGCCTCAAGGTGTGAAGGGGTGTAATGTTCTTCGCCGATATAAATCACGTCGGCGGCTAAAAGTTGTGGGAGGACATCGTCGAATGTGGTTGCTTGCTGCCTGTCGACATCGTAGATGTGGTTGACTCCAAAGGTCGGGTTGGCTTGAGATGTCGCACACCCGGCGGTGGCGCTCATCACAATGATGCCCAGAAAGAGGAAGAGAACGTGTTGTTTCGCACGTAGAAAATAATGCGTGACCATGACGAAACAAGGTGTAGCATAGTTCTCCCTTGTGGGCAATATTTTAGGAGCTATGCGGTTGTTTCAGGATATTCGGAGGGGCTAAGGTGGGTGAAGAATTTAGGTTAGCCATCAGTCAAAGGGATACACATCAATGGATGACCAGAGACTCGGATTAACGGCGTTTCGGGAGAGAATCAAAATAAGTCGGGAATCCTCCCCCCATCACTGGGAGGCGAGTAGGAAATTTATGGTTCCTGAAACCCTTCAGGCCAAGCTTCCCGCCCTCATTCAACATATTCAAGAGGCCTCTCTCGATCCAACAATTCAAGAACGATTAATTGCTGCCCTGCAAAAATTCTCACAACCTATCGGGAGTAAGGAGGGAAATCAGATCCTCAAGGACCTCACCGGCTTTCCCCCTTCCAAGGCGGTTCGCGCGCTCATGGTATGGGGAATCTTGAACGTGAATGAAGAAAGGGAAAGTCCGGAAGTGTATTCCGGGATACGATGGGAGGAAATTCTTCGGGATGCGTTTAATCCTTATGACGTGTTACGACAGACGCCAACACCCTCCCTGTTAGATATCGGAGCTGGAGATTTGTCCTTTGAACAGGAATTGGTGGATCACTATGTCCCATACTTACGGACGCAACGTACCCCGCTGACCTTGCATGCCTTTGATCGGTTGATGCCGGGGTCACGGGTGGGCGGCGTCTATCACAAAAACCTTGAGCGTGAACGTTACTTACAGAGGTTCACGTCAGAAGAATTACGATTTAAATTTTGGGGGGGCATGGGTCTGGAGACATTTTCGAAGAGCAAAGGGAAGTTGTTCCGTTACACCGTTAGTACCTGCCATGCTCCGGCAAATCCCACCTTTGCCTATGAACCCAGTCGTTTGGCACCTGAAATTATTCATGCGCATCTTCAATCCAGCCGGGGAAATTATCGGAAAAGCCGATATGAAGGGGAGCCCATATTAGAAGTCTCTCACCGAGGACGGACATTAACCTTCCCCGATTGGAAGTTTGACATTTTGGGCCCTTTGGCATTGTTGAAATTTATGGCTCAACGAAGTCGTGTGGGTATTCTTTCAGCAATCGATGATGGGGTCTTTTGGGAGGTGCTCAGCCAATTGTTAGCGGATGATCGATTCCGTCCAAGAAATGAGATTTTTACGAATTCAGTTCTGCCTGCAATATTTGGAAGCGTGTATGAGGAATTAACCTCAATGACTGTCGGACAGAGAAAAGACCTTTCCGTCTTAGCTGACCTGCGAGATTCTATGCCTTTTGGGGTCGTGAAGAATGAGGGTACTCAGAGGCCTCCCAGGTTTCGTTATGTGGAAATTCGGCGGGGAGCGGTGCTTGGGGGAGTCCCCAGCAGTTTTACCGCGAGGCAGTTTTCCGAGATGAAAGAAGAATCCACCCCATGGTGGGTGATAATGGTGACCGATTGAACGGAAGAAATACTCACTTCCCTGGGTGTGGGAAGCTGGGAAAAATTTCGTTAATGAGACCCGTCAGGGCCCACCTATTCTTTGAAGTAGTATAGGAAAGAATTGAGGTGCCAGCAGGGTAGGAGTAGTTAACAATTTTTATAGAAAGGCACGATCCATGACAGTCGGGCAAATGAAAGATTTTCTCAAAGATTTGAATGAGGACTTAGAGATATTGGTCAAAATTCCAGGGCCGACCAAGGAGGAAGGTCTGTGGGAACCCCTAGACGGAATGAATATAAAAGTTGAGCCTCGGCAGCCCGAGAAATAGGGCGAAGGAGAGAGAAGTTGTAATTCGGAAAGGACACGGTTGAAGTTGGAGCGGGAAAGGGGATTTGAACCCCCGACCCTCGCCTTGGCAAGGCGATGCTCTACCACTGAGCTATTCCCGCTCTGTAGGAAAATTTGAACTGATTCTAGTTGGCACCCTGGAGGCTGTCAAGCAACATCGAATAGGGTATACTAATTCGTTCTTTTTAAAGTGCAATAAGACTTTAGCCGAGTAAAATGGAAATATCATATTGAGATCAAGGAGGATAAATTCATGTATGTCAGCGTGATAGGAACCGGGTACGTTGGATTGGTCACAGGGGCTTGTTTTGCGGAATTTGGCTTGAATGTGTTGTGTATGGACACGGATGCCAGCCGGATTGCGGCTTTGGAAAAGGGCAAGGTGCCCTTCTATGAGCCAGGGCTTTCCGAACTCGTAACCAAAAATCTGACGGCCGGCCGCCTTCGATTCACCACTGATTTACATAAAGCCGTTGATGAAGCCCTTGTTATTTTTATTGCCGTAGGCACTCCATCCCGTGAGGATGGGTCAGCCGATCTGTCCTTTATCGATCAGGTGGCGAAAGATGTGGGAAGTCGGATGACGGGATATAAGGTGGTGGTGACCAAATCCACCGTGCCGGTCGGAACGGCAAAACGCATTCGGTCGATTATTCAGGCGAACCAAACAACGACGTGTAGTTTTGGCGTGGTCTCGAATCCTGAATTCCTTCGCGAAGGATCGGCTATTGAGGATTTTTTGCGGCCCAATCGTGTGGTTATTGGAGCTGACAGTCCAGAATCGGTGGCGATTATGAAAGATTTGTACCGCCCCTTGTATATCCTTGAAACGCCAATTGTGATTACTAATATTCCAACCGCTGAAATGATCAAATATGCTTCAAATGTTTTCTTGGCCACGAAAATCTCCTTTATCAATGAAATGGCCAATCTCTGTGAAGGGGTTGGGGCCGATGTGCAACTGGTGGCCAAAGGGATGGGTTTAGACAAACGAATCGGGTCGAAATTTCTGCATGCGGGTCCAGGGTATGGAGGATCGTGTTTTGGAAAAGATACCGCCGCGTTGATCAATATCGGAAATGAAAATAATTATGAGATGACTATCGCCAAAGCGACCAAACGGGTGAACGACCAGCAGCGAGTCCGGATGATGGAGAAAATTCGAGAAGCGGTCGGGGAGTTGCGGGGGAAAACCATTGCTTTACTCGGGTTAGCCTTTAAACCCAACACCGACGATATTCGGGATTCACCGGCTTTGTACCTCGCAGAGCAGATCATGAAAGCGGGTGGGACCGTGCGGACCTATGATCCGGAGGCGTTGGAGATATCGATGAAGGTGTTGCCCACCATGATCCCCTGTCAGGATGCCTACCACACGATGGAAGGGGCGGATGTCGTGGTGTTGGTTACGGAGTGGAACCAGTTTAGAAGTTTGGATTTTGACCGGGTTCGGGCCGCAGTAACCTCTCCGATTTTTATCGATCTTCGCAATGTTTATGAACCCCAAAGGATGGAAGATCTGGGGTTTCATTATGTTTCGGTGGGACGAAAAACCGTGGGAGCCCCTCCTTCCCAAAAAAGCTAAAAGATCGCAACACACGTTTCGTGCTTGAAGACTAGCTTAGTTGGGAAGCCTGTTTCGAGAAAAGCCAGGATTCGGGCACAAGACGTTTTCGGTTGCCTTTCGGGGCTTGTAGAGCAAGTGATGGGATGGCTTTGGGTGTATCCTGCCGATTGCGCTATTTTCGTTTATAGCCCATGCGGTCTAACACCTTCATGATGCGTTTTTGAAGTTTTTCATCAGCCTCGCCTAATGCCAGAGCTAAAGGCTCGACTGCGGGCTTTCCAATCTTTCGAAGAATTTCGGTTGCCGATTGCCGAAGATCGTCTTCTTCGGACACCAAAAAGGGAATGACATCGGGAACACAGGGCGCGCCTATTTTGATCAAGGCCTCATAGGCACGCTGTCTGACATCACCCACCTCATCGCTGAGCATTTCTACTAACGGTTTCACGGCTGCTTCCACCCGGAGTT
Source organism: Nitrospira sp. MA-1 (assembly GCA_032139905.1). Lineage (NCBI taxonomy): Bacteria > Pseudomonadati > Nitrospirota > Nitrospiria > Nitrospira sp. MA-1. The sequence goes on from JAQJDB010000005.1 coordinate 128,869, forward strand.
CACCAAGCACTTCAATGGCATGCTTGCGATTGAGCCAGTGAGAATCGGTAAGATCTTGCAGTGCAGCATCGGCTCGTTGAATATTGGGGTCCTTGGAGCGGATGCGAAAACTTTTGACGATTCGTTTGCCGTCTTCTTCAACGACGCGAAGAGTCGCCCCGTCACCGATTTTGATCTTTTGTAAGTCTTCGACCGCCTCTTCACTGACATCCATTAGGACGGTCTTCCCATCGTACGCCAAGAGTTCGACCTCGATTTGTCTTTCATCAAGATTGATCGCAGTGACGTTTTCAGTCACAAGATTAAACCCGTCTTTTTTCGTGCCACTTTTGGGGCCGATTGAAATGAGTTTTGCGGGTGCTTCATTTGCCATGATTGTTCAGTGTCCTTATTTGTAGTTAAAAAAACGAAAAGAGCTTTTGTTGTTATGATCGGGAAGAACCGGGTGTCCATCCCAAGCTTGCCAGGGCACCTTCGGCGGTGTCCCGAACCATTTCATTTTCATCTTCGAGTAAAGGGACCAGGGGATCGATGGCTCGACTATCCTTAAAACGAGCTAGGGATTCGGCTGCATTGCGGCGAACCAACCAGTCCTCATCAGCCAGAGCATGAATTAAAGGATCCAAACTGCGGGGATCGCCAATTTTCCCCAACGCCTCGGCCGCGTGTCGGCGCACAATCCAATTCGAGGCCTGTAACCCTTCCACCAGGGCATCAGTCGCGCGCGAATCCCCCAATTTCTTTAAGACTCTTGCGGCATCCTCACGGAGGGTCGCGTCCATCAAGGCATCAACTAAGGCGGGAACCGCATCAGGATGCCCAATCCGTTCTAACGCCCAAATGGCAGCAGTGCGCACACCTCCATCCTTGTCGTGCCGGAGGGCCTGGACCAATGGTTCCACCGATTTAATCGCACGGAGTTTCCCGAGAGCGGTAGCTGCCTGTTCCCGAACAGACCATTCCTCATCATCTTTCAACGCCTCAATCAGGGGATCAACGGCAGATTCCCCAATTTGAACCAAGGCGCTTGTGGCTGCTTCACGAACCACACAATCGTCTTCCAAGAACATATTGATCAGCTTTGGAATCGCTTCAGAGCCAGCTTCTCCGAGCCGAGAGGCGGCATGATTCCGAAGGGCTTCATTGTCATCACGAAGCGCTGACAATAAGGGATCTACGTGGTTACCTTCCGTCATGGGTCAACACTCCTTTTATTCCTTTTCGGCCCAGGCTTCTTCATCCATACTCATTTGTGCAGTGGCAGCCTCGAGTTTGTCAAGGATGACCCCTGAATTATAGGAAATCAGGCCATCCCGGTCCGTTTTTAATCTGGCAAATAATTCCATATGGGGTCGTAGGACTTCGATTTCTTTCACTTTCTCCAGGGCTTCGACCGCGAGTATACGAAGGGGGCGAATGGGAATGGATTCAATGAATAACTCAACCGGCCGGGGATCGCCGATGAGTCCAAGGGATTTAAGAGCATGCTCTTTTACACCCGTATCGCTGTCCGACCGGAGCCTGACCATGAGTGGTTCCACCGCCCGAATATCGCCAATTTTGCCAAGGGTATCAGCGGCAGCTTCCCGAACGATCCAATCATCGTCCTCCAGGTATTCAATGAGAATTTCAACGATTGGGCGGCCAATACGATGCAGTTGAATGACCGCTTCCTGCCGCACGCCTTCTTTTAACTCGGATTCGTCCACCGCTCGCAGATCATCCATTGTTTGATCGACACGGTCTCGAATCGCACCTAATTTGCGCAAGGTATCGGTGGCCACGTCACGAAGATCGGGGTCGGACATGGCATCAACAAATGCATTTGCCGATCGAGGATCAAGGAGGTGTGCGAGAATCTCTGCGGCCCGGAGGCGGATGGCTGGGTCGGGATCCTTGAGCCGTTCCGACAGAGGACCGATAGAGGTGGGAATCACACCGAGGAGTTCCGTGACTTTTTCCTGGAGAGTTTCGTCGCGTAAATGTTCTAAGAGTGCAGCCGCGGTGGCTTCATCCAAAATGCCAGCCATATGTTCCAAGGCATCCACGGCAGACTGTCTCACCTGTTCATCTTCATCCTTCAGGACATGAGCGAGGGCCTGGCCGGCTCGGGGATCTCGTAGGCGGGCCAACATTTTTGCGGCTTCCACCTTGTAGTGGGTAGAACCGGTCGCCATGGCTTGAATAATGGCTTCGACGGCCTTGGGTCCCCCCTTCATGCAGGTGGAGGTGGCCCGCATTCGGCGCCAATCTTCCTCGTGATCCAGTTCAGAGATGATGGTTTCGAAAGTTTCTTTCGGCATCGTCAGGTCTTTCGGTTAGATGCGTATCTGTCCCGGCCTCCAGCCGAGGTGAGAAAGGGATTCCAACACATGACGACGGAGATTGTCATTTTTAGTGGTTTTTAAGAGCTTTAACAACGGATTCACGGCTTTTTGGCCAAATTGCGTCAGGGCTTCGGCGGCTTCTGTCCGCAGGAGCGTACTTTGCAGGGCTTGTATAAGAGCGGGAATAGCCTGTGGGTCGCGTATCTTTCCCAAGGCCCTGATGGCAGCTTCCAGGGGAGGAAGATCTTCTTTATATTGCGGGTCGGTGCATCCTTCCATGCGATCTTCGTAGGTTTCCTTGGGTAGCGAATTGACCAACGCGATTAACATGGGAATGGCTTCGGTGGATCCGATTTGGCCAAGTGCTTCAATCGAGGGCAATTTCAGCGAAGGCGTGTCGAGGGCAAGGGACGAGAGTAAAAGAGGAATGGCTCGGGGATCGCCAATCTGGCCAAGTGCTCGCACGGCGTCCTGGCGCACGGCAGTATCGGAATCTTCGAGGACCAGAATCATCAAATGTCCTACCGCTTCCAGGGGCTTCAACAGGGCCAATGCTTCCACTGCACGCAACCGGATTTTCCAGTTTTCATCCTTTAATTTTTCCAATAATTTTGGAATGCTGGTGTTGCCGATGGCTTGAATGGCCCGCCCTGCTTCCTCTCGCACGGCTGGCACTTTATCCTGTAGGAGCAAAATCAACGTATCTATGGCTTGGGGGTTCTGGATGCGACTGAGGCCTTTGGCTGCCGACATTCGCACAATCCAGTTAGGACTTAATGCCGCGGACAACAAGGGATCTAAGACTTGTTCGTTAGCGATATCAGCCAGGATGCATGCAGCCGATTCCTGAACTTGAAGATTTGCATCCTGAAGGCAAAACCCTAACGAGAGAATGGCCGGTTCCCCAAGCGCTTTTAATGCTGAGGTTGCAGCTTCCCGTACGGCCCGATCTGAGTCACGAAGCGCCCGAATCAATGGTTGAACGCTACGGGGATCGCCAAGACGTCCGAGGGCTACCGCTGCGTCTTCACGCACCCCCCAATCCTCGTCGTCAAGCGCAGATATATGTTCAGCGACGGAGTCGACCATGTTTGTGCCAAGTGGTGGAATATAGACCACACCCCTTTCCCTACCATTAGGGAAAACCCGAAGGTCGACGTTACCACACGATTTTTTGAGGGGTCAATGAGGGAGAAGAGAGGTTGCCTGTGAAGGCGGTTGAATACCTACCCTATACCGACCGAAACACCGCTAAGAGGTCGCTCAACGCTAACATTTTTATTCTCAGAACGTCATGCTCGTGGTTCAGGTTGTCTTTAATGACCTGATCGGTTGGGGATTTCAAAAATTGTTCACACAGCGTGGTGATCCGTTGAAATTCTGTCTCCGCCTTATTTTTGACAACCCGGTTTGTCGCGAGAAGTTCCGTCACCTGGGTGTGAGTCTCGGCCAGGTGTTTTTGAAATTCTCCTTCCGGGAGTGAGCGCTTGGTGGCCTCATCCAGGCATCGATCGATGTATTGGGAGAGAAGGACATAAAATCTCACTAAGGTTTCGGTGGTGGTGATATGTGGGAGGGGCGTTTCAAGGTCAGTCATGATCGTTCCTTTCGGGTTCTGCCGTTTACTCGAGTCAAGTAGGAATCATTGACCTCCTTCAGGGAGGCCTTCTATCGCCATTCTGACAATAAAGATGAAATGGCGCAAGTCCGGAATGAGAAGTGCTTGGATCATTCAGAGTTCAAATTTCTGGCCTTCCAGATTTACGGTGTGGATCGGGATCCATCTCGAGAATTTCCTGTAAAAAGCGCTGGATCGAGAATGCATTTCATTTGTGTCCCCGACTTCCGTGTCACACGTGATTTTCTGTGTTGCCGTCTTTTGCCACGACAGTTGAGGGATTTGAGAAAGGAGATAGGTGAGGGTGATGATGACAAAGACTAGTGGAAAGGCAACCTGGTTGGCCTCAGACGGGCACGATAAAATGGCGTTCCTGACTCCCTTTGGAGTTTTCTGGGTGTGCGTCCTTTAATAGGGTGAAGCCCCCGCAATAAGTTGGGATTCACGATGATGGTTTACCATCAAGAAATATGCGGTTGGTCGAGCGCATTTCGACTGATCTTGCCGTGGTTATCCTTTCCCTACATCAATGAATATTTCTGCCTCGGTTATGGTGTTGCCTGAATAGCGGTTCGTCATGACTTTCAGACAGTCGTCCTCTAAAAACACATTAATGCCAAATGGCCGAAGGTTGCATTTCGTAATTTCGGCGTTTTCCCCGCTAATTTCTTTGACTTCCAGAACAATCTCGTCGGCAAAGGCGACTTCGATCTTCTTTCCCAAGGCAGTGACGGTTATCACATCAAGCAAAGATGAATTTTTACTCACGATTGGACGCCATTCCTTCCCCTGTTGATCGGCAGGAATGGTCACCCATATTTCAGGAGTTTCTCCTCTTCCAATTAAAACCGGAATAAATCCATTGACCGATACTAATGCCACACCATCGACCAGTTTATTCGTCGCAATCTCTAACTGCTTGTAAGGCGTAAATTCTGTTGGAAGTGAGTCTAACTTCATTGATTCCTCTCTAATATTTCTGTGACAGGTAAATTTTTGTAGGGTTGAAAGGACTAGCAGTAATAGCGATTTTTTTTGATCAAATCAACTATTGAGAGATTGTGTCCTTTGTCGCACCAGGCCTACCTGGTTTCCTCCTGAAAGGATTTGAGGAGAGAGATGATGAGGATGATGATGACGAAGACAAACGGAAAGGCAGCCAGGATGGCCCCGGTTTGCAGGCCTTTGAGTCCACCTGACCAAAGAAGGATGGCTGCCGACAGGGATTGAATGATGCCCCAGGTGAATTTGATCCGATTGGGGGGATTGAGGCTGCCATTCGTGGTTAAGGTTCCCAAGACGAAAGTAGCGGAATCCGCTGAGGTGATGAAAAAGGTGCCGATCAAGAAAATGGCGATGAGTGACATGACCGTACCCATTGGATATTCCTCCAATACCGTAAAGAGCAAAACCTCGATTCCCTGCTTTTCCATGACGGTTTTCAAGGGCACGTCCTGAAAGAGTTCTAATGCTATCCCGGTTCCTCCAAACACCGTAAACCAAAATGCGCAAAATATTGACGGAACAAGCAATACGCCCAACACAAATTGTCGCACCGTCCGGCCTTTGGAAATTCTGGCAATAAAGGTTCCCACAAAGGGCGCCCAGGCGATCCACCATGCCCAATAAAACAACGTCCAGTTGTGAATCCAGGTTGAATCTCGGAATGGTGCGAGGTTCAGGCTCATCGTCGGAAGGTTTTGGATGTAGTTTCCGAAGGTCGAGGGAAACACGGTCATGATGAAATGCGTTGGGCCGAGAAACAGCAAGAACGACAAGAGAGTCAGTGCCAGCACCATATTCAGATTACTAAGGTATTTGATGCCTCGTTGGAGTCCGGTTTGAGCGGAGAGCATAAAGAGCACGGTGACAGTGGCGATGACGGCCAATTGAGTGGTGAGGGTATTGGGCAGGGCAAACACATAGGATAATCCTCCGCTGATCTGTACAGCCCCAAATCCAAGGGAGGTTGCTACGCCAAAGACCGTGGCAAAAACAGCGACCACATCTACCGCCGTTCCCATCGGCCCGGTGGCATGTCTGCCTAAAACCGGCTGGCATCCTGCACTAAATAGCCCTGGAGTGCCTTTTCGAAACTGAAAGTAGGCGAGGGCCATGCCCACCATGGTGTAGATGCCCCAGGGGTGTAGGCCCCAGTGGAAAAAAGAATATTGCAGCGCCAGGCGTGCGGCTTGGGGTGTTCCTCCTTCGTCGATGGGGGGATCATGGAAATGGGATATGGGTTCCGCCACGCCCCAAAACACCAGACCGATGCCCATGCCTGCGCAAAACAGCATGGCGAACCAGGTGAGGAGAGGAAATTCAGGTTTGGCCCCATCGGGTCCAAGTGGAATATCACCCCATCTGGAAAAAATCAGACAGAACGCGCAAATAAGAAAACCGGTTGCTGCCAGGACATATAACCAGCCAAAGGAATCAAGAAGGGCCGTTTGGAAGGTCCCGGTGATTTTTGCTAAATGTTTCGGGGCTAAGGCACCCCAGAGCAAAAAGAGAAAGGCGAAGGCGCAGGAGATATTGAAAACAAGGGTGGTAGATTTCAGTGGGTTCATGGGGCGATAGAAATGAATGGGAAGGTTAGGCCTTACCATACTTGGCATTGTTGAACAAGGAAATCTTTGTTTATTGCCAAACCGAAAAGAATGGCAAGGAGTAGGCAAATTTTGTTTAGGTGGCGGAAAAGCAGCATTTTTTTCGTCCTAAAGTTTTAAGACTACCGACTGAATTTGGTACTTGGGAGTTGATGAAGGAATGAGAGCGTCATCAAAAAGGGGTTGCGAAGATGGGCCTAACGAGTTAGTGTGAGAATCTCACACACAACAGTGGGGCCTTTCTTACCCGCGTAGGAGAAGTGCGGAGCCCAATTTTATTTCTGGTCCGTAGGGACAGACTACTGTTTTGCCCTTGAGGGTTTTTTCACTTGAATACTGTAATGCAATGTTTAAATCGCAAGCCTTTACTTAACCTTGTACCCATCATTCTCAAGCAGTGGTGAGGGCTGTAGCCATCCAGGAGGTTTCCCCTAATGACTCAGAAAGCGACGATGCCAGTTAGTAAACAAAAATATGGGGATAATCCCATTGCTCAACGAAAAACGGATTTGTACAAACAGGAGTATGTTCATAGTTTTGTGCAAAAATGGGACGCCTTGATTGATTGGGATGCCCGGGCCTCGAGTGAAGGGGACTTTTTTATCAGAATTTTGAAGGAACGGGGCGTCAAACGCGTATTGGATGTCGCGACGGGAACGGGATTTCATTCTATTCGGCTCATGCGTGCCGGGTTCGAAGTGACGAGTGCGGACGGCAGTCCTGAAATGTTAGCACGGGCATTTGAAAATGCCAGACGAGCTGGGTTTATTATGCGAACGGTTCATGCTGATTGGCGCTGGTTGAGCCGGGATATACACAATAAATACGATGCGGTGATTTGCCTGGGGAACTCTCTGACTCATCTCTTTTCCGAGCAGGATCGGCGAAAAGCCTTGGCCGAATTTTACACCGCGCTGAAGCACGATGGGGTGTTGATTCTGGACCAAAGAAATTATGATGGAATTTTAGATAATGGGTTTACCTCGAAGCATGTGTATTACTATTGCGGAGACAATGTGAGTGCGGAGCCGGAACATGTTGATGAAGGGCTTGCCAGATTCAAATATACTTTTCCCGATGGCGAAGCGTTTCATTTGAATATGTTTCCGCTGCGGAAAGAATATACACGTCGGCTCATGAATGAGGTTGGCTTTCAGCAAGTAAAAACCTATGCGGATTTTCAAGAAACGCATAAAGTTGAGGACCCCGATTTTTATGTTCATGTAGCTGAGAAACGCTATAAAAATGAGGAACGCCCCCCCACGATCATGGGCAAGATTGGCAATCTGAATTATTCTCCCACCGTGGATACTGCTCGGGCCTATTACAACAGTTCGGATGCTGACCGGTTTTATGCCACAATCTGGGGCGGCGAAGATATTCACATTGGATTGTACGCATCCGACAACGACTCGATTTTTGATGCCAGCCGACGAACCGTGGAGAAAATGGCGGCTTCTGTCAAAGGACTTGATTCAACGACACGGGTATTGGATATTGGGTCAGGGTACGGAGGTTCCGCCCGTCATCTTGTGAGACGATATGGATGTCAGGTTGGATGCCTGAATTTGAGTGAAGTCCAAAATAAGCGGAATAGAGAACTCAATCAGAAGGAGAATATCAGTCTAGCCATTAATGTCATTGACGGGAATTTTGAGTCGATTCCCATGCCGGATGGGAGCGTGGATCTGGTGTGGTCGCAAGATGCCATTTTACATAGCGGAGATCGGGAGAAAGTTTTCCAGGAAGTCCACCGGGTGTTGGCTAAGGGCGGACAATTTATTTTTACCGATCCGATGAAGAGTGCAACCTGTTCTCCCGATGTGCTTCAACCTATTTTAGATCGTATTCATTTGGATTCACTGGGATCGATTGAATACTATCGGAAGTTGGCTGCCAAAATTGGATTCAAAGAGGTTGGAGTTGAGGATCTTTCCGCGAACCTTGCTTCACATTACGAGCGAGTGCTTCAGGAACTTACCACCCAACATCATATGCTTATTCGGGTTTGTACGGAGGATTATCTGGCTAATATGAAGGTGGGTCTCCAGCATTGGGTAGAGGCTGGGAAAAGTGGCCACCTCAGCTGGGGAATTTTGCATTTCCGGCGAGACTAATTGAGGAAGGGGCATCCGTCAGGAGCGGAGCCCCGTCACATTCCGACACGGGAATTGGAGTATATTACCGTTCGATTTTAGGTGGTTTGGCCGGCATGGCAAAGTCCCCGCTCTTGCCAAAGCGGCCCTCTCCTCCCTCACCTAACACATTGGAAGTATCGGTATATTCAATCTCTCTGGTCTCTTTGCTGATGCCTTCTGATGGTTTCCACCCGAGTTTATCCAGGGTATCTAGGATCGTTTTCTTGAGAGCACCTCCTGCTGTCATTCGAGAAGTAGCAAAGGCCAAAACCCTTTCGCTTTCTTGCTGGACCTTCGATAAATCCGGGTCATGGAAGAACCATACCAGGGGCTCAATGGCCGCATCTCCAATCAAGACCAAGGAATTGGCGGCATAATCACGAAGGACTAGGTCTTTGAGTAACAGCACTAAATCCGGAATGACTTTGGGATGTCGGAAATGGCCAAGGGCTGTGGCAGCCGCTTCTTTAATTAAGAGGTCTTCGCTGATAATACAGCCAGGGGTTGGCTTCCCCTCCTGATGTATCCCTTTACCTTTTAAGGCGTCCAGGACGGGAGGGTAGGCGCGAGGATCACCGATCATGCCTAGGGAAGCGATTGCATGCCGTTTTACTGTCCCATCTTTCATGGCTTCTATGAGGGCATCCACCGCACGTGCATCTCCAATATTGCCCAAAGCAATTGTGGCATCTTCGCGAACGGCTCGGTCAGGGTCCTTGACCATATCGATCAAGGCATCGACGACACGTGGTTCACGTACCCACACCCGTCCCATTTGGTAATCCGTGGTCATGCCTCCTAGCGCGCGAACGGCGTGACAGCGCACAACGAAATGGGGGTCTTTGAGGGATTCCAGAAGCGCATCGACTGATTCTTTTCCAACGTACATCAATGCGGTTCCGGCGGTTTCCCGCACGATTTTGGATGTATCTTTAAATAATTTAATCAGAGTTGGTATGGCTTTGGGGTCTCCAATTTTTCCTAATGCTTCGGCTGCAGCACTCTTGACTGCACCATCTCGGTCACGACACACCAGGCTCAAGCCTTGGACGGCCTGAGGGTCACGCAATTCGCCTAACGTTTTCGCGGCTTGTTCGCGCACCCGCCATCGTTTGTCTTTTAAGCAAGTCAGTAATTGCGGAATGACGCTTTTTCCCATGGAGGCCATGGCATTTACTGCTTCAGCTTGTACTTCCATCATATTGTCATTGAAAAGTGTAATGAGACCTTCAACGGCTTTTTCTCCGCCGATTTTTGCCAAAGCCCACCCGACATGAGATCGAACCGACCAATAGTCATCTTCGAGGGCGGTCAGAAGGGGTTCTAGCGTCTTCGGGTCACCCTTTTCCGCAAGGGCCTTGGCCGCTTCCTCTCGGGTGGCATCATCGGCATCTTCCAGGGCATCAATCCAGTCTTGCACAGAATTCGACATTTTTTTCCTTCTTATCCCTTCCGATTATTTCGGGTAGTCCGGTTCTTGGGGATAGGGTTGCGTATGGCTACAACGAATTGTCAGGACTTGTGTTCCTCGTCCGTCTACACATTGATCAAGTGTTGGAGAGAATTCCAAGGTCCCGGATAAGGTGACCTTGAATAAGAAATCAAACGTAAAAGTCCCAAAGCGATATTCTCCAGGCTTGAGGTTCAGTGTTCTGGTCTCGGATGTTTTGTAGGCGTCACTACTAATGGGATCTTTTGTCCAAATCAACGGCGTCATGCCGGGTACGTGCCACCATGTCGGAGGGGCGAGGGCGCTCGGATTCACGGTAATTGGAAATTGTCGCAACAAAGGGTTGTTAGAGTCTGCGGTGTGCCCGAGCTGAATAAGCAGTGGAGAAATTCCCATGAGCAACAGGCAGAAAACGATATGTGTGAATTGACGCGGAAAATGTATTCGAATCATGGTTTTATTGTTTGTTTTATGGTTCATTGCCGGTGGTCCGTCGTTCTGGAACGGTTTGGAAAATTTCACCAATAGCGTGGCTGTCCCATTCTGTATACGTTTCAAGCCCGAGGGCATACATGATGGTTGCTCCCGTATCTAACAAAGAGACTGATTGGGTGATGGGGTGATTTTTCTTAATATTCGCGCCCCAGGCAATCCATGGGACGGTGGCATCTAACTCAGGGGAAGTAGGACTGGTAGAGACTGGTTTCACGCCTCCTCCTGGGGAGGAAAGGGGTCCGCTATTCAAGCCAGTAACAATCACCATGGTTTTGTCCAATACCCCAAGTTCTTTATACGTTTGGATGATTTGTTCCACAGTAGTATCGATTGCCTTTAGGGCATCGGAGTATTTTTCGGAATCCCACCCGTATTTTTGTCCGACCTTCACCGCCGTAGGCAGGTGGACTAATAAGAGGTTTGGTACTCCAAAAAGTCGGAAGCCATAGCCTTTCTCACTGGTGACTTTTTTTAAAAAGTCTTTGATGTATGCCGACGCTCTTTCAGGCGTGCATTGGGGTTTGGTGTAGCCACAGACTTGGGAATCGACGTAAATTTCAGGTCGAATCAATTGATAGAGGCGTTCATCCATAAGAAAGACGCCTGTGTCTTTTCCGCCAGCCAGATCCATGTAATCAAAGACTGTGGGTGAACGCATAAATGAACGTGCAAAATCGTATGTTTCCCATTCGGCGGTCACCCGATGCTTCTCGACTTGAAGTCCGGTGAGCAGAGAGGCCATCGCCGGAACAGTGAGAGGTGGAGCAATGGAGTGAGCGGCCCAGGTCACCACTCCCTCCTTAGCTAAACGAGCCAGGTTTGGGGTCGCACCGCTTTGGATGGATGATGATTTGATCCCTTCCAATACAACCAGAATAATGTGTTCGGCTTGTGTGGCAGAAGCAATCGAAGCTGTTCCTCCGATTAGCGGAAGCCAGACCAAACTCCATGCGAAGAAAAAACACCGCATGCGTTTACCACGACGATGTTGGGGGGTAGGTATTTGGGAAGTGCTCATAATTTCTGCCCTGCTCCAGGAAAAGAAAATATAGATGAAATTGGGAATGAACCTTACATTCTCTGAGTAGGAAACTTCTCCTCCACTGTCAGATGAGTGGTTGGATTTGAACTTATCATGCAGATTTTCAGGCGGTCAACCAACTGAGAAGCCCAGGCGTTTCTTTCCATAATAAAGGACCCCAAAAATTTTCAAGCTTCTCTTGCCCTCGGTCTGGGGTATCCATTATGAATGGGGGTATTCACAGTAGGGATGGTTCGCGATGCCTCACGAAAATAATTTCCAACATGCCAATTATTCAAAGTCGGACCCTGGTGCACGGGTGGGCTATCGAACCTTTCAGCCTGGAGCGGCTCCGGATTCTCCTGAGTGGGGCCAAGCCATGGCTGGCGTTGGCGAACACATGGCCCAATCCCGAGTGAAGGGGGTACTCTTTCTCCAGGGTCTTCCCTTTATGGATCTCTTTGGAGCTGCCAGGTTAGATGAGGTTGGAGGTTTAAAACGAGGGTATTCACGGGGAATATCTGGTTTAGAATCATTGCTGGCTCTTCTTCGCCCTGCCACAAATGGTATTTGTTTCCCAGGAGATTCCCTCCACCCCCCTGTGTCAGATGATGAAGCAACGCACAAAAGGTTGGACCTGCTCGCTCAGGAAATAGGGAATTTTTCTTCGTCGTATGTAAGGAATATTGAACTCGCCCTGACTCCGGCGAGCGAGAAATCTATTCCTTGTAATCGCTACATTTGGTCCTCGGTAAATCATCATGTTGGCCGAGTCGAAGCCGCCATTCACCTCTTAATGTATCTTCAAAAATGGGGCTCTAGTCTTGACTTAACAAAAGATGATCGGGTTCTTCTCGTCGGTCATGGTCATGCTGGGCAGGTCCTGGCTTTATTGTCGAATATTCTCACCAAAGGGGAATCAGAGGCGAGGGCGCGCGTTTTCGAGATTTTGGCCAAATACTGGCAGTCGTGCCCTTCAGCGGATCGGTCCGTAGCCCAACTCGAATGTATGTATGGTCTTGTAATGGATCAAGTGGCGTTAAATGGAGCAGCGGTCGATGTTGTCACGCTAGGGACACCGATTCGCTATGGTTGGGATATCGATGGGGTTGGTCATCTACTTCATTTTGTGAATCATCGTGAAATTCGAACGGATGGCAAGCGTTGGTTGGCTAAAATGGAATTACCTCAAATTGCGTGGGAAGTGCCCTATCAAACTGGAGGTGATTATGTACAGCAATTGGCTGTAGCTGGAACTGACATGGTTCCGAATAACCCTGAGGCCGAGCAGGCCAATGTTGATTTCCGGGAAATTTTTGAACCCTATGACGGCTTTGAACGGTGGCTGGAATGTACCAGGCGTGCCACACGATGTGCTAATGACGGACAATGTTTGTTGGTGGAATATGGGGTGCAAGCGGAGGAGTCTCCTCGACAACATTTATTCGGCCATGCATGCTATACCCATAGCCGTGCCATGCTATTTCTGGCGACTGAGATCGCGCAGGCATTCTATTCAAAGAAAAGTAGTTGAGTGAAAAGTTTCTTTTGGTCGCGGAACCCGTGGCTACCTCTCCTGTGATTTCTCTGTTGATTGGCTATGAGGCGTGTTGCCTCGGTCTTGCCTAACACGATGGGCCGTTAGTCTCATTCACCTTATAGATCCAAAGACACATTGATTCTCTTTGAATCCCTATGATATCAACACAGGGTTTGTTAAGGAGCATTAAAATTCCCGGCAGATTTAATAAATTTGTAAAATTTCTATAACCCTTATTTTTAGAGATATGCCCCTATGATTGTTGGCGTCCTGAAAGAAACGTATCCTGGTGAACACCGTGTTGCTCTAGTTCCAGCCGTGCTTCCCTCACTGAAAAAAGGGGGAATGGATGTCATTGTGGAATCCGAGGCAGGTGAGCAAGCCGGTTACCCTGATTCCACCTATATCGAAAAAGGGGCAACTATAGCCTCCTCTCGCGCACAAGTGCTTGAAAAGGCTGATTGCGTGGTTCAGGTGCGTTTGCTGGGGGCTAACCCTACCGAAGGCCAATCAGACTTAGCCGGCTTTCGCAAAGGACAGATGCTAATTGGAATGGCCGAAGCCTTGACCGTCCCCCAATCGGTTCAAGACCTTGCCTCTCGTGAGGTCACGGCCTTTGCATTAGAATTGATGCCTCGCATTACCCGTGCCCAAAGCATGGACATCCTTTCCTCCATGGGCACAGTCGCTGGTTATAAAGCGGTACTGATTGCCGCCAGTTCTCTGCCCAAAATGTTTCCAATGCTCATGACCGCAGCCGGAACGGTCACCCCTGCGAAGGTCTTGATCATTGGCGCTGGGGTTGCAGGATTGCAAGCCATTTCTGTGGCCAAGCGATTAGGGGCTGCTGTTGAGGCGTATGATATTCGGCCTGCCGTCAAGGAACAGATTTTAAGTTTAGGTGCCAAGTTTGTTGAGTTGCCATTGGAAACGGGCGCGGCGGAAGATAAAGGGGGGTATGCCAAAGCCCAAGATGAAACCTTTTACAAAAAGCAACGAGAGTTATTAGGAAAAGTCATTGCCGCCAGTGATGTAGTGATCTCCACGGCAGCCGTGCCTGGGAAAAAAGCACCGATTCTTATTACGACGGATATGGTTGGGGCTATGGCTCCAGGGTCAGTGATTGTTGATTTGGCTGCAGAGCGAGGCGGGAACTGCGAGCTGACCAAGCCTGGCCATACTATTGTAGTGGATGGTGTGACTATTCATGGTCCTGAAAACTTGTCCTCAACCGTTCCGTATCATGCTAGTCAAATGTATGCCAAAAATGTGGCGACCTTTCTCCTCCATTTAGTGAAAAAAGGGGAGATTCAACTTGATATGAACGACGAAATTACAAAAGAAACCATGATGACGCGAAATGGGGAAGTTGTTCAGCCGCGCATTCGAGAGTTATTGGGGCTTCCAGCTCAATCGGCGTAAGAACGAGGGAATTGCTATGGAAATGTTTCTCATGTCGTTTACAGTATTTGTTCTCGCGATCTTCGTGGGCTTCGAGGTCATCACGAAGATCCCACCCACTCTTCACACTCCTTTAATGTCAGGTTCTAATGCCATCTCAGGTATCACCTTAGTGGGAGCCATTGTTTCTACAGGAACCGAACTGTGGGTTACTACAGTTTTGGGTTTTCTGTCTGTGGTCTTGGCGAGCATCAATGTGATTGGTGGGTTTATGGTGACGAACCGAATGTTGGCCATGTTCAAAAAGAAGAATTAAAACTATATGTACGATTTTATTATAAATTTTTCTTACCTCGTTGCGTCCGTCCTGTTTATTTTTGGTTTGAAAGGGCTTACCCATCCTCGAACGGCAGTTCGCGGGAATCTTCTGGGTGCCTGTGGAATGCTGCTGGCCGTGATAGTGACCCTTACTGATCGACACATTGTCAGTTATGAGTACATTATTTTGGGAATGGTAGTGGGTGGCGCTATTGGAGCGGTGTTAGCGCTGCGCATAGAGATGACCTCCATGCCCGAGATGGTCGCCCTTTTAAATGGGTTTGGTGGCGCTGCCTCGATTTTTGTGGCTGGGGCCGCATTGATTGAAGGTTCTTCCTTAACAGATTCACCCATTCTTCAATTAACCATTGCCACAGCTGCATCAGGTTTAATCGGGGCCGTGACGTTTTGGGGTAGTTTGGTAGCCTTTGGAAAGCTGAAGGGACTGATCTCCGAAAACGCGGTATTGTTTTCCGGTCAACAGGTTATTAATTCAATATTGGCTGTATTGGTGCTGGGATTAAGTATCGGGGTGGTCCTAAATCCTGAAAGCTTCTCGCTGTACTGGATGTTGGTTGGGGTGGCATCTATTCTAGGAATTTTGCTTGTGCTTCCTATTGGTGGTGCGGATATGCCTGTGGTGGTCGCATTATTGAATTCCTATTCGGGTTTAGCTGCCGCCGCAACAGGTTTTGTGCTTTCCAATAATGTCCTCATTATTACCGGTTCATTAGTCGGTGCGTCCGGGATCATCCTGACCCATATTATGTGCAAGGCCATGAACCGCTCGTTGACCAATGTTTTGTTTGGGGTCATGGGGCCTTCGGGCGAGGGCGGCCAAACTGCAGATGAAGTGTATGGCGGAAAAGTTAAGTCGGCATCTCCTGAGGAAGTTGCCTTGTTGTTTGATGCGGCGCGGCGAGTGGCCATTATTCCAGGTTACGGAATGGCTGTATCTCAAGCACAGCATCCGGTGGCAAGCCTTGCTGCGCTCCTTGAGAGCCGCGGAACAACCGTGGAATATGGCATTCACCCTGTGGCGGGAAGAATGCCAGGTCATATGAATGTGCTGATGGCAGAAGCCGATGTTCCTTATGATTCCCTAAAGGATATGGATGACATCAACCAAACCATCGATCAGGTTGATGTAGTCCTGGTTATTGGTGCCAACGATGTGGTGAACCCATTAGCCAGGACTGATCCAAGCAGTCCCATTGCGGGAATGCCTATCATTGATGTTGATAAGGCAAAGATTGTTGTGGTGATTAAGCGCAGCTTAAGCCCTGGTTTTGCTGGAATCCCTAATCCATTATTCGCCCTGGATAATTCTTTAATGTTATTTGGGGACGGCAAAAAAATGATATTGGATATTATTGCCGCCTTAAAAGACTCCTGAGTGCAGTCTTTTTAGGCAAAGCTATTGAAAACGCATAGTCTCTTGATTTTAAAATAAAATGTCTGAATATTCGAATTATTTTCGTCTTGCATAGGATTCCAACTCGTGATAAAGTGCCAGACTCGGTAGCAGGCCATTGAACTGTAAAATGTTGATTTAATCTTTAGGTTGAGGGAAACGTGGAAGTACGAGTTATCAATAACAACGTTGAAAAAGCATTGAAAGTTGCTAAGAAAAAGTTAGCGGCAGAGGGTTTATTTCGTGAATTGAAACGGCGCAGATTTTATGAAAAACCCAGCGTTAAGAAAAAGGGTAAAGAGCGTGAAGCTGCACGTCGTCGCCAAAAATGGCTTTCAAAGAATAGAATGTTTTAGCCTTCCAGTAACTATTTGCCTGCAACATCGCAATTTCTCCTCAATTTTTCTCTCCAAGTCTAATTTAAGGAAAATATGAATGAGGATGACAATGTTGTCTTCCTCAGTCTGGTTAAGAAGGCCATAAGGCCACTTCCTACCCCAATCCTTAGTCACCTTGCCGAACAAGGTAGTGACCCTTTTGAAATTTTGATTGCCTGTGTTTTGAGCTTGCGCACTCGTGATCAGGTGACCGCCGAGGCTAGCAAGAGGTTATTTGCTATTTCATCTGACCCATTTTCAATGGCTAAAATGCAGGTGAAAAAAATAGAAAATACCATTTTCCCGGTTGCGTTTTATCGCGTAAAAGCCAAGCAAATTAAGGACTTAAGCCAAAAGATTTGCAAGGATTTTCACGGGAAAACACCTGATACCATTGATGCCCTGTTATCATTGCCAGGAGTTGGTCGTAAAACGGCTAATCTGGTGGTTACTTTAGCCTATAAAATGCCAGGAATTTGTGTAGATACACATGTCCATCGGATTTGCAATCGATGGGGCTTTGTCTTTACCACTACCCCGGATGGAACAGAGCAAGCACTCCGTGGGAAGCTTCCTCGAAGGTGGTGGATTCCTCTCAATGGGATCTTGGTCCCATTCGGTCAAAACATATGCACACCAGTCTCGCCGCGGTGCAGTACTTGTAGTCTAAGCCATTATTGTCCAAAAATTGGTGTTTTATCCAGACGTTAAAATTGAGGAATATGCCGGCTGTGCGTTTTTTTATTTGATTCAAGTCCTTTATAAACGACTCTTCATCCGCCTAATTGTGTTGTGCGACGATTGATCATAATGGAAGCGATTCAAAATGTTGGGAATTTAGAAAATTTAACCAAAAGAATTGGAGCGGATTTGCGTTAGGGGTTCAATTGCCTATGCATTGGGATATTTTTGAATGTTGCTGGTTAAAATTGTTTGAAATAAATTAATGTTACCTTTTAATTATTTGTTACCAATTGGTATCTCTATTTAAGGCAATGTAATTTTTAAATAATTTTATATATAATTTTCAAGTGTTTATGATTTTTTGTAAGTAGGATTTTAAGAAAGGGAAATCATTTGAAGGAAATTGTGAATGTTACCATTTTGGATCAATTCATTTTACCCAAAAGTTAGTTTTTGTATTTTTTATAATTTAAACAAATACTTATGAAATTTTTATAATAATTAAAAAAGGTTCAAATCTTGCTTTTCCTGTTCTTAGTATATTTTTAACAAATCATAATTAAGGTTAAGTATTTTAATTGGGCAAATTTCATTCATGTAAAGGAGGTGATAAAGAGTTTTGAATTTGGATTGATGAATTAAATCATGGACTTAATGTCCTGCACTCACTTAGGAGGTGTAAGCAATGTTTCTTTCTAGACGGCAATTCTTGAAAGTTTCAGCGGGAACGGTAGCTGCAGTCGCACTGGCCGATAAGGCGCTGGCCTTAACGGCGTTACAGCCAGTCATCGAAGTCGGGAATCCTCTCGGCGAATATCCTGACCGTTCATGGGAGCGGGTCTACCACGATCAATATCGCTATGACAGTTCGTTTACCTGGTGTTGTTCTCCCAATGACACGCATGCCTGTCGAATCCGGGCGTTTGTCCGAAACGGGGTCGTCATGCGCGTGGAGCAAAATTACGATCACCAGACCTATGAAGATCTCTATGGTAATCGTGGGACGTTCGCGCATAACCCCCGCATGTGCCTGAAGGGGTTTACGATGCATCGGCGGGTGTACGGACCGTACCGGCTCAAGGGGCCCTTGATGCGTCGGGGGTGGAAGCAATGGATGGATGACGGGAGCCCGGAGTTCACGCCAGCCATTCAGACGAAATACAAATTTAATGCCCGTTATTTGGACGACATGTTGCGGGTGTCCTGGGATACGGCGTTTACCTATTTGGCGAAGGCCATGATCATCATCGCCAACCGGTATAGCGGTGAGGCTGGGGCTCGACGGTTGCGGGAGCAAGGCTATCCGCCCGAGATGCTGGAGATGATGAAAGGCTCAGGAGTTCGAAGCATGAAATTCCGGGCTGGCATGCCTGTTTTGGGAATCATTGGGAAAATGGGCATCACCCGGATGAATGGCGGCTGCGGCGCCTTATTGGATACCTACGTACGAAAAGTTACGCCTGAACATGCGCAAGGCGGACGCTACTGGAATAACTATACCTGGCACGGCGACCAGGATCCTTCCCAGCCCTGGTGGAATGGGACCCAGAATTGTGACGTGGATTTGAGCGACATGCGCTTCACGAAGTTTAATACCAGTTGGGGCAAGAACTTCGTCGAAAACAAGATGCCGGAAGCCCACTGGAAACTTGAATCCATTGAACGTGGTGCGCGTATTGCGGTCATTACCCCGGAATACAATCCGACGGCCTATCGAGCGGACTACTGGATTCCTGTGCGTCCAGAGTCTGATGCCTCTTTCTTTTTAGGGTCGTGTAAAATGCTTGTAGATGAGGGCTTGTTCGATGCGGATTTTTGTCGGTCCTACACCGATATGCCTCTCCTGGTCCGGACCGATACCCTGCAGTATTTAGATCCGCGTGATGTGATTAAAGATTATCAGTTCCCCGATTTTTCCAAATCCTATTCGGGCAAAGTGCAGACGCTGACACCGGCAGAAATCGCGCGGTTAGGTGGCCTCATGGTCTGGGATCTGAACAAGAATCAAGCGGTTCCCATTCATCGTGAATTGGTGGGGTGGCATTTCAAGAAGAGTGGCATTGACCCGGCCTTGACGGGGACGCACCGGGTGCGTTTGGTCAGTGGGCGGGAAGTGGACGTGATGCCGATTTTCCAAATGTATCAAGTCCATCTCCAAGACTATGATTTGGATACGGTGCATCAAATCTGTCGGTCTCCCAAAGATTTGATCGTGCGGTGGGCGCGTGATATCGGGACGGTCAAACCGGCTGCGATTCACAACGGGGAAGGCGTCTGTCATTATTTCCACATGACCCAAAATGGGCGGGCGGCGGCCTTGAACCTCATTTATACGGGGAATATTGGGAAATTCGGCAGCGGGTGTCATACCTGGTCCGGGAATTATAAGGCGGGAACCTGGGCGGCGACCCCGTGGGCAGGATCCGGTCTTGGAGTGCATACCGGAGAGGATCCGTTCAAGATTACGACGGACCCCAATGCCCATGGAAAGGAAATTCACGTAAGAAGTTACTATTATGGGGAGGAGCCCGGCTATTGGAACCACGGCGATACGGCGTTGATTGTGAATACGCCGAAGTATGGTCGTCGGGTGTTTACAGGCAAAACACACATGCCGACCCCGAGTAAATTCCGGTGGGTGGCCAATGTCAATATTCTCAATAATGCCAAGCACCATTATGACATGGTCAAGAATGTGGATCCGCATAATGAATGTCTGGTGAATCAAGAAGTCGAGATGACGTCGGATGTCAACCATTTCGACGTGTCATTTGCGGTGAATACGTGGATGGAGTTTACCTATCCGGAACATACGGCGACGGTGTCGAATCCCTGGTTCCAGGTGTGGAAAGGCGGCATCCGGCCGTTGTATGACACACGGAACGATTTGGATACGGTCGCGGGCGTCGCGGCTAAACTCACCGAAATGACGGGGGATGGGCGGTTCCGCGATTACTTTAAGTTTGTCTATGACAATCGCGTGGACGTGTATCTGCAACGGTTGTTGGATGCGGGCAACTGCTCCTATGGCTATAACGCGGATACGATGTTGAAGTCGGAAAAGGGCTGGATGGTCATGACCCGGACCTATCCTCGCGTCCCATTGTGGGAAGAAGTCAACGAATCGAAACCGCAGTGGACGCGTAGCGGACGCCTGGAAACCTACCGGGTGGAGCCGGAAGCCATTGAATATGGGGAAAACTTCATTGTCCATCGGGAAGGCCCGGAGGCAACCCCGTATTTGCCGAATGCGATCATGTCCTCCAATCCGTATATCCGGCCGGATGACTATGGGGTGCCGATCACGGCGCAACATCATGACGACAAAACCATCCGCAACATCAAGTTGCCCTGGTCGGAAATTAAACGGTACGCCAATCCGCTTTGGGAGAAGGGGTATCAGTTCTATTGCGTCACTCCGAAGACCCGGCATCGGGTGCATAGCCAATGGTCGGTGAATGACTGGGTGCAGATGTATGAATCCAACTTTGGGGATGCCTATCGGATGGATAAGCGGACGCCAGGAGTTGGCGAGCATCAAATCCATATCAACCCGGCCGCGGCCAAAGATCGGGGGATCAACGATGGGGACTATGTCTACATCGACGGCAACCCGGTGGACCGGCCGTATCGGGGCTGGAAGCCCAGTGACCCGTATTACAAGGTGGCGCGGTTAATGATCCGGGCGAAGTACAACCCGGCGTTCCCGTACCATGTCACGATGGCCAAGCATGCGCCGTATGTGTCGACCGCGAAGTCGGTGAAAGGGCATGAAACCCGGCCGGATGGACGGGCGATTGCGCTGGACACGGGCTATCAATCGAACTTCCGGTATGGAGCGCAGCAGTCGTTTACCCGCAGTTGGCTGATGCCCATGCATCAAACCGACTCGTTGCCGGGCAAACATCCCGTGGGCTGGAAGTTTAAATGGGGCTTTGCGATTGACCATCATGCGGTCAATACGACGCCGAAGGAATGTCTGATCCGCATAACCAAGGCGGAAGACGGCGGTATCGGCGGGCGTGGACCGTGGGAGCCGGTTCGGACCGGGTTTACCCCAGGCCAGGAGAATGAGTTCATGATCAAATGGCTGAAGGGTGATCATATTAAGATTAAAGTGTAAGAACGTGTTCAGGGGAGCCTAAAGAAAGTAATTTCTTTGGGTTCCCCACTCGTTCACTTGATATTTCAAACAACAGAAACGGAGGACGACAATGCCTGAAGTGTATAACTGGCAGTTAGGACGAAAGATGCTGTATCCGTATGAGGAGCGGCATCCGAAATGGCAGTTTGCGTTTGTCTTTAACATCAACCGGTGTTTGGCATGTCAAACCTGCTCGATGGCGGACAAGTCGACGTGGCTGTTCAGCAAAGGGCAGGAATACATGTGGTGGAACAACGTGGAAACGAAGCCGTATGGGGGCTATCCACAATTTTACGACGTCAAGATTACGCAGCTCATCGAGCAAGTCAATCCGGGCGGCCAGGTGTGGAACGTGCGGGTGGGCCGCAAGCACCATGCACCGTACGGAGTGTTTGAAGGGATGACGATCTTTGATGCGGGGGCCAAGATCGGGCAGGCGGCCATTGGCTACATCCCGACCGACCAGGAATGGCGGTTTGTGAATATTTATGAAGACACGGCGACCTCGATGCGGGCGATCGTGGAAGGAGTGGATAAGACGGGGTTCACGAAAGAAGAGCCGTGGAAAATGCAAGGCAGCAGCTTGCCGGAGCATGAAACGTATTTCTTCTATCTGCAACGCATCTGTAACCACTGTACGTATCCAGGCTGTCTGGCGGCGTGTCCGCGGAAGGCCATCTACAAGCGGCCGGAAGACGGGATTGTGTTGATCGACCAGAACCGGTGCCGGGGGTACAAGAAGTGTGTGGAACAATGCCCGTTTAAGAAGCCGATGTACCGGGGCACGACGCGGGTAAGTGAGAAGTGTATTGCGTGCTATCCGCGGGTCGAGGGCAAAGACCCCCTCACGGGGGGCGAGCCGATGGAAACCCGATGTATGGCGGCGTGCGTGGGTAAGATCCGGTTGCAAGGGCTGGTGAAGGTGGGCGATGACGGGTTATGGGCGGAAGATCGCTGGAATCCGTTGTACTATGCCATTCGGGTGGAACAAGTGGCGTTGCCGTTGTATCCGCAATGGGGCACGGAGCCCAATGGCTTCTACATTCCCCCACGCCAAGCCCCACGGGGCTACATCCGGCAGATGTTCGGGCCGGGAGTGGATAATGCGATAGAGAAGTATCTGGTGCCGAGCCGGGAATTGTTGGCGGTGCTGCAGTTGTGGCGGGCGAGCCAACAGATCATCTTCCGGTATGACGTGATTCCGGGACCGAAAGTGTTCGAAACCCAAATCCATGGGCGGAAGTTTGAGATGTACAACGACACGGTGTTGGGGTTCAACAAATCGGGCAAGGAAGCGGTGCGGCAGCAAGTGGAAGAGCCGATTTACATCCGCCCGGCGGAGCGGGTGAACTGGCTGTAAGCGGAAGCCCAGAGGGGAGACCGAAGAGCAGGGGGCGACAGATGTCGCCCCCTGCTTTTTTTATGGGGGAAACTGATCCCTTTAATTTTTGGAAGACTATGTAAGTTGCGGACTAACAGAAATGGTTTGAATTTTACATAGTTTCAGTCGAGATACCTGGTTTGGATTAAAGTGGGTTAAATTTTAGGTATGCATGAGGAATAAATTGAATATTATAATGTCAAGGATAAGGTTCGTACTTTAAAAACTACCAGGTTCGAAATTTTTTTCTTCCAAAGAGAATTACATTAAAAAAGGGAAATGCCAGTATATTCTGAAAGAATTAATTGATTCTGAATTCCCCATCAACCTTCTTCCTATTATTTATAATAAACTTGTATTAATAGTGCCGGGTTCAATGCTCGATTCCAATTGAAGGGTTTTATTTTTTAGCCGTAGGTTGAAAAGATGTAATGCTTCCGCGAAATCACGCCAACTGTAAGTCTTGTTGGTGCCGATATTCCTGAGGACTCAGGTACTGCAAAGCTTGATGAGGTCGCACCGGTTCCATCGCTATCCAGCAGTTGATCTTATGACGCGCTTCCTTAAATCTGCCAAAACGATGTTGCCAGCCGCCCTCTTCTTTGAGACTTTGAAAAAGCCGTTCAATGAGCCCATTCTGTTGCGGGGTGTATGGAGTAATAAACTCTTGAGCCAAGCCGGAGGCTCGACAGGCCTGTCGAAACCGCCAGATCTGAAAGATTAACCCTTTGGTCAGCCGATGCATCGCCGATCGGCTGACCTGGAGAAGACAACAGGCGGTTCGTTGCGAGATGTCCGGAATCGCGGCTCCCACGCGTCTGCCATCTCCCGCCCTAAAGGGTACGGTTGCAAGGTCTTCCGTCACACGTCATTCTCGAACACGAACTCCCCAATCTTATATTTCAGTGTTTTGATCTGCTCTTCTTTCAGCACCTCCTCGTCCTTGGGCCGACGCCGCAAGCCATTTTCTGCCGCACGAATAAACTGGTTTTGCCAGCCTTTTACGTCCCTGACCGTCAGGCCATGTGGCCGGGCGGCTTCCGCCACCGATTCTTCCCATTTCAGTACGAGTAAGACGAGAGCGGTTCGTCAATTTGCTGTTCAGCGTTCAATTGGTTCCTAGTGGCCCATGGCTTTCCTCCTTTAAGATCTGGGTGATGTCTTAAAGGTGGTCTCACTTTCAACGAGAGCAGTATAGAGATAAAGACTTTTGATCAGGATTTTCATGTAATTGTAGAATATTTTCCCATTTTTTATTCTGTTTTAATTGAAATTTTAAGGAAGTATAGAGGTCAGTCAGAGGAATGACATGAATATTTTTAATTTTTGGCTGTTTGGCGCCCATTTCCTAGAAATAGACTCGGACAGGATTTGGTGGTTAGAGTGGGTCAGGACGAATGTGCAAACATTTTTGACGTACAGGGAAATTTTGCAAATATTGTGGTAAGAAAGTTGGCAAAAAGGTTTTGATATACTGGGGACCCCTGATACAATTATATATTAACCACATGAAAATGTTGATTTCTTTGCCGTTCACTTCAGTGAAGGGTTCTTAAAAAACGTGACGAAACTTTCAAAAACCATAGAAGATCTCCCCTTTTCTGCCCAAGCTGTTTCTTTTGGTGAAATCATTAAAAATGGGGAAATTCCGAAACAATATTTGGACAGTGAGTATATTATGCATCAATTTGTGGAACGTCTGGTTCACTATGTCCTAAGTGTTCCGCAAGGCAAATTTTCAATGCCGGAATTGGGGAAACTTTTAGAGAAAATGGAGCCGACCCACCAGGTTTTCTTCTTTAAACGTCTCAAAGAAAATAGTCCCAACAGCCTGAAACAATTTGCTCCCTTATATTATGGGTTTATGGCCGAATTTCATCCTTTATTATTTACTTGAGAGATACCGGGAACAATAAAAAGTATCCTCATTGCACAATTAAAATGAAAAAATCCTAGAAGGATTATGAATAGCAGTATATAATCGAAGAGAAAGTACAACAATTTTTTTGTGAGGAACGGATAATGAATTCAATTTTACATCGTGCCGTGGCGAGTTTTTACAATCTCATTTATGAAGGGCAAGCATTTGCCTCAACCATGGCCCGAATCGATGCAGCTGAACAAGAAAGGTATTTTGGTCGGGTAGAAGGGCTCAATTGGGTCCTGGACCGATGTCAAGAATTAGAGGATGTGGATATGAATCTGACTACGGCCTCTCTTCAGAAGCTTTTAGGGGACGTCAAGTCAGATCTGGAACACGAACTCTCCATACAACGCAGGGAAAAGGGGCGCCGTGCTGATGGGAGAGAAGAAGCACTAATTTTTGTAACTGATTACCTGATCAGCTTGATCACTGCCACGGAAATCGAATCAACGAAAAGCCCTGTGTAATTGCCTACCTACCAGTTGGGCCATTAGTGGGATGGTCCAAACTGCTCTTTGTACTCGGAACTAGCATGGGGTTGTCCCGAAAAACAATGGTCCGTGAATGGATTATCTTAGCCCTATGTTTAGGG
This sequence comes from Nitrospira sp. MA-1, assembly GCA_032139905.1. NCBI lineage: Bacteria > Pseudomonadati > Nitrospirota > Nitrospiria > Nitrospira sp. MA-1. The sequence goes on from JAQJDB010000005.1 coordinate 154,302, forward strand.
TTAGGAGCTCATGTGGCCTTGGGCTTTCTCTTGCATGGAGGACAGAATTGGCCGATTGAATCGTATGGATACTATGGGATTTTTTTTGGTGTGTTTATCTATGTTGTAGTCCAGATTGGTCGATCGCTATGGTGGGTTAGAAAAGGCGGTCGGAGCACTCAAGGTTCATAAAAAGTCCATTCCACAAAAACAGTTACGGCTTTTTTTCAGAATTTGTGGGGCCTTGGCCTTAGATGGATGAAAGATCAGATTTCTCTAAGATGATGCCTTCTTCAATAAGCATAATGGGAATTTGATCGCGGATAGGGTAGGCTACTGTTCTATCTGTTCGAAGGAGTCCTCCATCGATTTGTTCAGTGACGGGTCGCCCTCCCTTATTCTTTAATTCTCCTTTTGAAATCCGTTTATTCAGTCGTTCCACAATCGTTTGGTCCAATAGACACACCTCCTGCTTGGTCTCTGGACAACAGAGAATGGCCAATAGGTCGGCAGGAATCTCGCCTTTTCCTGTGGATGTGTTTTCAGGTCGCACTCTATGGCTCCTTTCAATACGTACCAATAAATTGACTCACTTTTTTCATTAGAACAGTAGCACCCACCTTCGTTTGTAGCAAGAAATCCTCAGGAAATTCGGAATTGTGAGCAATCCGCAGTCGCGCCGCTGGTGCTGCGGAGTGGGTAGGTTTTTGCTAGACTGCTCTCAATTTCAATGACCGCCCTATTTTCATTGTATGAATGGACTTTCTGACCATACCTTCAAGCGGTATTTCCTTACCGGCTTATTTCTAATTATTCCGGCATGGGGAACGTTATTAATCCTCTATACGCTACTCGAAGCCTTAGAACATATGACGGTAGACATTGTGTGGGCCTTATATGGAGTGAGGATTCCCGGGTCAGGTATTACCTTTTTTTGTCTTCTGGTCCTCTGGGTGGGCATGGGAACGACCCATTTACTTGGCCAGCGGATTCATCGAAAACTGGAAAATTCTTTAGAGCGGATTCCATTCGTGCGTAGTATTTACTATACCCTAAAAAGTATGGCGGATGTCATCAAGTTCCGTGATCGGTTTGGTCAAAGCAAAGTCGTCGCATTTCCGTTTCCTCGTGACGGGCTTTGGGCATTAGGTTTTGACATGGGATTACCCCCACATAAGCTGCAAGTTGCTCCCGAAGGACCTCTCATGATGGTCTTTGTTCCAACAGCAATCCATCCCTTTACCGGCTATCTGGCCTTTGTCCCAGAAGGAAGCGTAAATCGAATTCAGTTGCGCCCGGAAGAGGCAATGAAAATGGAGTTTTCTGCGGGACTCTATCGCCCCCAACCAGGATGGTTGTCAGCAGCAAACTTTGCGAAGAAGGACACTTAACCTGTCAACAGATGTGAATAAACCATCCCCAGTCTTTATCAGGCGAGCAACGATGTCTGACCTGAATACTATTGTAAATTTCAATATGGCTTTAGCCAAAGAAACTGAAAATCGAACGTTGGATGTACAGGTTCTTGAGTCTGGTGTAAAGGCACTTCTTAAAGATGCTGGTAAGGGATGGTATGCGGTTGCAGAAAAGTCTTTTCAAAGTGGCCGACTCATTGTAGTTGGACAGATATTGATTACCTTTGAGTGGAGCGATTGGCGAAACGGGAATTTTTTGTGGCTTCAAAGTGTGTATGTGCATCCAGACCAGCGCCAACAGCATATTTTTCGGCAACTTTATGAATACGTGGAAGGCCAAGCCCATTTGAACCGTGAGCCCATTTGCGGATATCGTCTTTATGTGGAAGAGAAAAATATTCAAGCCCACCAAACCTATGCCAAACTTGGATTTCAAGAAACTGCCTACCATATGTATGAGAAAGAATTTTCCTGGACGTCTCCGTCATTTCCTCAATCAATCGTGTAAATGCATTTTCATTGTTATGGGCAACTGGGCTTGAGAACAGGTAGGACTGGCAATATGCGTTTGTTCAGATGGCGTCAGGGCGTAAAGACCTGCCTTTTTTGCATAGTAGGGCTGAGCTGGGCATGGTTCCCCCCTGCGGTATTGGCCAACCCTTCGGCCGCCCTGATGGAGTTAGAACCCCGTCCACATGTGAGAGATCTTGGGATTACCATCGGCCGGTATTCTCCTGGCGAAATGAATGCCATCACGGATGTCCAAGGGGTCAAGGTGGGGCATGTCACCATCTATGAAGGCAATGGAGCCTTGCAGGTAGGTCAAGGCCCTGTTCGGACTGGTGTGACTGTTATTATCCCGCGTGAAGATGTCTGGCATCACAAAGTTCCAGCTGGAGCGTTTGTGTTAAATGGGACAGGGGAAATGACGGGGTTAGCATGGGTGACGGAATCAGGGTTTTTGGAATATCCCATTGCATTAACGAATACGTTGAATGTCCCTCGTGTGGCAGATGGTGTCATGAGCTGGATGATGCAACGTTATCCCGGTATTGGGATATCCGATGATACCCTCACTCCTGTTGTGGCTGAATGCGACGATAGTCGACTGAATGATAGCCAGGGAAGGCATGTGTCTTCGGAAGATGTGGTACGCGCCCTGGAGACTGCCTCGATAGGTCCTGTTCCAGAGGGGTCGGTCGGGGCAGGGACGGGAATGGTGTCCTATCAATTTAAAGGAGGGATTGGTACCGCCTCCCGAATACTTCCTTCCGAAGAAGGAGGATATCGTGTCGGGGTGTTGGTGAATGCCAACCATGGTCGTCGGCATGAATTCATGATCTCGGGAGTACCTGTGGGCCAAGTCTATGATACGGACCTGGCAACCGTTTCCCAACAAAACTCGCAAGAATCGACCATGGCGACTCCTGGCGAAATCCCAGCAGATTTCCCGCAAAAACGACAGGACAGCGGATCCATCATAATTATCATTGCGACGGATGCTCCCCTCGATGCACGTCAACTGTCCAGGCTCTCGCGCCGGGCTACCATAGGATTGGCACGAACCGGGTCAATCTCCCATCATGGCAGTGGAGATTTTGTTTTGGCGTTTTCCACCGGTAATGTCATTCCTCATTATCCGGAAGAACGGACATTTTTTATGGCCCATCTTGCTGATACGCATATAAACCCCTTGTTTCAAGCCACCGTGGAGGCCACGGAGGAAGCCATTCTCAATGCCTTATTGCAAGCCACAACGGTTACCGGGAGAGATGGACGACGTTTTGAGGCGATCTCGATTGACCGACTCCGTTCGATTTTAAATGTTTATCGCCCCCCAACTCGGTAAGCGACCAACCTCTAGGGTGGATTTTCTATGGTCTTATGGGAACTGCCTGAAATGAGGGCGAAATTCACCAACCTTTCTGCATGGACATCGTTTGGCGGGGATTGCTAGACTCAAATCCGATTTAATTACGATGCAGTGTCATGTTGCCCTTTCCCAAGAATCTCATCCTGAATTGGCCGCTCATGCGGTGGCAGCATCAGTGCATGAGGCGTTAGGCGAAGCAGGGTGTCATCTCGCATTTGTCTTTTTTTCCCCCCACTTTTCCTCAGAAATCCAGCGCATGGTCGATATCATCCACGAGACCCTTCGTCCTCAGACATTGGTTGGGTGCATGGGGCAAGGGATAATTGGGGCCGATCAAGAAATAGAAGAACATCCAGGTCTGGTGCTCTGGGGTCTTAGAAGCACCGACATGCGAGTGGTCCCATTCATGTTAACGCCGAAGATAGAGGGTGAGGTAGCTTCACTAGAGGGCTGGCCGGTTGGATTAGAATCCACGACTCATCCTTACACGTTTTTCCTCTTTGCTGATCCGTTTTCTACCCCCATTGATGAATTATTGTCCCTGTTGGAGGAACAGGCCCCTGGCTCGTCCGCGATTGGAGGTATTGCCAGTGGGGGCATGGATGTCGGGGAAAGCCGCCTGGTCTTTAATCGGAATATTATTGGATCGGGGGTGGTCGGAGTGGCTGTTCAGGGTGGAGTGGAAATCCGGACAGTGGTGTCCCAAGGGTGTCAACCTATTGGAGAACGTTACGTTGTGACCAAGGTCGATCAGAATGTCATTCAGGAGTTGGGAGGAATCCCCCCATTGGAACGGTTGGAATCCACTCTAAAATCGTTGGATGAACACGAACAACAACAAGCGGCGCACGGGCTGCAAGTGGGCATTGCCATGGATGAACATAGACCCGAATTCGGCCAGGGGGACTTTTTGATTCGCGGCCTGTTAGGAGCCGATCGGCAATCCGGGAGTCTGGCCATCGCGGATTTTGTCCAGGAGGGCCAGACGATTCAGTTCCATGTTCGGGATGCTCATGCAGCGAGTGAAGACTTCCATTTACTCCTATCCAAGGAACGGGTGACTCATCCGGACAGTCCGCCTAAGGGCGCGTTGTTATTTAGTTGTAATGGGCGTGGTCGGCGATTTTTCGAAACTCCCCACCATGACGTGGCCACTCTGCAACACCAGATGGGGGCCATTCCCATAGCGGGGTTTTTTGCAGGTGGAGAAATTGGCCCCGTGAGCGGGAAGAATTTTTTGCATGGCTATACGGCCAGTCTGGCGCTGTTTTATGAAGAAGTGTCTCGCCCCTCAAAAATGGACATGACATCGGATACGTTCAACACTAGCAAAGAGAGAGGTTCATGAAAAACGGTATGACGTTACAATCAGGTCTTCGATTACCCGTATTCATTATAGGGTCTTGGATCATTCTCCTCATCATATTTGTTTTGAATCCCCTGTCCGGAAAAGCCGCGGAAGAAACGATGGTGACCACGACGTCTGGATTACAGTACGTCGATCTCGCTCCTGGCTCCGGGCGCGAAGCCCATGCGGGAGAAACCGCAATAGTCCATTACACGGGGACGCTTACCGACGGAACAAAATTCGATAGTTCGAAAGATCGGAACGAACCATTTTCATTTCGTTTAGGAGCCGGCCGCGTGATTAAGGGTTGGGACGAAGGGGTCGAAGGTATGAAAATCGGTGGTATCCGCAAATTAGTTATTCCGCCTCAGTTGGGATACGGTTCCAGAGGAGCCGGATCAGCTGTTCCCCCCAATGCAACCCTCATTTTTGAAGTCGAACTGCTCGACCTGCGTTGATGGACGAAACACCGCTCGCTCACGCCCATCGGGCGCTCAATGCCAAGCTGGTGGATTTCGCCGGATGGCTCATGCCACTACAATATACCGGTGTCCTTGAGGAATACCACGCTGTCAGGAAAGCGGCCGGTTTCTTTGATGTCAGTCACATGGGACGCATCGAGATATCAGGAGATCAGGCCGAAGCCTTTCTGCAATGGATCAGTACCAATGACGTGAGCCGCCTCCAGATAGGGCAGGCGCAATATGGCATGTTTTGCCAATCTTCAGGGGGCATTCTCGATGATGTGTTTGTCTATAAAACCGGGTCATTCACCTTTTTGGTTTGTGTCAACGCTTCCAATCGGGAGAAGGTACTCCAGTGGTTCATAAAGCACCAGCCGGAAAAATTTCCTGGAGCAATTGTTCGTGATCGATCGGAAGAACTGGCCCAAATTGCGATCCAAGGTCCCGCATCAAAAGCTATCATGCAAAAACTCCTTGGGGCACAAATCGACGGCCTGAAGCCCCGTAGGTGTTTGGCCCTGGAGGGAATGGAGTTTTCCGGTTTGCTGAGTCGGACGGGATATACCGGAGAGCTTGGATATGAGTGGTATGTGCCGGCGGCGCAAGCGTCCCTCGCGTGGGATCGATTACTGAAGGCCGGCGCAGAATTCGAAGCCAAACCCGCAGGATTAGGGGCGCGAGATCTTTTGCGGTTGGACGTGGGCTACTTGCTGTATGGCAACGATATGGATGAGAACACCTCGCCACTGGAGGCCAATGCCGAATGGGTGGTGGCCTGGGATAAAGGTGAGTTTCAAGGACACCTCGCGTTAGGCAAGCAAAAAAAGGTTGGCCTCACCCGTCAGCTTGCTGCATTCGAAATGGTGGAACGCGGCATTCCCCGCCACGACATGGCTATTTTCAGCAATGGGCAGTCGGTGGGCAGGGTCACCAGTGGAAATTTTTCACCAATTTTACAAAAAGGGATTGGCTTAGGATATGTGCCCCCTGCGCTGTGCAAAGAAGGAATGTTGCTCGAAATCGACATTCGTGGAAAACGGGTACAAGCCAAGATTGTCACACTCCCGTTTTACAAACGTCCAAAAACCTAAAACCTCATAATGAGTGAAACGGGAAACTCTTTGTCGACGGAACACATCTACGCCGGAAAAGTCTTAATACTCAATCGCGAAACCGTGATTTTGCCCAATGGGCAGTCCACCCAATTGGAAATCATCCGCCATCCTGGCGCCTCGGCCGTCGTGCCGATTAAAGGTGACGGTACCGTCATCCTCATTCGGCAATTCCGCCATGCGGCTGGGGGATTCATTTATGAAATCCCAGCAGGCAAACTTCATCCCCAGGAAGACCCCCGCCTCTGCGCTGCACGAGAGCTGGAGGAAGAGATTGGGTATCAGGCCGGTCAGTTGGAGTTGCTTACCAGTATTTGGACCGCTCCAGGATTTACGGACGAAGTCATCCATATCTATCGCGGAACGGATCTGAAGCCGGGCCGTCAACATTTGGACGAGGATGAAGTGTTGGAAGTGGTGGAATGGCCGCTCAAAAAGGCGATGGCCGGCATTCAGGACGGCACCATTCGTGATGCCAAAACCATCATTGGTTTGCAGCTCGTATTTCTAGCCTCCCATTCTCAAGCGGGCTAGCCGATTTCAGATTGATGGGAGAAGTGCGAATTCCTCACGTTGGTTACACCTGCCTCACAAGAGTAAGAAATCTCCAGAACGCTGTTTAATCCCGCAGTTCAACTTTTAAAAAACCAGGCATCTGTGCTTTGGCTGAAAGTAAAAAATCAGGCCCGAGCAGTAGGAGTTCTAAGGGCTCAATTTGTAAGATATTCTAAAAGACTGCTTGGGTTTGGGGGTTGGATTGCTCATCCATCCATGACGCTGGCTAAGGGTTGAGAAAGGATATCTGCATATGCACTAGTTAATTCCACGCGGCCCAAATGTGGGGCGGGCCGTTGATGCCGGCTTTCGCACCTGAAAGCGGGAGGTTCACCCAAAATCGCCATCAGGTGATTGGCTAATTCGACTCTCGAAACAGCCCGGGTGGCAGAGATATGTCGGATGCCTGTCTCATTGCTCTGTGCCAATGTCATGACGCGTCTGGCTAGGTCCGTCACCCAGACCACGGAGCGAGATTCATCTTCAACAATGGTAATAGGAAGGTTTTGTTGAGTGCGGTAACGAAGCCAATCCAGATGACCGGTTCGCCCGTTCGGTGAAGGGCCAATTGCGAGGCCTGTGCGAATCACTAGCGACTGATGTCGTCCCAAGGCCAGCTTTTCTGCGTTAACACGCGTGTGGCCGTACACGCTAATAGGGCACGGGAGCGAATGTTCATCATACTCCCCATCCCCACCAAAGACATGATCCGAAGACACATACACCAATCGGATATGGTCTGGTAGCTTCTCCACCACCCGGCGGAGATGTTGGACGTTGATCTCATGAGCCCAATCGGGGTCCGCTTCACATTTCGGTACATCACACACCGCATGGCAATACAACAGGACATTCGACTGATACTGGGCAAAGATGCGTTCCACCCAATCAGAATTTTCCAACTGGAGGACCGGCCATTCCCTGACTGATTCCGACGTATTACCGGGCGAGATAAACGGCAAAATGGTTCCCGGAAATAATCTGGCCAGGTTGAACCCAAGAATGGAGGTCGCGCCAAAGAGGAGCATGGATTGGGTCATCTGAACCGAATTGTTGAGGCGATATAAATCATGAGGTGGTTATCTCCTTAATGAGTCAACATTTACAATACTCAGTCTAGTAAAATGCATCCCTCTCCTTTTGAGACTTTTTTGACTTCATGTGTATCCATTGAGTTAGAGGGAAGGATGAGCATAACTCCGGCTTTGAATCTCAGGTCATGATTGGATCAAAAGTAAAATTCACCACCCTCCTCAATCTCATTCAGCAGCCCTAATGAGGACAATATGGGGATGCTTTAATATTTTCTATCAAAGAAGGAGATTATCATGTTTCACATCATGGTTCCGATGGGGGACAGGTTAAATCGTATTGGGGTTAAGGTTCATCCTTGTCATGCCTAGAGATTATTTTTAGTTCCATCTCCTTACCTAGTCATGATCCAAAATTGAAATTGATATGCCGAATTTTATGCTTGAAAGGATTCAACGAAGACGACATTGCGCGACATTCCAATCCGTTAGATGAAGTGGGTAGCATCAGAATGGCCAATGTCCGATTTCCGACGATTTTCCGCAATTGCGAAAGGCTTGGGCCATCGGTCGGATATCTGTGAAAGAAGTTCACTTTCATTGGGCCATCGCATCTTGAGTAACCCTCCATTCTTCCCGACTCAAAAAAATCCTCCAGGAGAAAAACAGGATCCTCAGCAAAGAAATATCGGTTGGATGCAATTGGGAAAAATCTGTTTTCCTGCTTCAGGTACCATCAAAGTTAGGATTGGATGCAAAAACTTGGTGATTTCTTTTAGCAAGTTTCTCATGAGGTATCAAATGATAAATGAGAGGCGTGTTCGAAATAAGAACCCATTTGGGTTTCTCTAAGCAAAGGACCTGTACACCCTTCCTATCACTAGAGACGCTTTCTTCTTGCTTGAGAAAAACATGGGAGTTTTAGGAAGCAGGATAAATATTTCCTTAGGAGAACACAGGTATAAATAGTTTCCTGCACAACCAAAGGGATACGTCCCTTATCTCTTTAGATATCTGAATCAGGATAATCCTCGCTCTTAATGAAACATTTGAGAGAGCCCTAAGAAGATTTCACTTTTAATTTCAATGTACTACTTCAAAGGATTTTTTGAAAACGCTTCACAGAGAGCTTGGCAGTACTTTTGCTTATATCGGAGGTTGAGCCGAACAGGGACTAATCGGTTCATGGCCTTCCTATCAGATAGCGCGTAATGAATCTGGAAACGAAAAGCGAGGTCGCAGGCCCGAGGTCTATCCTAAACACCTATGTGGCCATTTCTTGGGTATAGCATATGAATAAACCAATTCTGTTAATCGATGACGACCGACCCTACAGGCAGGCTTTGCGCCTGTATTTGGAGCATCACGGGTTTACCTGTAAGGAAGCCGAGGATGGCCGGGAGGCCCTGGTTCTTTTGGATGAAGGACTCAATGTGGACCTCGTCTTATCAGATTTTCATATGCCCGTTATCAATGGGCTCGAATTTCTCAAAGCTCTGTCCTATCGTGTGAAGGGGAAGGATATTCGAGTCATACTCGTGAGTGGTAATATGACAAAGGAAATAGAAAAAGAAGCCAAGCAAGCAGGGGCTTTTGCGCTTCTGGAAAAACCGTACGATTTCCAGGAGCTTCTGGGGTTGGTGGTGTCCCGAGCCGACAAAACATAGGTCCTCATAGGCGTCCTCTGTAAAACGGGGGCATAAAGTTTTTGTCCCTGCAATTGGACAAAACCCTCAAAAGAAAATAAGCAATGTTGTGTGTTGGAAGGAAACGGTACCTAGACGATAGGGAGGTGAATATTTGAAAGGGAGAATTTTACTCTTGGATGATGACCCCGAATTATGTTCAACCCTGCGTGTTCGGTTGGTGATGGAAGGCTATGATGTTCGGACCGCTTCCGATGGCCGATTGGGATTGAAGCTCTATCATGAGAGTCCCGTTGATCTGGTTATTACGGATGTACTCATGCCTGAAATGGACGGTCTAGAAGTGATACGCGTCCTTGCTGGAACACCATCTCCTCCCTTAATTATTGCCATGTCGGGAGGTGGGGACCGTGATTTGGGATTTTTGGTAGAGGCGGCTGAGTTTGGTGCCACCCGTACACTCCCCAAACCCTTTCTCCTGGAAGATCTGGTGAGTCTTGTGAAAGAACTGCTGAGTACCCTGCCCCATTCATCGGCATGAAATTTTTGTTCAATTCCGATTAGCGATGTTTCCAAAGATCCAAAGAATCTGAAACATGGTACCCCACGGACAGTGGTGGGAAAATCCGAAAGACGAATGTTCCTCTACCTGAGGTGAAGGAGATGTGTAGTTGGATTGCTGAAATGTGGGTGGCAAGTTAACAGTCCTGGACCGTGATTTTACCGTTACTGCTCTGTGGAATCCTGCAGATAGAAGAGCTTTCCACATGACTGCCGGCCCTTCTCCTGGTACTGTTGATAGAATGAAGTATGACCAAACCCCTGTAAACTTTTAATTCCAGGATGCCGAATAGGAGGGTTGACGGTCACAGCAGATGACGGGAAAGGTATGTGGAAAGGAATGACTTCAGTCATCATATAACATGAGGACCTCCTAAGGTGGAGTCAGAGACGAGAGCCCAGGTGATCGGTAGAATTATGGCGACCAGAGTCGTCACCATTGAAATGGATGATTCACTTGAGGTGGTTCGAGATATTTTCAAGAAAGTCCGATTTCATCATCTACTGGTCGTTGATAACCAACAGCTAGTGGGAATCATTTCCGACCGTGATATGTTGAAAGCCGTCAGCCCGTTTGTCGGCACGATGTCGGAAACCACTCGGGATCGAGCGACCCTCAATAAACGTGCTCATCAAATTATGTCGCATCATCCGGTGACGGTTTGTTCATTCTGTTCTTTGCAGGAAGCGGCTCAACTGATGTTAGCTCGAGGGGTCTCTTGCCTCCCGGTGACCACCAAGAATGGAGAGGTTCTGGGGATAGTGACTTGGAAGGATGTGTTGAGAGCCGTTCTGGGTTTCGATGGATTCACGGATGTTTCATAAGTATTTTCATGCCGGTTCCGGTTTCGGGGCATGCCGCTTGTTTCTGCCTTGCCGGGTTTTTTAGACTTTCCACCTTCGGTATACTGCCCTTAGAATTTCCCTCTTCATTTTGAATGTTGTTGACAAGGCAGGCAAGCCTGGGAATTACAGGTATGCCACCTCATGCTGAAAGGGAGGATAGGAATGGTCGATAAAAGCTTTATTCTTGAACTTGGCAAACTGTTGATCGGTGCCGCATGGGCTGACGGGACACTGTCACCCACCGAAGTGAACGGGCTAAAAGAACTGTTGTTTCAATTGCCGGATATTTCCGGAGAGGAATGGATGGAATTGGAACTGTATATGGTTTCTCCAGTGAGCGAGGAAGAACGACAACGTCTCCTGAATCGTGTCCTAGGACGTATGGGATCGGCAGAGGATAAAGCCCTGGCTTTGGCGACACTTGGGAAGCTCGTGTCCTCTGATCCATCAGGAGGGGATCAACAAACAGAAGTGGTCCAACAGCTTAGGGCTGATCTTGAGAAGGGCAGTAGTGGGTTTTTAGAACATCTTCGACGACCATTTCGTCAAATCCTGAATCTGCGGGGGCAGCACTATACCGAAGAGCATGATCGTGAAAGTCGATTGGAAGATTTCATTAAGAACACCATATATTTCCAGGTCACGATGGAATTACGAGACCGGGGCATTACCTTTGATCTTCCTGATGCTGAGATTCGCAAGCTGTGTCTTGCGGCGGGATTGATGGCACGAGTGGCCGGGGTTGATCATGTGGTGGATTCAGTAGAAACCACGGTCATGGGTGCCGTACTCAAACGTCACTGGGCATTAACAGACGAACAGGCCCAACTGGTGGCGGAAATCAGTCATCACCGGATATTCCGAGGGCTGGATAGTGTCCGATTGGTGAAACGTTTTAAGGAGTTAACGACGAGAATTGAACGGAAAGAGTTTCTCCATTGTTTATTTGAAGTGGCCAATGCGGCCGAACAGACTTCGTTTGAGGAAATTGAGGAAATTCGAATTATTGCCAAAGGCATGGACCTCAGTCACCAGGATTTTCTTGATGCCAAGTTGGCTGTTCCGCGAGAAGATCGCAAGGGGCTTTAGAAATTTTAGCCTACACGGTTCGTAAAGTTGAGAATGCCGGGTTTCGTCCCGGCAGCCGAGCCACTTTTGTTTCGGCAAAAGTGGCCAAAACCAGTGACGCCCCGTCCGGCCATATTGGAGGGTCGGACGCAGGATTGAAGAGCGGACCAACTCGCTGCGCTCAAACAAGGCCCGCCAGTTGATTAGAGCGTCCGACCCGAGGGCCGGAACGGCAGGCGTCGGATATGGGGGAGAATGGATGCAGTTGAAGGGGTTCGGAACATTTAAGCTACGCGCGTCTTGACTCCAATGTCAGCTGTACGACTTGGTCTTGCCACAGACCAACTTTCTTTTGCCCCTCGCCCATTTGGGGGAGAGGGAAGGGTGAGGGGGGAGACGGACAATGTTGAATGGGCGTGGCGGGGAGCCGTAAGTGATTCCTCTCAACGGCTGACCGAAATAAAAAATGTTAATAGATCAATCCAACACTTGTCTCCAAGTGTTTCTGTCAGGAATTAGGCTATTTCTATATACAAATTTTGGATAGTTTAGCTCTTGGTATATTGGGAAGGGATTAGGTCAGGTTGATTGATTTTCAGAGTTGGAAGAAAAAGTTGAATTTATTTCCGTGATTTCCCAATCCAGGTACCTATTCCCTGTCCATGCTTGTAGTTTGCCATATGGAACCAATAGCCCAGCCAGTTCGTTCAAGTGATCCCTCTGAAAATGCGTTAGGGAATTCCACCAAGTTTCTGAAAAAAAAGTATTTTCAACATAGGCAAAAATAAATTCAAGAAGAATACTTGGAATGTTCTGTTTGTCGATAGCGAGAAGTGCTCTAAAGAAATCCTTACATTTGGAAAAGCGCCTTGGCCAGGTTGCAATAAATACTCCTCCTTGTTCCGTAGATACAATACTAATTGAAAATGTTTGGGCTGGAACAGGGGCCGACAAAAGGTCCTGTAATAATTTGCCATTAACATCAAATTCCACATGGATCACTCCTGTGCTTGTGAATGCCAGGGTTCCCTTAAAGTCAATGACAACCTGATGGATCGAATTGTAAGAGTTTTCCATAATGGCCTTGTCATATTCCTGCTTGATTGGCGTCAAGTCTTCAAGGCCTTTACTTAAGCCTTCATTACTTGTTGCTATAAGATCCTGTATAAAGAATTGCTCATAAAGAATTCTTCCCTTATCCAAAGAACTTTTCAGAAAGGGCACTGAATCCTTTACTGTGATTTTTTGGTAGAGTGCATGGCAAAGAGCTCTATACCCGACAAGAAAGCACTGCTTATCTGTACCAATAAATCCCTCATCTTCAAGATTTGAGAAAAGGGAGTTGTCGTGATGGCTACAAAAACCTCGAAAGGTTGAGGCTTTTTTCCAACCAACACGATGTAATTTTAATTTATTGTGTTGATCTTTCTCTGGCGGATAAAAACTGAGAACGTGATTATCGGATGAGGTAATCCTCTCTATTGCTCCACGTCTTTGAATAGTATGAGCTTGAATAATCTTAGTACATTGTTCTTTTGATGCTTCCGGGTGGAGGCAAACTTTTTTGGTAAATTTTCCTCAGGACGTCATTGATTTTCCCAGGCGGAAGGGGGAAATCTTGAATTCTATCGATGTGGCATTCCTGGAAAGTTTTTCCTGAACCACACCAGCAGGGAGCATTGTCCATTTTCTTTAGATTCCTCTATGTCAAATCGCAGATAGCATTCTCTATGGTTGAATTGGAGGTAAAATAATGAGGGTATATCATAACTTATGCCTTGAGTCCCGATAGGCCGTTTACTGCGGTTTTAGTTCTCACGTGCTCTTCAAGCGAAGGCCTTTCGTCGCCCTTGCTCATCAAGCTGGTGAATCCATTTCATACATCCTTATTTTACTCCCTTTTCCAAAAGTTCGACGCCTGCAGTCAGGCCTTGGGGGCGGACGCTCTTGCTCATCCTGCGGGCCTTGTTTGAGCCTGGCGAGTTGGTCCGCTCTCCCTCTGGCGTCCGTCCCATCTGATTTAACCTGACTGGGCGTCAATGGTTTTGGCTACTTTTGCCGAAACAAAAGTGGCTCGGCTGCCGGGCCGAAACCCGGCTTTTCTCAATGGAGATGGAGTTCTGAATTTATTTGTTGAAGGTTCAAAGTCGAAGTCTAGGCGGGCAAATAGAAAAAATTATGTCTTAGTACCAGATTCCCAGCGGTCGATGACGGCGGCGCCGACGGCATCACCCCAGACATTCACGGCGGTTCGGCAGCGATCCAGAAACCAGTCTACCACCAAAATCAGTGAAATCCCTTCAATGGGCAGATCCACGGCTTTCAAAACGATAACCATCGTGACCAGACCCGCTTCCGGGATTCCAGCTGCGCCAATGGCGGAGAGTGTCGCGGTGACCAGGACGATAAGCGTTTCACCCAATCCCAACTCGATGCCATAGGTCTGTGCGATAAACATGGCTGCGACTGCTTCATAGAGGGCGGTCCCATTCATGTTGATCGTGGCGCCCAGTGGGACCACAAAACTTACCACACGTCGGGACACCCCGGCTTCTTCGATCAGACTTTCCATCGTCAAAGGGAGGGTGGCCGAACTCGAACTTGTCGAGAAGGCGGTCATGAGCGGCGTGGTCATCGCTTTCGCATAGGAAGGAACCGATTGCTTTCCCAATATTCGTAATGCCAAGGGAAGGATCAAGAACCCATGAATGCCGAGGGCGATAAGTACCGTAGCGACATAGGTGCCCAGGCTGGAGAGCTGGGGCCAAAAACCTGAAAATCCACCTGCCTCTCCCAATCGCCCTGCAATCAAGGCTCCGATTCCCACCGGTGCCACCCACATCAGTAGATGGACGATGGCCATCATGGCATCGTTTATTCCTTCGAATAAGCGAATGACCAGGATGCCTTTTTCTCCGATGGTGGTAAGGACGCCACCAAAAATTAGCGCGAAGACAATCAACGGTAAGATTTGCGTTTCCGCCATAGCGGCAAACAGGTTTTTTGGCACTAAGCTGGTCAGAATAGTTTCGAACAGCTCAACGAGGGAGGTCGGTTGGTCCTTCATCTGTAAGGAAACTTCCGATGGCGGAGCCGGGGCGGTTCCGTTGGGTAGTTGCTCGAGTGGCACCCCGGGATGAAGAACAATCACCAGGATCAATCCGACCAAGACGGCCAGGCCCGTGGTGGTCATGAAGAACAGCACGGTTCGAATGCCGAGAGGTCCCAATTGTCGAACATCACCCAAACTGGCGATTCCCACAATCATGGAACTCACTACCAATGGCACGACAAGCGCAAATAACGCCTGAAGAAATAGATCACCCAGGAATTGGATGCCCAATCCAAAGGACGGGAAAAGACCTCCCAGCAGGATACCTGTGAAAATCCCAAGCAGCATGCCGATCAACAGGTTGTGGGGGCCGGAGGTCTTCAAATGACTAGGCCTGGTTAGTTATAGGGAGAGAGACTAGATGGAGTTCTCGTATGGCAAGCCAGTGATTTAGGAAGGATAGGATTCCATGGGTGGACAGGTACAGACCAAATTTCGATCTCCATAAACGTTATCGATTCTGGATACGGATGGCCAAAATTTATGCTGCCGTAACCAGGGAGCTGGAAATGCAGCGGTTTCGCGGGTATAGGGGTGTGGCCATTCGGATTGGGCGATGACCTCAATAGTATGAGGCGCATGTTTTAAGGGATTATTGTCGCGAGGGAGGTGTCCCTCCTCAATCTCGGCAATTTCCTGGCGGATCAGGATGAGTGCGTCGCAATACCGGTCTAATTCCACCTTGGATTCACTTTCGGTCGGCTCGATCATCAGGGTTCCGGGGACCGGCCACGAAATCGTGGGAGCATGGAATCCAAAGTCCATGAGCCGTTTGGCCACATCTTCGACTTCTACCTCTGCGGATTTTTTGAAAGGTCGCAGGTCTAAGATAAATTCGTGAGCCGCCATGCCGTTTTTCCCGGTAAAAAGCACAGGATAATATTTAATCAATCGGCTGGCCATATAGTTGGCATTTAAGATGGCCACTTGCGTGGCTTTTGTCAGTCCCTCACTGCCCATGAGTTTGATAAAGACCCACGAGATAGGAAGAATATTCGGGCTGCCATACGGAGCAGCGGCGATGGGACCAATGCCTTTTGATCCTCCCACCTTGGCCAAGGGATGACCTGGTAGAAAAGGAGCCAAGTGGGGTGCGACGGCAATGGGGCCCATCCCTGGGCCTCCTCCACCGTGGGGGATGCAGAAGGTTTTATGCAGGTTGAGATGACACACATCGGCGCCAATCGCACCTGGGCGGACCAGGCCAACCATGGCATTCATATTGGCACCATCCAAATAGACTTGGCCTCCGTGCGTATGGAGGATTTCACAGACCTTGCGAATGCCTTCTTCAAACACGCCATGGGTGGAAGGGTAGGTGACCATCAAGCAGGCCAGGGTGTCATGGTATTGGGCTGACTTGGCTTCTAAATCAGGAATGTCGATGTTTCCATGGTTATCACAGGCGACAGGGACGACCTTCAGTCCGGCGATGACCGCACTCGCAGGGTTGGTCCCATGCGCCGATACCGGAATGAGGCAGATATTCCGTTGTCCTTGCCCCCGCTCCTCCTGATAGGCCCGGATAACCATCAACCCGGCATATTCCCCCTGCGAACCGGCGTTGGGTTGCAGTGAAACAGCCTCAAATCCGGTGATCTCGGCGAGCCATGCTTCCAAGTGTTGAAACAACAACTGATACCCTTGCGCCTGATCGCTGGGGGCAAAAGGGTGTAGCCGACTGAATTCCGGCCAGGTCACGGGAATCATCTCGGCCGTCGCATTGAGTTTCATCGTGCATGATCCCAATGGAATCATGGAATGGACGAGGGAGAGGTCTTTGGATTGTAGCCGATACATATACCTGAGCAATTCGTGCTCGGAATGATAGTCGTGAAAAACAGGATGTGTAAGAAAAGGGGAATGTCGCTGAAGGGTGGGTGGGATGGATGAACCGAGCTGTTCCGCCAGATCGTTTAAGGAGAAGGGAAGTGACTCATTGTCGGTAAAGAGGGTCAAGAGCTGGCTCACGTCTGTGATAGTGGTCGCCTCGTCCAACGCGATGCCAAAGGACCCGTCGGCATATTGCCGAAGATTCATGAAATTCTGCTGACTATTCGCGATGATTTTGGCCTGGCTCAGGTGAGGGCACCGAACCCGTAGGGTATCAAAGAAGGCATTAGAGTCGAGTTGGCATCCCAAGCGACGAAGACCTTCGGCCGTGAGCGCAGTGAGCTGATGAACAGTGGTGGCGATGTTCTTTAATCCTTCTGGACCATGGTAGACCGCATACATGCCTGCAATATTTGCCAGCAGCACCTGTGCGGTACAAATGTTACTCGTTGCCCGATCGCGCCGGATATGTTGCTCCCGGGTTTGGAGCGCCAAGCGATACGCCTTTTGACCATGAGCATCTTTGGATACTCCCACCATCCGGCCTGGGATGTGTCGTTTAAAGGTTTCTTTTGTGGCCAGAAATGCTGCATGAGGGCCGCCATAGCCCAGCGGTACTCCAAATCGTTGCGACGACCCCACCGCAATATCCGCTCCCCATTCACCCGGGGGCACCAAGAGGGTCAGGGCAAGGAGATCGGTACTGACCACGACGAGTGCACCGGATTCATGTGCCTGGTTGACCAAGGCTTCATAAGAGCGGAGCGTACCGTCAGTGGATGGATAGGAGAGGAGAATTCCGAAGGTCTCATCGTTTGAAAAATTTAATGTGTCTGGATTTCCCACGGTAATTGAGATATTCAATGGCTGGGCTCGAGTCTGCAAGACGCTAATGATTTGCGGATGACAATCATCCGCGACGAAAAAAGTCTGTCCATGCAGGGTGCTGAGCGCACGACACATACTCATGGCTTCCGCCGCCGCCGTGGCTTCGTCTAACAGTGAAGCATTCGCCAGAGGAAGTGCGGTTAGATCGGCGACCATTGTTTGGAAATTGAGCAACGCCTCCAATCGTCCCTGGGCAATTTCCGCTTGATAGGGCGTGTATTGGGTATACCATGCGGGGTTTTCCAGAATGTTCCGTCCAATCACCGGAGGGGTCAGACAATCGTAATAGCCCATGCCGAGAAAAGATCGATAGATCTGATTCCGTGCGCTCAGGTGGCGGAGTTCTGAAAGTACCTCTTCCTCAGATTGTGCCCTTGGCAAATTCAAGGACTGGGTTAGGCGAATGTCCTGCGGAACCGTGGCTTGCACAAGGGCATCGAGGGAAGACAGCCCCAGTGCTCCTAACATTTCCTGGATTTGGCTCTCACTGGATCCGATATGGCGGTGGGCGAACGTGGTCATGCCTGACTATACCTCTTTGATGTTGAAGGATAACCCTCAAGCAGTTGGGAAGGTTGTTGCGTTAACCCTGTTGAGAAAATAACGGGTTTTTGTCCGGAATCAATGGTGAAATACTTCGAGCGGTACTCGGAAGAAAACATAGCTGACAAATGCGTCTTTCATAAATAGAGAAAGGAGATGAGGCAGTATCTTCGAAGATTATCATGTTTATGATGATTCCGCAAAATTTACATGCCGACTAATACTGTCAATGTGGTTAATTACCAGATGTTAAAAAATGAACGCGGTCAGGTTGAGTTGTGCTCAGAGGGAGGACGGTAAACATTCCATGCTTGTCGGGAAGATTTTTACAGAAATGAGCCTTATCGCTTATGTTGCGGATTTGGACGTATATACGGTAGAGAAATCTGAGGGGAGTTAGTAACAATTATATCTTGAAGAGAGGAATATCATGATTGTTCTCTCAAATATTCACAAACTCTATGATGGGACATCCGCAACAACTGAGTCTATTCACGAACGGGTAGATGTGTGGATTGATGAGGGAACCATCAAGACGGTTTCTCCACATAACCCTACTCGTCCGCAAGGATCTAATGTTCAGCGGATCGACTGCGCGTCCTTTACCGTCACCCCTGGACTTATCGACTGTCATGGGCATGTGACCCTTTGGGGAGTGGGAAATGCTGAACTGGACCGAATGAATTCCCCGGAGGCTCCGTTTTGGGCTGAACGTATCTTATATCGCACATTAGTTCAGGGAGGCGTGACGACTTTGCGGGATGTGGGTGGAGCCACCTCTGTCCTGAAGCGGCTTGTGGATCAGGGGGTGATGTTGGGTCCACGTCTCAAGTTGGCTATTTGTATGCTCTCCACCACCGGAGGGCATGCGGATTTTCGAGGGCCGGATCGTTGCTGTGGGGCGCTTTCCCGTCTGTGGCCCGCTGGTCCCGGTCGTCCGTCCAGTATCGTCGATGGACCGTGGGAATGTCGAAAGCGGGTCAGGGAGATTGCCGCCTGCGGGGGTGATCTTGTGAAAATTTGTGCCAGTCCGGGTGTGGTCTCCCCTTCCGACCATTTAGAACATCGAGATTTTACTCTTGAGGAAGTGGAAGCGATTTGTGATGAAGCGGCTGGGCGTGGGATGTATGTAGCGGCCCATGCCCATAGTTATAATGGCATCAAGCTGGCTATTCAAGCTGGGGTGAACGATATCCAACATATTTCATTTATGAATGAGGATCTAGCCGAACTCGCGTATGCGAAAGGGTGTGTGGTGACTCCGACTGCATGGGTGGGACAGAGATTGGCTCAGTCAGAGGGATTTAGTGACTTCATCCGCAGCAAAGTTCGACAGGTGGCCGAAAGCCATGCCCAGGCAGTCAAATCTGCGCAAGCCAGCGGGCTCAAACTGTTGGCTGGCACTGATCCGGTATTGCCTGATATGCATGGCCGGAATTACATGGAGTTGGTGGCATTGATTGCAGAGGGCATACCGCCTCTGGCGGCATGGTTTGGAGCGACGGGGTTGGCGGCAGATCAACTTGGACAAACTGATACGGGAAGACTCGTAGAGGGGAAACGCGCTGACATTCTGGTGTGCCGGGAAGATGTGGTTGAGGACCCGTCACGCTTTCAAAACGGAGCCCTCGTGGAGGTGTTGAAAGATGGATGGGCCTATCGGAATGGACTTCCGGGTATGAGGCAACGTACATTTTCGGGCTGCGTGGACTTGGCCCTCGGATCAAGCGCTACTCCGGAACAGAATTGAACTGTAATGATTTTTAGGACAATGGTTGTGTGTCTGTTTTGGGTGTAGGGGCAATATCATCGCCTGTTTCAGCGACTTCTTCCATATCCACGATGAGATCGCCCTTCGGGGAATAAAACCCCTGTCCGTCGATTTGCACAATGCCATTGCAGTTTTCCTGAAAAAATTCCAGAATCCAGCCGTTAAAATCATAGCCCTCATCAGTCATATCTTTTTTCACCATTTGGGTGGTGGCGATGAAGCGAGCTGTTGAAATACATTCTCGGGCAATTTCAGCTTCGACATCATCAAAGACAGTTATACGATTGAAAAAAGAGGTTTTTTCTCCTTCAAACACGTCCTGATAGGTGCCACGGTTGCGCACGCAAAATAACTGAATGGGTTTCCTCTCCCGGCTATAACCGAGAGATATATGAACCCAATCCCAATCCTCAAGAGCGGCCGGATCCATTTTGGGAATCAGCGGAACCTGATTCTTGGATTTGAGAAAGTCTAAAAGCAACTTCAGTGGTGGGCTATCTTCCCGCGTGCAAAACACCCGTGAATACGTCAGTTCTTCCTTTTCGGGAGTTTCTGATTGTTTGGGGGAGGGGAGAACAGGTAACTCTTTTGCCATGATCAATGCCTCGTGAGTGTTGTGCCAATTGCACGTATGACTAAAATAGGTAAAATGTGTATTCTCGCTACTTTACCGTGGTAAAAGCCGAGGCAGCAAGGCAGAAGAATCATTTGAGAAATTATGGTAAAAGAATATTCCCCGCACTGGGCTTGTTTTTTGTTGACAGTTTTTGAGCCATTCGGTAGACTCTGGCGCCGTTGTGACAGAGGGGAAAGGTGTTCCTGCGTTAAACTCTTTCTCCAAAATGACAGACAAGGCAATCCTTCCTTGGAATTTTAGAATCAACAAATGGTGTCTCTTACTAAACAATTCAATTGAGGAGGAAATGTGTATGGGAAAGGCCATGACAAAGTCCCAGATTGCCGATCACCTGGCTAAAAAAGCGGATGTCACCAAGAAAATTGCGACGCAAATTCTTGATGATTTTGCGGCTTTGGCTTATAAAGAAGCCAAAAATGCGTTTGTAGTACCTGGTGTTGGCAAGCTCGTACTTGCGCACCGAAAAGCCAGAATGGGCAGAAATCCCCAAACTGGAGCCGCGATTAAAATCCCAGCCAAGCGGGTAGTGAAATTCCGAGTGGCCAAAGCGGCAAAAGATGCGATCTTGGGGGTTAAAAAGTAACTGTACACTTCCCAAGGAATTATCCTGTCGGCTTTTCCCTCTCTAAGCCGGTTGGTTTAAATGAATGTAGGGGAAGGCCACACCTTTCCCATTAGAATGTCCTTCAACAGCCGAGTCCAGACATCTGGACTCGGCTGTTGTTTTATGAGGCTGAATGGGCTCTATAAAGACTCAAAGGGGATGGGACACCTTTCAGGCTGAATGTCGCAACTGCCCTTCTCCCAAAAGCTTACATCTGGGATTTTCATGATCAAGATGGTATTCAGGCCATAGAATGTTGCTACTCCTCGATCCGGTGATACCTTCCAGCTCTTTGTCAGAGAAAGGTGCATTCTTGTCAAGGTGCGGCTCCGGGTATAGGCTTACAGGCAGGAGCAAGCATAGTGAGTCGTTGTCGGATGGATGTTTTACCGAATTTTGTCTGAGAACTGAACAATTGTCACGGGATTTTCTTTAACATCATGGCCAGCGCTGCTTCGCATCTCGGCGAAATTTTTCTGCATCGTGGGAATCTTTCAAAAGCGCATGAGTGCTATGAACAGGCTACCGAGGAGGCAAGGCAATTGGGATCTCCCAAGGCCTTGTCAGATGCATTGGGTAATCTGGGAAATGTCAGCGCCTTGTTAGAACGCTATGAGCAAGCCGAGGCCTGTTATCGAGAAGTTCTGGAAATTCAACGAACCTTGCAAGAAGCGCATGCTATCGGGGAAACACTGGTGAATTTAGGAAGCCTTAAAGCCGACAGGGGAGAGCCGGAAACGGCGCACGCATTTTATTTGGAAGCTATTGACTATTTAACCCCTTTAGGCCATGACCGGGCGTTGGGTATTTTATATAGCAATCTGGCCCTGCAGGAATTGCATTTACATCAGTCCGAACCTGCCATTCAAGCCTTTCACAGGGCTTTAGACTACCATCGCAAAGTGGGGAATGAAGACGGCTTGGCTACTACCTATGGGCAACTTGGGAAAACCTTTCTTCACCTGGGCTATCTTGAACGGGCCGAGGCCTGTCTCAATAATGCGACTGAACATTTCATCAAGCTAGGAAATACCACGGGAGAGGCAGGGGCCTTGCGTCTATTGGCTGACGTCTATCTGGAGCGAAAAGATACCATCTCAGCACTTCGCTGTCTGGAGCGTGTGGTGCAAATCGATCTGACCTATCGTCTTCCACAATATGAAGATGATCGTCAACGATTAGCCTGTTTGCGTGATTCCTAAGTGGACTTTCCTGAATAATAGTCTTCATGCTGGTGGAATTTGTTTTGCGGAAATTTCCAAGCTTTTCACGAGTCTGTAATGAGAGGTCATCACCCCATAAAGGAGTGAAAATTATTTGTTCTGGTTTTCCAATTGAACTTAGAATCCTGCCAGCACTATCCTGCCTTTTTCAACTCTGGACGCGGCTCCGGCGAAATTCTTGGCGTTAGGTTGGGCCGTAAAGTTCGGTCCAGAATTTCCAGGCCATGAGCCCGTGCCTCAAGGGCAGAACCAGCTTCTTTACGTAATCGTAGCACCGTATATTTTGCCGGATGTGTTCCCATTCCATTTGTGCATTAGGGCGTGTTCTGACACCGACCATAGAGCCTGAACACGTCGGTGTGATAAATTGACCTCCTCCTGGGGGCCAGTATTTGGCCCCGTTCACACACAAAGGGCTAGGAGCTAGAGCGTAAGAATGGAAAACAATCGTGAGTACATAACGTCGAAGCGAACATCCTCAGGGCAGGGCGTGAGTGTGAGCATCACCCCCGATACGGCTATGCATATGCTGTCGCAGCACGAAGTGGAGAAGCTCAGGGAAACCAGTGAGGGCGGCTTGCATGAACTATTCAGAAGTAGTGCCCTGGCGGTCCTAACGAGTGGGAATGATACGGACGACACGAAAGCATTTTTTGCCCGCTATGCAGATTTCGACATTGCCTTGGAGCAAAGGGATCGCGGAGTGAAGCTTGAACTCATCAATGCCCCTGCCAGCGCGTTTGTGGATGGGGAAATTATTCAAGGAATTAAAGAGCATCTCTTTTCGGTGCTACGAGACATTATTTATGTCCATAACGAAATACACCACAATAAAAAATTCGATTTAACCACCTCCAATGGGATCACCAACGCGATTTTCCATATCCTACGAAATGCGGAAATCATTCATTCGGTGGAGGATCCACATTTGGTGGTGTGCTGGGGAGGCCATTCAATCAGCGAGGTCGAATATCGCTACACGAAAGAAGTCGGGCATCAACTCGGTTTACGTTCCATGGATATTTGCACGGGTTGTGGTCCAGGGGCTATGAAGGGACCGATGAAAGGAGCAACGATCGCTCACGCGAAACAACGTATTAAAAATGGTCGATATTTGGGCGTCACGGAGCCGGGTATCATTACGGCTGAAGCTCCGAATCCCATTGTAAATGAATTGGTGATTATGCCGGATATTGAAAAACGTCTTGAAGCGTTTGTTCGTGTTGGACATGGGTTTGTCGTGTTTCCCGGCGGTGCGGGGACTTTGGAGGAAATTCTCTATCTCCTCGGTGTTCTACTACATCCTGACAATAATGAGGTGCCCTTCCCGCTTATTTTTACGGGCCCCCAAGGCAGTGCCAGCTATTTTGAAACCATTGATACCTTTATCAAGCAGACACTTGGACTTCATGCGGCGCAACGGTATCAAGTCATCATTGATGATCCTCAGCGTGGAGCCTATGAAATAACGACAGGCATACAACGTGTACGGGAATTTCGAAAACGGACACATGACGCCTTCT
Source organism: Nitrospira sp. MA-1 (assembly GCA_032139905.1). Classification (NCBI taxonomy): domain Bacteria; kingdom Pseudomonadati; phylum Nitrospirota; class Nitrospiria; species Nitrospira sp. MA-1. The sequence continues at coordinate 178,334 of JAQJDB010000005.1, forward strand.
ATTTCAACTGGCACCTGACCATCGACCATGAATTTCAAAAACCATTTGAGCCGACACATGAGTCGATGGCGAAATTGAATCTCCATGCCGACCAACCGATTCATATGTTGGCTGCGAATTTGCGTCGGGCATTTTCAGGAATTGTTGCCGGCCATGTGAAGCCACAAGTGCTCAATGCCATTGAAAAAAATGGGCCATTTAAAATTCACGGGGATTCAACGATTATGAGACTCATGGATGAACTCCTGCAATCCTTCATTAACCAACACCGGATGAAAATTGATCAACAGAATTTCAAGCCTTGTTATGAAATTATCGCCTAGTCCTCGGATGGCATCTTTTGTTTTCGAGAATAGCGTTCTCCCCCCATCTCTTTAATTGAAGTTGGGCTTTCCGCTTTCCCGCAAATACCAAATTGTAGAATTCTACCCAACATCATCTTCATGGTTTTTCGCAATTGTCAGCTTAATCTTGCCTTTTAATATTCCGGCGCTTGTAGACGTGATTTTTTGCAACAAGGAATCGAGCATGGTCCCCCGGTCTTAGTATTCCCTTTGACCTGTATAGACTCTTCCTTGGATTTCCCCCTGCCAATTAAAGAATCAAATCAAAGGTGCTCCCTTTACAAAAGCAAAAAGACGAAGTCAATGGATAAGGTATTGACTCTTAATCCCAATACATCCAATCCCAAATGTAGGCCTCCCTCGTTTATTCTCAATAGAGTGTAGGTATATCGTTTGTATACGTAGGGTCTTCCCTACGCTATGTCTGGAAAAAGCAGGATATGCGAAAAGGAAGTCCTAGGGCCGGATTCTGCGCTTATGCCTTATGTTATGCCCTGTAGGTTGGTACTTCTGTGCCTTGTGCGGACATTTTGGCCTGGCTTTTGCGTGACAAGTAAAATAGGGATGAAAAATCCCGTCATGAAAAAGATTACGTTGGCCCGATTCTATCCATGTCGATCCTAAAGGAGATTCAAATTTTCTGGACTTATTGCTTGAGTTTGCACCGTGGCCGTTTCGGAAAAAAAACATGTAGGTTTCCTTGGTCTCAGCTTGCTGAGGAATATTAATTTTAATTTAAAAAGGGAGAAATGGTATGAAATCCATAGCAATGAGGTTACAGAAGTTGGGTGTGCTGCTAGTGGTCCCGAGTGTCCTTGGATTGGGATTTCTTTCTGTCGCGAATGCGCAAAATGTCAATTCCCAGCCACAGGGAGTTGAATCCCAACCTGCGCAGAAAGAATTGATTGAGCCGAATCTCCAACCTTTTGCTGGGGCTTACAAGGAAATCTCCCAGATTCATTCGACATACAAAGAGCGAATTATGCAAGCAGATGACCCAAGCAAAACGGAATCTCTCCAACAAGAGGCTAACGAGAAGATGAGCCAGGCCGTCACGGATCATGGCCTGACCATTTCGGACTACAATGCTATTTTTCAATCAATTCAAAATGACCCGGCCCTCAAGGAAGAATTCATGACGGTACTGAATCGAACACAGTAAATGAATTACTCATCCCCACCCTCACGCTTTATGGAAGGAATGGAATCTTTATTAAAAAACGGAAACCGTTTTTTCATGTGGTTAAATGATGGGAAGGGGAGGCCACTTATATGGGAGGAACAGATGGTAGTAATGGAGCAAGTGGTTGGAAGAGCAGCAATTTTAATTTTACTACTACTACTTGTCATCGGTGGGTGTTCTAATGCAACCACTGACACCGCTTCCGAAGAGCCTAAGGCTAATCAGTCGGGATTTACTGCAAGTGTATCCGGCTCTGTTGATGGAGAAGTATCCGGGGCTGGTGTCGCTACGTACCTTCCCCCGAAAGAGCGAGATCCAGTAACCGGGAGTCGTCCCGGTTACTTTTTGGTGGCGAACCTTAATTCAGATGGGACGGAGGAAAGAGAATTTCTTTTTATCTTCCGAATCCCTGATAAGGCAGAGCCTGGCGATTATGACCTGGTGACGCCCAATCCATTGAATGTGGGTGAAAACTTTGATGTGCAGGTCGAAATGGTGGAAAAAGGAGAATCCATTTCCTACCAAACCAATACCGTGGGAACCATCACTTTAGAAAATTTTGCTCCTGAACCTACTGATTCAGGAAATAGTAATATTACCGGAACATTTCAATTTGTCACCGAGAATAGTGAAGGGGACCAGATTTCAGCCACTGGCACATTTGATTTCCCCTTGGGAAGAAAAATGGTATCTCAGTATTCAGGCTATTCCGTGAAGGAAGTGTTCAGGGGATGAAAGAAAACTCCATAATAGCCTGTTAAAATAGTGTGGAGACCTGAGGGCGATCCTGATCTCAAATCTATTTCTGGTGGACGTTCTCCAAAGCGAGAGGAGGATTGCGTTCGATCCACAGAATGTTAAGTTACTAAATTCTTCCGTGATCTCCCGCGTTCTTTGCCATTTGTTTAATAAAAATTTCTCGTTGTGATCGATCTCTCCTATCCGAGGTTCCTATCCGCTTCATCCCTAGATTTTATTTGATCATTTTGGCACAGTTTCCCCAGCAATGCCTCATGCCTTCCTTGGAAAAGTAAATGGCATCTGAATCATTCTATGGTTCTGTTTTTAATCCCATGTAGGTTCAGTCCATAAGGAATTCAAATATATGCCAAAGATTATTCCTGATCCAACTGTAGAGGTGGTGTTACCTCCAAATTTCAATCATGAATATTTTGCCGAGGCCAGCCAGCATCCGTTCCGGTTTAAGGCTCGAAGGTTTCAACTGGTGAATGCCTGGTGGTTGGCCGAGGCCGCCTTGTTGGCATATGCCGAGAATGAATTTGCGATTCCTCAATACTCAAAGGTGGGCTTAAACGTGGAAGGCAATCAGCCCTTTAGCCGTGGTGGAAGTACCCAATGCTATGTGGCTCACAATCAGGATGTTGTGATCGTGGCCTTTCGCGGCACGCAGGTGCCGAAGCCGGTGGCAGGGAAACTTCCTGGTGAGATTTGGCGTCAGGTAGTAAAAGATCTGTGGACGGACGGGAAATTCCGTTTAGTCGTATCTGGTCAAGGTGGGTCTGTGCATGAAGGCTTTAAAATGGCGTTGGACGAAGTGTGGGAACCCCTCAAGTCATATTTAGATGGATTGAAAGAGGAAAAGCCGACTCGAACATTTTGGTTTACCGGCCATAGCCTTGGCGCGGCTCTGGCAACATTAGCTGCTGACCGCTATGGGAATGTGCAAGGGCTCTATACCTTTGGATCTCCGCTGGTAGGGGATGAGGGTTTTGCCAGAGATTTCTATGTGGGTGGATATCGGTTTGTGAACAATAACGATGTGGTTGCTCGGATACCACTCTGGGGTCCAAGTGCGATGAACCTGATGAAGTGGGGTCGCTATGAACATGTCGGTCTCCTCGAATACATCGATGAAGCTGGCATGCTTTTCGATAACCCCTCCATGTTGGAAAGGCTACAACATGGTGTGGGAGGGCAGGTTCAACTCCTTCGCCAGTTGATGAACCAATGGGCCAATGGAGACTTTGGGGCCATACCCATTGATTGTTTCAATGATCACGCTCCCCTGTATTATACCCTTCGTATTTGGAATTGTTATGAGCAGGAACTCCAAGGTGTCTAGGAGTAGATTTCCCCCAGGTTTCCAATGTGAATGCGGTATCTGTGACTTCATTCCATCATGGGAAGCCACGCTTATCCCCCTCTCTTCGCAACGACAAATCAATATCTAAGCCAGGTAGCTTAGGCCAAATCCGTCCATCGGGCCGGGAACAGCCTGACCGTTCCGGAAATCCTGGGAAAAATAGCATGGAAGCCGATGAGAAATTCTGGTTTGGATACGGTATTTCTGACGTGTTTCCCCACTGCACTTTTGTGCCAGGAAGGGTTGGCTTTCTCGTAGAATGCTGAAAATGCTGAAGAAAAAGACCTTCTTGCCTCAATTGCTCAGAGCCAGGTCCATATTTCAGTCAAAATTTTCCGTTCCCTTCTACTGGAATTGGCTATCTTCTTCCCTTCTCTTGTGCTAGTTTGAATGAACTTAACGCCTAGGGCTTGGCGATGAGCAATCAAATTACCAAAGCCCGTAACCGGTGTTGTTTTGCCCGAGAGATAACTCGAAAGTGTCTGTCCACTGTCGCATGAATGCAGCGTCCGCGGCCTACTCCTTCTCCAGGTTTTACCCTTTCTCGAGCCTAAGACAATATCATTTTTCAAAAGGAGGACCCCCATGGGTTCAAAATTGTATGTAGGTGGTTTGCCGTATTCCGCGACTCAAGCAGAATTAACCGACTTGTTTTCGGCACACGGCACCGTCGAGTCAGCCAATGTCATTAGCGACAAGTTCACCGGCCAATCGCGCGGGTTCGGATTTGTCGAAATGTCTTCGGGAGAGGAAGCGCAAGCCGCGATTTCAGCCCTGAACTCTACCGAGTTTGGTGGCCGCACTTTGACGGTCAACGAAGCTAAACCCCAAGCTCCACGCACGGGTGGTGGAGGGTATGGTGGCGGCGGTGGAGATTTTGGCGGAGATAAACGTCGTAGCCGGTTCTAACCAGAACACCAATACGTTTCAGAAAAGGGAGAGGTCAATGAGACCTCTCCCTTTTTTTGTAAAAATTCAGCAGTTGCAAGGTATGGTCAATATAAGTCAAATGGGCATTAATTGGACCTGTGGAGAGTGCAGCGTCCAGAGCGGATATATAGCCTAACATCTTGCCATTTGTTAAACACGACAGGGCTTGGCGGAGCACGCAGTCGTGTTATTGTTTTCCGACTCAGGGCACATCGGATTGATTCTCAACGCGTTAAAGGACGGACCGAGTGCATGGATCTGAACTGAATGAAGAGTTGATACATACCAGTTAGAGCCAGGGTAGTCATAATCCCGCCAATGACCTTGCAAAAACGGCTGCGCCTGCGAACAATGTCACATCGCCACAGTCTGTCAATATTAAGGGCATGACTTCCTTCCCACCAAAAATTCCACCGGTGTCTGTCCTCCCGTACGCCTTTGCGATATTTCTGAGTGCCTTTCTGCTGTTTCAAGTAGAGCCCATCATCGCCCGCTATATTCTTCCCTGGTTTGGTGGCACCCCGGCGGTCTGGACCACGTGTATGCTCTTCTTCCAGGTCTTTCTTCTGGGTGGGTATGGCTATGCCCATCTTCTTGCAAGCCACCTCTCCCCTCGGCATCAGGCGCTGGTTCACCTCGGTCTGGTGGTATGTTCCCTGGTCTTTCTCCCTATCACCCCAGATGATGTATGGAAGCCGGATGTGACACAGGACCCCATGCTGGCGATTATTCTTCTCCTCATGGTGACGATTGGGGTGCCGTTTCTCCTCATCTCGGCTTCTGGCCCTCTCCTGCAACATTGGTTCAACCGAGTCCATCCCACTGTGGCACCCTATCGGCTTTTCGCCTTATCCAATCTGGGCTCTCTCTTGGGATTGGTCTCCTATCCGTTTTTTATCGAGCCGCAACTGGGGTTGCGAATGCAGACCCTCTTCTGGTCGGCCGGGTACGGACTGTACGCGGTCATGTGTACCTGGGGGGCCTTACCGCTGTTTCGATTCCCCCTGAGAAGCGAATCCTCAGAAAATCCTGAGTATCGACAAGACAAAAAGCCGCGTCTGCCGGAGAGTTTCCTGATCCTCTCCCTAGCAGCTTGCGGATCAGTGGTCCTCCTAGCAAGCACGAATCAGATTTGTCGGGATATCGCGGTCATCCCGTTTCTTTGGGTTCTCCCGCTGGGTCTCTACCTTATCTCCTTCATTCTGTGTTTTGATCACCCGCGATGGTACGACCGACGGATCTGGGTGCCCGTGTTGCTGGTATTGCTCTCCGCGGTCGTCTACCTGCTGCACCAGGAATATGCGGAGACGGAGGTCATTGTCTATATCCAAATTTTCATCTATTCGGCCGTCCTCTTTGCCTGCTGCATGGTGTGCCATGGCGAACTGGTTCGCTTGAGGCCTCCCGCCAGATTTCTCACATCCTTTTATCTCATGGTCGCGTTGGGAGGAGCCTTGGGGGGGGTGTTTGTCAACCTGGTCGCACCTGTTCTCTTTAAAGGATACTGGGAATTTCATTTTGGGCTGGTGGCCACGATGATGCTCCTGGCAATCTGCCTGTTTCGGACGAGGGATCCGCTCAGATCACCACGCATTCTCTGGTCAGAAAGGGTTTTTTTTGTTGGGGGAATTGCCACGCTTGCAGGTTTTCTGGCCCTGCATATTCAGGAGGAGCAAGCGAGCACCATCCTGACAACGCGTAATTTTTATGGTGTTCTCCGAGTGAAGGAGACGGAGAGAGGGACGGAGTCCGCCAGCCGTTTCCTCTATCATGGTCGCATCAACCATGGCAGGCAATTCCTAACTCCCCGTCGGCACATGTACCCGACTGCCTATTACGGGCCGTTCAGTGGAATCAGCTTGGCCATCAACCGTCATCCCCGACAACAGAGGTTGAACACACTCGAGGACAGGAAAGCGCAAGGGGGCTTGCGCGTCGGGAACATCGGGTTGGGGGTAGGCACCACCGCAGTGTATTCCCGGTCTGGTGATATCTATCGATTTTATGAAATCAATCCTGACGTGGATCGAATGGCCAGGGAGTACTTCACGTATCTCAAAAACGCCCAGGGAGCCCAGCAGGTTGTCCTTGGAGATGGACGAATTTCTCTCGAACGAGAATTGAGGAACAAGCATCGACAGCAGTTCGACATCTTAGCGGTAGATGCCTTCAGTGGCGACGGCATTCCTGTGCATCTCCTCACGAGAGAGGCGTTTGCTCTGTACTGGGAGCATCTACGACCTGACGGGATTCTCGCCCTCCATATCACAAACCTTCACTTTGACTTCAGCCCCGTAGTCCGGGCCCTGGCCAGAGAGTCAGGTAAGCAGGCCCTGTGGATCAAGGACATGGCTGATCATGGGAAAGGGAATAGCTATAGTGATTGGGTTCTGGTCACGAACAACCAGGCATTTTTGGATGACTTCTTCGTCAACATCCGGATCGTACCCTGGCGTTCTCTCGAAGAAATTATCTGGACAGACGACTACAGCAATCTCTTTCAAGTGGTGGCCCCATGACCTGTCCTCTGGTGTGATTGCCTGCGTGGTTCGTGAAGGCGGGTGTCTGACCATGTCTCAGAGCATGCTTCACTGATCCTTCCGCAAAGTCGTTGCAGGTGCGAAAGGAAAGCTTCTCTAGGCTACCTAGTACATTAGGTCCAATCTGAGCTATCGCAATCTTTTGGAGATGATGGACATCGGGAGTGCCCCCTTGATGATTTACGGTGTTTCGAGCGTTTTATTGACCAACGTTACAAAATTTAAAAAATTGTATGGTTTGCTCAGCACGGCTAGGGCTCCTGCCTCATTTGCCCGTTGGGACATTTCGTCGGTGATGTTTCCCGAATACAGAATAAAAGGGATGGAGCTGAACTGAGGATTGGCTTTTGTGTGGAGGAGAAAGTCCATCCCTGTCATGATGGGCATGAAGTTATCGGAAACGATGAGATCCACACTCGGTCCTTGATCCAACCTGACCAGAGCGGCGGCTCCATGCTCGGCTTCATCACAGGCATACCCATGGTGCTCAAGAAAAAGCTTCATGGCTTTCCTGGCCATTTCATGATCATCTACAAGGAGGATGCGTTTCATGATGGAAAACCTATTCCAGAAAGGTTAGGTGCGTTCAATCCATAGTGAAGGAAAAACCAAAAGCTCCCAAATCGAAACGCGTTTTACCGGAACCGATCTACTGTATTCTCTTCTTTCAAAAATTTCAAAGGAGGCGTGAGGAGGGGGTGATAGCTTTTTCCCACAGAGACTTCCCCAGAGCGGAGCGATACTGTCCCAACCCGGCCGCCAAGTGTGTTGAAATTTTGAGTATAGAAGTGGACCCCGATTTCTGGACAGCTTGATAAGTGAAATTTCTGCTTTTCATTAGGCTGCTTGTTTCTCTCTGGGATCGGCAAAATACACCGCGTCTGGTGTTTGGCGATTCAACGCCTGATGGCCCCGTTCCGTGTTATAGAACTGAAAATAGTGAGTCAGGCCCATACGTAGAGCCGCTGGGGTTTCATATGCTTGCAGATACACGTCCTCATACTTGACGCTCCGCCAAAGCCGTTCGACGAACACATTGTCGACCCACCGACCTTTGCCATCCATACTGATCGTCACGCCGTGGGATTTGAGCACGGCCGTGAATGCTTCACTGGTGTATTGCGCTCCCTGATCCGTGTTGAAGATCTCCGGGGCTCTATAGCGCCCCAGGGCTTCTTCTAAGGCCTCCACGCAGGCCTCGGTCTCTAGGGTATTCGACACCCGCCAAGCCAAGACCCGGCGCGAATACCAGTCCATGATTACCGTGAGATACATAAAGCCTTTGGCCATCGGAATGTAGCAGATATCGCTCGCCCCGGCCTGATTGGGCCGAGTGATGGTGAGGCCACGCAGGCGGTAGGGATAAATCTTGTGTCCGTGCCCGGGAAGACTGGTCCGTGGCTTTGGATAGATGGCCCGCAGGCCCATCTGTCGCATCAGACGCTGCACCCGCTTGCGATTGACTCCATGTCCTCGTTGTTGGAGGACCGCGCACAGGCGACGGCTGCCATAGAAGGGCCACTTCAGATACACTTCATCCAGGATACGCATGAACGTGAGGTCGGCTGCTGCGACCGGCTGTGAGCGTGCGTACGCACTGGAGCGTGGCACGGTCAGCAACTGACACTGCCGCGTGACGGGAAGGGGTTGCCGAGTCCTAATCATCGCTTTGCGCTCAGTCATCGGCTGTGCCCAAGCGCGTGTGCTAAAAAATCCTTCTCCATCGTCAACTGCCCGATCTTGGCGTGAAGTTGTTGTTGCCGCTGCTCCTGGGTGGCCGTTTCGGCTAGACCGGAGCCAAACACATGGTCGGCTTTCGCGATGAGCTGTTTCTTCCAGTCTTGAATCTGATTGGGATGGACGTCAAAATGCTCAGCCAACTCGGCGAGAGTCCGGTCGCCCCGAACGGCGGCTAACGCCACCTTCGCTTTAAACGCCGGGGAATGATTGCGTCGTGATCGTCGGGCCATCTTCTGCTCCTTTCGTTGAAGAGGAATATACCGCAGAAGATTTCACTTAGCATCCGAGATGTTCTGTCCAAGACATGGGGTCCACTGCTTATTTCAGCTCAACTTAGAAATGGTATATCGGTATTTACCTAAGCGGCTCTTTTGTCGATCCTCAAAAAAGTCCAGGGCGTGGTTGAAAAATTGATACTCAGACTTTCCTGCCTTTCAAAAAAGTGAAAAGTTCCTAATCACAGCTGCGCTGCAAAAGGGTAATCCAGATCGACTGTATGGCGGTGTGGTAACGAAGGACAGCATGCCCCGTGGCCACATGAAGATTGCCTCTTCGGCATTTTTTAACAAAAGCGGAATGAAAATAATCGAAATCCTTAAGATGAATTAACCGGAAGCAACTAAAGCCAGGTCCTGGTTAGGGAGGAGAGTAGTGGGGAATTTTAGTTTGACGAAAATTCATATGAACTGAGGTAACCCTGTTTTCATGGTTTCAGAGGGATTGACGAACAGGCTTAGTTTATATTAATAATAACAATCAATATCAATTTTTAGGTTTACAGGACCATTCTTCGGATCGCCATGGCTACTTCTTTCTATTGAAAAATTTAAATGACATACAACACCAGCGGCGCTGGTTCGAATGAGAGGCTAGAGATCCGAGAGACCAAAGCCCAATGATGCAACTGCACATTGGGCTTTTTTAATGGATAAAACAAGAAGATTCCACGTGTAACGGATTTCATTTTATGGGATTGCGAAAATTTGTGGATAAGCGCTACCAAGGGGTGACAGTGGTTTTGGAGTTGAAAAAGTGCACCAGATTGAAGGACTTTCTGCCATAAATAGGAAGATCATGGATATGATGCAATTACAGGTGGCTCAAATGTTTGATCAGCATAGGCAAGAGGTGAAGCGTTTTCTCATCAGTCGTGTCTCTTGTGAGGCGACTGCTGCGGATCTAACCCAGGAAACCTTCCTTCGCTTATCTCAATTATCAGATCTTCAGTCGATTCGTAACATTCGATCCTACCTTTTTCGGATTGCTGCCAATTTGGCGACGGATCATCTCCGAACGCAAATACGATGGAAAATGGCATCCTCCGAAGAGGAGCCTCTCCTGCTTGAGAAAGCGGATACCTCATCCACGCCGGAATCGGTTCTGGTAGCAAAAGAAGAATTGAGGATTGTCCTTCAAGCTATTCAGGAATTGTCGCCGTTGTGTCGGGAAATTTTTTTGTTGAATCGATATGAAGGTTTTGCGCATCGTGAAATCGCGAATCGGTTGAATATCTGTATGAGTACTGTCGAAAAAAATATCGCCCGTGCACTCAATCAATGCCGTCGCCGACTGAACGAGGCAGCGGAATCCTCCCAAAAGCTTTAGCCGTTTTTTCTGAACCTCTCCCTTTTAACATCAGGGGCTACTGAATTCCCTCGTGTCCCTGGTATTTATCGGGCCACCCGCATAATTTTTCTAATAAACTGTAGGGTCTGATTGGATCTGGCGCAGTCCTCCTCCCCTTCATTCAATCTCCCTGTGTGGGAAAACAAAAAAGTAAGATGGAGTCATTCATGTGTGGACCATCCGGTTTTTGTCGATTGAATCGTTCTTATAGTGAATTTCTTGAACGGCGCAGGGTATTATCCGATGCACAATATTCAACAGGTTGGGAGGAGGGAACTGTCAGATGTCGGACGCTGATTGCCCGGACAGCGAACAAGAGCGTCTGGAAGCCGAAGCTGTGACGTGGATGGTCCGCCTCACATCAGGGGAGACGACTGATGCAGACCGTCGTGCAGCGAATTTGTGGTGCCGGAAAAGTGTGGCGCATCAGCGAGCCATGGAGAAGGCGTTCCGAATTTGGAATGGTATGGAAGGATTGCGAGACTCACTAATCATTCCGGACAGATCTGGGGAAGTCCGCGGACAGACTCAGCGGACAATTCGGCACCCTCTTTTCCCATCAGCATATTTTTACAGGCAAGACTGGTGGGTTTGGAAAGTGATCGTCGCCGCTATTGCGGTATTGGCTCTTTCCTATACTTTTCAATCCGATTTCCTCATCGACTGGAGGGCGGATTATTCCACCGGAACGGGAGAGCAAGCCACATGGGAATTTATAGACGGCAGTATTGTCCAATTAAACACACATACTGCGTTGAATATTGCCTATTCCCAGAATATGCGGCGTGTGGATCTGCTGCAAGGAGAAGCGGCGTTTCGCGTCGCCAAGGATCCCTCACGGCCATTTATTGTGCAAGCCGACCAAGGAATGATTCGCGCGGTTGGGACTGAATTCTTCGTCTATAAGTTGGATCGCTCTGTCCTTGTGACGGTGGTAGAAGGTGTCGTCGATGTGTCGGTTCCGCCAGGGCACGAAAGGCCCAGCTCCTCCGCACGTCTGAAATCCGGTCAAAGTATTCAATTTGGGACCAACTCCGGATTGAGTGAAGTGAAAGACGTAGATTTAGGCATAGCCACAGCCTGGCAGCGTGGAAGACTTATTTTTGAGGCTGCCCCCTTGACTGAGGTGGTGGAAGAGATCAATCGTTACCGGTCCGGACACATCGTTATTCTCAACGACACCCTTCGAGAACATTTGGTCAGCGGTGTATTCGATCTTGATAGTTTAGACTCCGCTGTGGCCACGATTGAGCGGACCTTGCCTATTGCCTCGCTGCATCTCACTGATCGATTAATTGTCCTCCAATAAGATTCCTTACTCCCCTATCCCCTTTCACTCAACAAACCTTCCTGCGGAAAAAAGACATTTGTTCGCTTTTTGCGGAGAGGGATCGCTCCTGCAAAATTTTTGGATTTTGTCTGTCTGGGTTTCTTCTGCTGAACCGTCTTGTGAAGTAGGCATGTTCAAGGGAGGCTGACCTTCTTTGTCGTAAGTGCTCACCTTGAAATCGAATTTCCTAAAGAGAAGCGGTGCTTTCTTCTTGAGCCGCGCTTGGCCAGCAACCTGAAGAGTTAGCGGCATGGCCCATCATTTTTTTCTTTATATATACCATACCTCATTCACATGATGATTTAGGAAGGAAGTGAAACGATGTCAAAAACTAGTGTAGGAGCACAAAGACAGAAAGCAAAGGAGTTCAGGCGAAAGCGAGTGTCAGGATGGTTGATGGGGCTGACCTTAGTGATCCTCCAACTCCTGGGGAATTTGACGAACTCTGCATCCGCGCAAGAGTCAATTCGGTTCGACATTCCTTCGCAAGCTCTGAATACCGCACTGACAGCCTTTGCGGAACAAAGTTCATGGCAATTATTTTATAGCACGGAGATCGCTGAAGGCCTTCAGAACAAGGCCTTGTCGGGTGCGCATGAACCGGAATCCGCCCTGAAGCATTTACTGTCAGGTACAGGCCTCGAATATCGTATAACTGGTCCTCAGATCGTGAGGATTAGTAAAGGGGGGAATTCTGCAGTCCTGCCCCCTGTGCCTCTGGCGGATACTTCCGTACAACAATCCTCCCAAAGCGTGAATGGCCAAACATCCCAGCCAAGGACGGTCAAGGTGCCGGAGGTTGTGGTGAAGGATGTTCGTGATCGTCCGTACACCACCGAAGATGTGTCAAGTGCCTCCAGAATTCCTGTTCCCGTCCAGGAGATGCCCCGGTCGGTTGAAACGGTGACAAAGGAGGTGATTGAAGACCAGAAGGTCATTCGTATGAACGAGGCGCTTCGAAATGCGAGTGGTACCTATCAATCCAGTACACAAGGCGGTCAGGGCGGCACCTTCATAATACGGGGCTTTGCGTCCGATCTGAATGTGTTCAAGAACGGCTTTCGGGACGACAGCACATTTAGTTCGCGAGCTCCACGCGACATTATCAACCTTGAGAGCATTGAAGTGGTAAAGGGGCCGCCGTCTTATCTTTACGGGCGTTCCGATCCCGGCGGTGTGATCAATCAAATTACGAAAGCCCCTTTGAAGAACGCTTTTTATTCCGGAGAAATGATTGGCGGCAGTTATGAACTCTACCGCCCGACGGTAGAGCTCGGAGGGCCGTTGAACCAAAGTAAGACCTTGACCTATCGATTCAATGGCATGTTCGAATCGGCCGAAAGTTATCGGGAGGGGGTCAAGTCAAAACGCGCTTTTCTCGCCCCGGTATTCGGGTGGGACATCAGCTCGCGGACGACGTTCCGGCTTGAGGGTGAATATCTTTATAATAAGGCCCCTATCGATCGGGGGTTGGTGGCCATCGGTGACGGAGTTGCGCCGATCTCTATCAAGAGTTTCCTCGGAGACCCGACAAAAAAGGATGAGAATAATAGCGGTAAGGTCACCGCGACAGTTCTGCACGAATTCAATGATATGTTCACATGGCGCACTGCGTATAGAGGGGCTTGGACCAGCAGCCGATATGACGCTCTGGAGTCCTGGTTTTTGGTCGGTCCTGAAAGTGATGGAATTCTCGATCTGGCGCGATTTAAATTACCGACGAACGTTTCAAGCAACTACATGCAAAACGAAGTCCACGGCAAATTCTCAACCGGTTCGATTAAGCATAAAACCCTTTTTGGCATCGAACTGGGTCGAGAGAGTTCCTCGGCAAAAGCCTACTCGGATTTCGGTGGTGATACAACCACACCAGGAGGATTCAGCTACATTAATATCTTCGATACATCTGACAAGCAGTTCGTAGACATTCCTCTTGATGAATTCAGCCATACCAAACAAACCAACTATATTTTCGGTCTTTATTTCGGCGATCAAATCGACCTCCTGGAAAACCTCCATGTCCATGGAGGCGGCCGGTTCGATATCTTTGAACAGAAACTCACCAACCGCCCAAATGATTTTGATCCCGACACGAACAAGGATAAACAGACCAAACACAGATTCAGCCCGTCGGTGGGGATAACGTACCAGCCGTGGAAGCCCATGGCCATCTACGCCAATTACACGGAGTCCTTCGTACCCCAAGCAGTCGGATCAAGAGGCATCGACGGAAAACTTTTTAATCCCGAGCGTGGAAAAGCATGGGAAGGTGGTTTCAAATTTCAGTTGTTTGACAACAAATTGCGGACCACCATGGCGGTGTTTCAAATCGACAAAACGAATGTGTTGACGGCCGATCCGGCCAACGGATTCGCGTTTTCCAAGGCAACCGGCAAACAGCGCAGCAGAGGGTTCGAACTCGATGTGGCCGGGACGATATTGCCTGGGTGGGAGATCATTGCCAACTATGCGTATACCGATACGCGTGTCCGCAAAGATGTCATGTTTCGTGAGGGGAGTCGAGTCTCCAACGTCCCTTATAACCAAGGCAGCATATGGACAACCTACTTTTTCCAAGAAGGCGTGGTGAAGGGCTTCGGGGCCGGAATCGGTATGTATGCGCAAGGCGAACGGAATGGTGTCTTCGAATGTGAGGATCCGGCCAATTGCCAGGCGCCGTTCAAGATGAAGGGCTTTGTCAGAATGGATGCGGCATTGTATTACCGTAAGCCGAATTTTTCCCAAGGAACTAATTTGCTGGCTGCGGTGAACTTTACGAATCTTCTGGATCAACGGTACATGACCGGCAGTCAGAATTTTAGGGAAATCGTCTACACGGGTGCGCCTTTAACCGTGATTGGCTCTCTCAAATTTGAGTTTTTCTGAGAATTTGGAAATTAGATAAGATTTTTCGACGCTCAAATTTCAGAAAACGTGGGATCCTGAGAAATGGACGGCGGTATGACATAACTTACGCAGTGGTCTGCATGGAGGAGGGCCGACCTGATTTGGCACCTGATGTTTGAGCAGGGTTTTACGATTTCGTACAACGGGTGTCCGATCCTTTCGTGTGAATAAGTACTGGAATTGCCAGACTCCGTGGGCTAATTTACGGAAAGGCCTAAAACTGATTATTAGATTTCGACCTACGTCGAAAGGATCTGCATGACAGATTGGGTGCAAGGACCTACATAACCACACTCCGACGCTTCTGTGAGGACGGGTTCATGGATTCGACCTGCATTGATGCCAAACAATCCTTGTGGCCTTGAGAGGATGAGAAAGAATTCGAATAGCGTGGAGAAGTTTCGACGATGGAAGTTCCTGAACTTCATTGTCCCGGAACTGTCTGGAAGTTTGGGAATCGGCGCATTGATGCGTTAGTGGTCCTACCGAATTAGATGTTCTCTGGCCCTTGACCGGCGGCAATATGGTCGCAGTAGATCTTTCCCTATTTAATGAAAAATGGATCACCATGTGCTGTCCGTTCCGTGTTGTAGTGGCCCGACAATTTGGGTCGTAACGATCTCGCCTGATGCTCATTTTCTGAACTTGGGAAATGCCGCCCCCGTTGTAATTTGCAGGAAAGATGGTGGGAGTGTATGACTTGTTCTTTTTCTTCTCAACGGAAAAAATCTACCTTCGGATCGTTCATGCCGGACGAGGTCCTCTTTGGAAAAACCTTCTGGGAAAATGTACTGTGGAGGAAAGGCCAATGAATGCAAGATTTATCCTCTTCACGGCCAGATCGGGACAGGTGTCCGAAACGTTTCTGATGACCGTCTTCCTCGTGTTGTGTTGTTGGGGCGCTATTGCTCTGGCAGAAAATCAGGGACCGGGAGCGACGGAAAAGGATGACAAATTTCGGCGCGATCGCGAAGCCATCCTCGCGATGGCGGGTAATTACCGTGTAACGTTCGATTTCAGAGAGACGGTTTCGTTCGTCGAGGGATATCAGCTCAAAAAGCCGTATGAGGTCGATGGCTATGAAATCGTTCGCGTGATCCGCGACGACGGTGAATTCATTAGCCTTCAACACATTCTCGTCGTTGATGGGATTTGGGAAGACCAAATGCCCATCAAGCATTGGCGGCAGGATTGGATCTATGAACCGAGACAACAGTTTGAGTATGTCGGCCGCAATGTCTGGCAAATCCGCCAGCTGGATGAGGCCGAACGCCGAGGGAACTGGGCCCAGCTCGTGTACCAGGTTGATGATAGCCCCAGGTATGCCGCAGTTGCGGCATGGACACACCGCCACGGGGAGTCCGCATGGATGTCACCTCCGACCTGGCGCCCCCTTCCACGGCGTGAACGGACCAAGCGGGACGATTATGATGTTCTGATTTCCGTGAATCGTCAGGCGTTAACTCCGAACGGGTGGGTACATGAACAAGACAGTTCGAAAATCATCCTACGGACCGACCCGAAAATTCTGGCTAGAGAGATGGGTGTGAACACCTATACGTCGTCGGATGCGTTTAAAATTCAGGTTGCCGAAGACTATTGGAACGAAACCAGGGAGTTTTGGGCGGAGGTCAGGGATGAATGGAGCAAGATTCAACAGGAATTGGAGGCCTTCAGCCTGGAATCTCATGGACAATCCGGAAAACTCTATAATCAAATTCTGCGTTTGGCCAAGGACGCGAGGGAAGGAAATCTGTCCATGAAGACTGCCTCAATGCGCGCACGGAACCTCATTCGCGATTCGACGACGAACGAGGTCTCTGTGCGCAATTTACGGGCGGAGGTTCAGGGTCAGAAAGCAAACAACTAACCTTGATCGGGGACGGGTGATTCCCTCGTGGCTGTGGTCATTCTCAACATGCCGGGTAAATGGCTATATCCGGGATTTTTTGCAGATATTTTCCAGGTTAACCTTTCGGTCAGAGCGTTCCCTTCAAGACATTGGCTATGCTGATTATTTCGGAAAAGCTGGAAAGACCATTCCGTTAATCTAACAAAAAAACCAAGACCGCGAGGGGTCCGCCGCAGCAGGTCAAAATACCCAATAGCAGGACGAGCCGGGGAGCAAACGGAAGCCCAAAGATCAGCGTGAGTCCACCGATGGCAAGATAACCTACCCATCGGACCGGGCCGAATGACCATCCCGCAGTGTCGACAGCCATAGCAAATGATAGTCCCAGGATCAGCCATCCTACGATTTTTAGTATTAACAAGGACGGGCTGGAAGGAAGAAATGGCTTGCCCAGCATGTCCTGAAAATGCTTCGGCATGGCCAGGCACAAGGTAAATAACCCGGCATAAGAGAGTAGGAATACGAGGATATCCATGTCAGGATCGGCTCGTTTGCGTTCATCCACCCGAAGCGACCGGGTGGGAGGGCCTGGGACGGGATGATGTACGTGCAAGTTGGTCAAGACGCCTAGCGGTCCAGCCCAATCCTAATCCGCCTATCAAGGCCGTGAGGTCCACCGCGGCCACCTCCCACTGTCCTTTTGGCACTGTCATGAACAGATGGTGTTCCGTGGTGATAACATTCACGACCGGCAGCAGTATGAAAAATAGGGCCGCGACGGACAGTTGTGTTTTCCATATTCGCAAAGATGGCCTGAGTTGGAAAAGTTTTTTGATTAAGGCATGCCCCAGGCAGAGACTCCAGGCCGTGAAAAATATCTGCAACTCCCGGAGTTCACGTGCAGGAAGGTCGGCAGGCAACAGACGATTGGCCCAAAAGAACGTCGCCGTGGCCGCCAATAATCCCGCTATCGCCGCCACGTTCACTCCTTCCACGAGCCGATATCCCACTGCGTCGGTTGTAGTGTGACGCCCCTGCCGCTTCACGACCCACAGGACCAACCCTGTGGCAATCATGGCGCTTGCCGCCAATCCCATGCCGAAGTACAGCCACCGTATAGTGGCACCGCCGAATTGCACAAAGTGCAATCCGGAGAGGACCGACTGAGTCATATACGCAGGTTTGGAATTGATCCAGACGGTCCGAAGTGCACCGCTTTCCCCATCGAAACTCACGCGGTCGCTATATAAGCTCAAGCGATCGGTCGACTGACGATTAACATGTACCAGGGCATGACGATCGCCCGGATGACTTACCAGGATCGACCTGGTTTGACCTCCCTGCCAATAGGGCCGGGCCTCGCGTTCCAGGTCTCTCAATGAAACCAGTGGAGCCGGCTGATTCGCTCTCTCCGGTTCAATGAAGGATTCAGCCTCTGCCCAGAAGCCCTCCATCTCGCCATCATAATGAACCTGTAATCCTGCCGGCATGTAGATCGACCAAAAGATTACCAGGCCGCTAAAGGTAATCATGATGTGAAACGGAAGAGCCAGCACGCTTGTGACATTGTGCGCATCCAGCCAGGACCGATGAGACGAGGCGCCTGGGCGGAAGGTAAAAAAGTCCTTAAAAATGCGATGGTGAATCATGATGCCGGTCACCAAGGCGGCCAGCATGGCCATGGCCGCGGCGCCCACGATCCAAGTGCCGGCCTGGTCTAATAAGAGTTGATAGTGAAATCGATAGAAAAATTCTCCTCCATGAGTGTTACGAACAGTGATGGGCTGTCCTGTCTTGGCATTGATCATCCTGGCAACGGACGTACCGTCCTGGCTCCATCGAATGGTGGAGACCGGTGTGCGTTCGCTGGGCAGCTCAATCGACCAGCGTTCGGCCTGCGGGGCAAACTGTTCCAAAGTTCGCACGGCGGCATCCACATTAAGCGGGGAAGGGATGACATGATGCAGTTCCGGTTTCATCCAATAGGTGATTTCTTGATCGAACACCGTCAGCGTGCCGGTGAAAAAGATTGCAAACAACAGCCAGCCGAAGAGCAGGCCTGCCCAGGTATGGAGCCAATCCATGCACTGTGTGAAGCTTTCTTTCATGGATCAGTGACTTTTCCTGTAGGTTGTCTCGACTTGACATCCCGCCTTACGTTATCAGCAACGTCATGCCCCCCAAGAGCACGGTGGGAATCAAGAGGACGACCCATGCCCGCATCGGGGTGGCTGTCGCAAACGCGCAGAGAATGGCTCCCGTATAGATCAGGAAGGACATCATGCTGGCAGTCAGCACAGCTTCGGATTTGGCCAAAGGCAGGACAATGGAAAGCCAGGCCGTGCAGGCATACGCCAGCGCATATCCGCCAAACACTGCAGCGGCAACCCGGGAAGACGTTGTGATCCAGGTGTTAGATGATTTCGTTCGACGAGCTTTGGAAATCAAAGATATGGCCTTTTGGGCTCCTGACGTGAAAGCCAAATGGAAAAACACCTACGAATAGGAGGACGAACGAATATGTCAAAACCTTACGCATTGCTAAGTTTTAATACGTAGAATGCGCCAAGCTCATGCAAAGAACACCAAGCAAAGCAAGCTTAGGGGACGCCAGGAGCAGTCTTTTATGAGGTCGGAGATGCCACCTTTCATAGAAGTCCTTTCAATTTCCAATCTCTTATCTGTCTCCAGACAGTTTGGTATCGATGACTTCGATCATCCCGGTCTGTTTCCGAGGACTTTACCGGCTCCTTCGCATTAAGCCATCCTGAAATACTTCTTGTGATTCACACAGCCACATATTTTTTTTAGGACTCGAAATGTAAACAGGCTCTTCGGTCCATCTTGCTGACGGATTGCTAAATTCCCATTGCAATTTGTAATGCAGCTGCCTCAGTGATCCCTTCATCTTTGAAAGGGCCAAAAACCGCTATCGTCCTTTTCGAAGAAGTATCGGGAAAATGATAGACGGCACCGACACTGCCTGAACCGGCAGCGGAATGCCCGATTGCCCGTGTAGATTGTGCCATACCTTCCCTCCCTATCTGACCAATCATGAATCCAAGACCATAGCCTGTCGTTTTCCATGGGCGCCCCGGGATTTCACCTCCGACCGGATAACATTGAAGCATCTCGTTGAGTGAGTGGGTCCGAAGTAATTTTCCATTCAATAATCCATATAAGCCAAGTGCGGCTTCGGCAACAGAACCCATAATTAAACCATGGTACACCCATCCGGGATGGTAACCATGGTCTGTCTTAAAGGTCGAAAGTTCCATGTCCTCACGGGTTTCAACGACTCGTGCAGAGCCTAAGTTTAGAGGACCAAAAACCAACCGATGGAGACATCGGGAAAGTGGTTCGCCGGTAATCCTTTCCATGAGCCGGCAAACATAGAAGTACCCAATATTCGAGTACATAAATCTTTGACCGGGATTGAAACGAAGGTTCTCCACATTCATGCGCGCTAGCAGCTCCTCGGTGGTCAATGGTTCTTCTCCCCTGGAGACAGCCTCATGGTAAGCCCTGAGGCCTCCATAATTTGCGATACCGGCTCGATGTTGTAACAGTTGCCGAAGTGTATAGGGTTTTCCCTCCAGCGAGTTGTCTAATTTGACGTGGCCTTGCTCAACAAGGCGAAGGGCACAGGCAGCTATTAAAGTTTTTGTAAAGCTCCACCATGGAACGAGGTCCTGCGATGACTCTTTCGAAAGTACACCTTGATCGTTAACCGATGCCATGAGCATATTTTTTAGATCGGTTTGCAATGTGAACCCTCAATTGATGGGATTTGTGTCAACATGGAATAATTTCAGGCCTTTCCCTGCCAGATAGCAAGTTTTATACGGGTGACGTTTTGATTGCTTGAATTTTTTTCTTCGCTAAACGTTCACTATCTTGAACGTAATGCCACACGACTTCATGCCTGAAGCAATATGGAGGAAAGCCGTCCTCTGTATCTGGGATGTTCAGGGGATGGGTGCAACAATTGGCGAAGGGGGGGCGATTGTGACCTGCATGCCTTCTATCGGAACGTCTATACCGGACACGACGACCTGGTCCCCGGCCTGCAACCCTCCGCGGACGACAAGACGATCGGTTTCAGATTTCAATACATCCAACGGTTGAAGCTTGAGCCGGTTAGTGTCATCCACGATCAGGACTTGCTCCGTCCTGGTGTTGAGAACGGCGGGTGGTAGGACAAAGACCTGGTGATATTCCCGGCCTTCGATCTCCGCCTGTAGGAATGTTCCCGGTAATAACGGTCGCCGATGGTGTTGATCGGACTTCGGTTCCGAGACGCGTGCGACAAGGGAAAGCTGCCCGGAGCTTGGTTCTAATGCGCCTTCGGTTCGGATGATGTATCCAACCCAACGACCCATGATTCCGCCGATGGTGGTGTGCAGGGTTACGGAAGGTGCCGTATGGGTTGATCCGTTCTTTTCCGAAATCCATGGGATGTCTATAAATGCTAATTGTTCCATGGATACGGGGAGACGCACTTCCAGGCTGTCAGTGGCATAAAGGCGGGCGACTTTTTCTCCTGGAACGATGTATTGGCCCATGTCTACATGCTTAGCCCGAATTCGTCCATCGAACGGTGCGCGTAGCACGCAGCGGATCTGCTGAAGTTTGGCCTTTGCCCCATCCGCTTTGGCTGCAGCCACTTTTGCACGTATTTCCCGTAGTTGTGGTGTGCGCAACGCCAACGCGGTTGCTTCACCCTTACCAAGCACCTGCCATTCTTTGAGTGCTTGTTCGACTTGCGCCTCCTCCTGGGCCAAAAGCCGTTGGGCTTCCGCGAGTCGGCTTTGGGCTTCAATCCGCGCGAATTGATAATCCCGGGGATCCACCGCCACGAGGACGTCTCCACGATAAAAAGATCCGCCGGCGGCGAAGGCGGGATGGACGTGAATCACCTTGCCAGCGACCTCTGTGACCAGATCAATCTCTGTGCGTGGCATCGCCACTCCTTGCGAGGTCACGGTCACACGCACGCTTTGAGGTTGGACCTCAATGACCTCAACACGTGGCGGCTCCGGCTGGAGACTTTCCGCCTCCGGCTGTGAGCGATTGGTCAGGAGGAGGAAAGCAGTGAGTAATCCCATCGATAGCACGCCGATGGGCAGCAGTATTCGCGTCATATGGCGCCTCCAAGTGCCAGATATATATCAATGCGGTTGTTCAGCAGGCGCCGTTTGACGGTCAAATGAGCACTTTGAGCCATTAAGGTTCCCCGGAAGCTGTCGAGTAACGTGAGAATGGTCGTAAATCCATGACGGTAGGCATAGACCGCCATCTGTTGATTGGCTTGGGCATGCTTCACCGCCTCTGACAAAGCTTGTTCCTGTGCCGATAATTGTTCTTCGGCTGCCAGTGCCTGTTCTACTTCACGGAATGCCTCCAGAGCGGTTTGTTGAAAATTCTCCATGGCTTCGGTGACGGCCGCGCGGTTACGTGCGATCTCACCGTAGAGTTGGTCTCCGGCAAAGATGGGTTGGAGCAAGCCGGCTCCGACATTCCATGCAAGGGACCCGGGCTGCGTCAGTTCTTTCAGTGAATTACTCCTGGTGCCGCCGGTCCCCGTTAAGGTGATGCGCGGCAATAGCGCGAGGTTGGCGCTGATGAACCGCTGGTCTTCTGCACGCAGGCGTTCCATGGCTGCGGCAATGTCGGGTCGGCGACTGAGCAATTCAGACGGAACCCCCGCTGTAAGCGTTGAAGGTAATGCCGGTAATGGCAACTGGGCATTCAATTCGCCGGCGGGATAACGACCAAGCAACACTTCCAACCTGCGGGCGGTCAGCTGGACCTGGTTCTGTGTGTCGGCCAGTTGAGCCTCAGCGTTGGCGAGGTCTGTCAGCGCCAACCCCAGATCCAATCCTGGTGTGAGCCCGCGGGTAAACCGCCCTCGGACCAGCTCCACAAGCATACGTCGATCGGCGACTGATTGTGAGGCGACCTTTTCCTGAAGGCCTGCTTCCAGCAATTCAAACCAGGATTGTGCTGTTCGTGCCGCGAGCGATAATGCGGCTCCCTGCAAGTCCGTTCCCACGGCCATGGCGTCCAATGCAGCCGCCTCCTGCGAGGCACGAATTCGTCCCCAAATATCCAGTTCCCAGGAAAGGTTAAAGACTACTTCCAGGAAACTGTAATTCTCGTTGGCGACATCGCTATCGAATGTCCCGAAACGGCCGTGGCGAAAGTCCGGGGAAAAATTGACCTGAGGAAGACGGGGAGCGCCAGCGATTCGCACATTGGCTCGTGCAATCTCTACCCGAGCCGCTGCGGCCTTGAGGTCATGATTAAATTCCAACGCCTCGCGGACCATAGCCGTCAGTATCGGGAGGTGAAACGTGTCCACCCAACTATCCGTGACACGTTCGACGGTTCTGTCCGTAATCTTGGACCATTGCTCGGGTACCTGGCTCATGATGACTTCGCCATCCCGTTCCGGGGTGGATAGACATCCCGACAGAAGGATGAGACAGACTCCGACCGTCATGATGAGAGGTTTGCCTGTTTCAGACATGAGGCTAAATCGGCGAATCAATGTCCTTGGCCATCTTATGGGCTATAGACCTCACAAGAGCGTGGAATGCGTTGTTGTGGGGATCCGAATCAGAATTTGTAAACGCATACTTCGGGAAAACTGACGGCATTCTGTTCACCATTGTGAGCTATGAGCCGGGTGCATCGTTCACGTTCGATCCGTTGGGTCTTTTTAGCTAATGGCCAGCAAGAATGACCACATGGGATTTCGACGCCTTCCTCTGTGTCTTCCTACCTAGGAGACGTTTGAGTGGGCCCAATCCCCCACGAGATGGCATCGTTTGCGCAAATTCAAGAATATTCGGGTGTCCCACCATGACGTGACAGGGTGGTAGGGTGGGTTCGGGAGTGGGAATGCTCCAAAATCAGAGTCGTGGCCGGAATGAGCAATAACGTGGCGACCAACCCTCCAAAAAGTCCTGCGGCTAATGCGACGGCCATCGGAACAAGGAACTGAGCTTGAGCACTCGTCTCAAACAACATGGGCACGAGGCCTACCAAGGTCGTCAGAAACGTGAGCACAATCGGGCGAAAGCGAACTTCGCAGGCCTGGCGAATAAGACTTTGCTGATTAAGGGTGGTCTCTTCCCGCTTGCGTCGTTGTATGTAATTGAGCAAGACCAAACTATCATTGATGACTACTCCACTGGCGCCAATCATTCCTACTAACGATTCCATGGAAAGGGGAAATCCCAGGACGAGGTGAGCGAGCACACCCCCTACCCAGGCCATGGGAATGGCAAGAAGAATGAGCAGAGGGTAGCGATACGAACGAAATGCGACGGCTAAGAGGGCATAGATGATTCCTACCGCAAATAGAGCATTGCGTCCGAGTGTTTCGAAGGCTGCGATCTGTTCTTGTCGGGTATGTCCGACAGTGATACTCAATCCCGGAAAACGCTGCCTGAGGTTTTCGAAAAACCCTGTTTGCATCGTCGAATAGATGGCATTGGCATCGGCAAGGTCCGGATTGAGCCGAGCTCTGACCCAGACCAACTGTTGTCGATCCTCTCGTGTAATGCTTTCCGCTTGAGGAAGCCAATGCCATGTCGCCAGGACTTCCAGGGGGGCCTGGTCACCCGTGGGCAACAGGATCGGTAACTGCCGAAAATCATCGAATTCACGTCGTTCATTCAGGGGCAAACGTACCACGACTTTGACTTGTTCACGTTGACGCTGGAACCGTTGCACCTCCTCCCCCAGATAGGCCTGACGCACTTGCGTGGCCACGTCCTCAAGACGCAGCCCGAGTCGCTCGGCCTCCGGTCGGAGTTGCAGGCTCAGCTGTGGTTTACCCTTGATTTGTGAATGCGTTACATCAAACACCCCAGGAAGGCTGGAAAGGTGTTCGGTGAGTGTGCCCAGCGCAGCAGTCATGGTTTCGGAGTCGGTCGCGCGGACTGCCCATTCCAGGTCGTAATAATTGTCTCCCTGTCTGTACAGAAAGTCGAGTTTGGCCTTGCCGATATCGCCAATATGGGTTCGCCACTCCCGCGCGATGGTTTCGACTGAAAATCGCTGTCGAGCGTCTGGAGCCAACTCGACCCAGAATCCAGACCAATTGTCAAAGATCATGCTCTCAATCCCGGAGACGGGGCTGGCCTCTTCAGGTGGTTGGCGGGTTTCAAGGGAATAGCGTAATTGCTTGTAGGCATCTTCAATCTGAGCTGACAATTTCTGTACGGTCGCAAATGGCGCATCAGGAGGGACGCTGAGATAGAGGGTAATCGTATCTTTCGGCACATCGGCTTGGATGGTAAGACGGACATGGCCTCCTGAAACCAGAGCGGCGGTAATCATGATTGCTGAAGCGCAGAACGCCATAATCAAATAAGGTTGGCGACATGACCGATCCAACAACGGCAAATAGGCACGATGGATGAAAGCCTCCAGCCCGCGAGTCACTCGTTGCCGAAGGGTGGCCATCCATCGGGTTGATACGGGAACGGGTGTGGTCAGATGAGCAGGCAGAATGCACAGGGCCTCGACAAGAGAAAATCCTAATGCCAACACCATGACCATGCAAATAGGGCCTAACAACGCTTCAGCCCATCCAGAAAGGAACAGACCTGGGAGGAAGGCGATCCCCGTCGTCACCACGGCCAGGGTGACCGGTCCGGCCACTTCCCTGACCCCGTCAATGGTCGCGGAACGCATGATTTTTTTCATACGTCTTGAGGATTCGGTTCCGGTGAGTTGCTGTGTCGCGGCATTCTGATGCCGGTTGATGCTCTCACTCACAATGATGGTATCGTCCACCAAAATACCCAATGCGAGCACGAATCCGAATAGGCTGAGCATGTTGAGGGAAACGCCCAGCACCCACATGCCTGCTAACGCTCCCAGCAACGCCGTGGCCAGCCCAGCGGCCACCCAAATCGCGAGATGTCGATTCAGGAAAAGGGTCAAGAGGAGGAAGATGAGGATAAAACCGAGAATCCCGTTTTCCAGCAACGTCCTGACTCGTTCGTCGAACGCTTGAGAATCGTCGTACCAGTAAATGAGCTTCAGGCCTTCCGGGAGCCGTGGGGCCATCTCTGCCACATAGGCTTTAACGCGTCGAGCGACCGCGACTTCGTCCTGCTTCGCATAGATAGCCCAACCCTGCGAGGGAAAACCGTTGTGGTGCCATGAAAAGTTTTGCTCAGCCAATCCGTCCCGGATGGTGGCGATATCCTGAAGGTGAACCATGTTGCCATTTGAGCTGGGGAGCAGAACTCGACTACCAAATGTGGCCTCATCGATGGCTTGGCCCTGGGTTTGCAATATGACATCGCCGGCTTGGGACTTGAGAAGGCCTCCTGGAAGATTGAGGGAGCTTTGCCGCACGGCATCGGCAATCTCGCTGAGCGTCAATTTGGATCGACGGAGCTGTTCCGAAGGAATTTCGATGGCTAACTCGTAAGGAATGTATCCGTAATTTTCAGCTTCCTCCACTCCTGGAATACGTGAGAGCGCCGCCTTGATTTCCTCTCCGAGACGGACTAACGAAATCATATCGGTTTGGCCGTAGAGAGCCACCCAGATCACTCCGTCGTCATCGTCAGCACGCCCTTCTTTCACCTCAATGCGATCCATCCCATTCGGGAGGTGTGGAATATTCCTGATCCGGGTCTGGATGGCTCCAATGAGGGTTTGGAGGTCCCGGTTTTCAGCGGCTTGTACGCGAATCGCACAGACGGCTTCCTTTCGGTCAGTTTGCCCGGCTGTGGTTTTCAGGCGGGTGATCCCCGGTAAATTATGGATGGCCTCCTCTATAGGGATGCAAATCCGTTGTTCGATCTCTTCAGGACTGCCTCCCGGATAGAACGCGTGGATATCGATCGTCTGCTGACTGAAACGGGGAAACACTTCTTTCTCTACCGTGAAAAGGCCGACGAGCCCGGAAAGGACAATTAGCCCCATAAGAACGTTAGCTGCGACAGGGTTTTTAATGAACCAGGTTATGGCCTTCATGGTGTCGGTCGTTTTTTGTGATTTTATTGTTCCGTCATCTTGGCGGGTTCAAATCGATCAGATGGGAATTTTTAGGGCCACACAAACAGGAGTCTTGTCTATCAAATGGAGGGAAAACGCACAAGAGGGGAAAGGGCCTAGCCCTAAGGTTCACTCAAAAATCCGATGATCAAGTTAAACATGAGGAGGGTACTTGGAGGGAGAATCAAAGACCAAAAATTGAGGCTCCTCTCAAAATAGTACAAATTCCAACATTTTATTCCAGTCGGAGTGAAAAGGAGAGCGTCAGTGGTTCGTGGGAATATCCATGCTGGAATTAGGCGGCGGTGGAACTTCGTAGCGATACCCTTTTGATTGCATGCATCCACTCAGGTTGATGCCGCCCGCCAACGAACTTTTCCCATGCTCCTTTCCCGACAGCACTTCGGCCTTGCAAGTATCCCAATCTTCCTGGGTTTCTTCCACCGAGATCTTGGTCGGATGCACCCACCGGCCTTCGGCGCAGGCAGTGAGAGCAAGCACCACCATGAGGAATGCGATTTTCATATGTGACTCCTTCGTAATGGACTTTCTCTTGAGGAAAGCCGTGATCCGGTTGGCAACTTCTCCAACTGACTGGGTGTTTCCGTTCTCTCCTTGTCTGGCACTCCTAGAATCGTATTCCCAAGGTTCCCAGCACTGTAAGCGGCTCGCCGAAGAAGAAACTTGATGAACCGTTATATGACGTGGCGACGTATCGCTGATCGAGCAGGTTGCGGAAGTTAAGCGCTGCATTCACTCCCTTCGCTCCCAACCAGTTTCCCGGTGGCAGTTCACGATTGTAGTACAAGGCGGCGTCGGCCCTGACATAGCCGGGCATGGTGGGCATATTTTCAAAAATTGTGGCATTGCGATCGGTGTATGCGAAAATGCCGCCGCCAACTCCGAATCCTTTGAGGACCCCTTCCTGAAAATGGTACGTGGACCAAAGAGTAAATTTATTGTACGGCACATTGGCCAGACGCTTATGTTCTAATGTCGGATCGTTGTCTTTTGTCACCTCGGCATCGGTATAGGCATAGCCGGCGATCACGTTCCAGCCAGCCGTCAGTTGGGCAGTGACATCAAATTCAACTCCCTGACTGCGTTGCTCGCCCGTTTGTACCATGAACCCTTGGGCTGCCTGCGCAGGATTAGAATCAGGGGTCAGCAGATTTTTTCGAGTCAGGTGGAACCAGGCGAGCGTGGCGGAAATACGATTATCCAACAGGAAGGCTTTGATCCCCACTTCATATTGGGTGGACCGTTCCGGCTTGAAAGATTCACCATCAGGATTAACCGACGAGGCTGAGCTTGGCTGAAAACCTTTCGTCCAGGAGGTATAGAGGGACACTGGTTCGATCGGTTGATACACTAACCCTAACCGAGGACTCCAGGCATCGTTATCCAAGGAATCCTTTGTGGAGTCTCCCGCAAAGGTAAACTTTTGGTACTGGTCGACATAGTCGTATCGCACGCCACCCAGGAATTTTAAATTCGGGAGAATGGTCACCTGGTCTTGCATATAGACCCCGACGCTTTTTGTGTCACCCACATTGCTGATCCTGGGTCCGTCAAACGGGTTAGGGCGCAGGGAATAGTCGGGATTATAGAGATCCAACGGTGGCGCTTCCCCGAAGGCAAAGGTGAACTGATCGGTTTTTTCCTGCCTGAGTTCGACGCCGGTCAATAGGGTATGCTCCATATTCAGGAACTGCAGATGTCCCACCACATTCGTCACCATCGAGTGGGCATGCCGGCGGGCCACCACCGGCTGCAGCACCTGAAATCTTTGGATGGTTCGTTGGTCAGGGTCCAAAGAATCAAAACCGGCGTACAAGTTGTCTTTGTCATCTTCCACGATCGAATATCTGTACGCATTGCGAACGGACCATTTGTCATTGAACTGATGGGAGAGATCGTAACCAACCCGGTAGGAGCTACGGTTAAACGTGCTGAAGCTGCCGAGAGTCGTCGAGGTCTTTCGAGATATGGGGCCGTTAGGATTCGGGAGGTAGGTGCCCTGGGCCGGAAGTCCGTAGGGGTCGTTGGTCCAACGCCGCATGTAATCGAAATCGACCGTGAAGGAGGTCCGTGAACCTATAAGCCAGGTCAGGCTTGGAGCGACTGCCACAAGATCGCGATTGGCATAATCAATGAAGCTATTCGCCTTTTGGCCCGCCACATTCAGACGGTAGAGCAGCGTCTTATTCTTATTGAGCGGACCCGTGGCGTTGAGATCAGATCGATAAAAGTTATAATTCCCCAAGGTGGTGCTGGCGGAATACTCCGCATTCGGTAAAGCCTTGTTGGTGACGAGATTAATGATGCCGCCTGGATCTCCCTGTCCGTACAGCACCGATGCCGGCCCTTTCAGTACTTCGATTCGCCGGATATTATATGTGTCCGACGCCATAAACTGAGCGAAGGGGTCGAGCAAGCCATTGCGATAATAGGACCGGTCGGTGGCAGCGAATCCTCGAATGATGAGTGAATCGTAGAGGGAGGCTGTGGACTCCGTCGCATTGATGCCTGAGATATTTTCCAGCGTGTTTTGCAGGCGGTAGGTTCGCTGTTCTTCAATCACCTTCCTGGTGATGACCTGGATCGACTGCGGCACATCACGAATCGGCGTATCCGTTCGGGTGGCCGTATGGGACTCTTCGGCCACATAGGTTTTTGCGTCGTCCCGCTCTCGCACCTCTTTCACCACGATCTCAGGCACCTTCACCGTTTTGGGTGTCGCCTTACTGCTTGAAGGTGGGGATTCCCTCGAGACCACCGGACGTTGCGATGGGAGGGCTGAGGGGACAGCTCCCGTTGATGATTGCTGAACCAGGATGACAGCGTTGGTATCTGCAAGTTGATAGGTCAATCCTGTTCCTGAGAGCAACGTTTGCAACGCCACTTCCGGGGTGTAACTGCCAATGACTCCCGGCGACGTCAGCCCGGCGGCGAGTTCCGTCGGCAAACTAATCTGCCAACCGGTCGCATCGGCAAAGGCATTCAACGCCGACCCGACCGGTTGAGAGGGAATGTCGAAATTGACTATCTGCGTTGGCCCTGTCTCGGCGAGGACTGCTTGAACCAAGGCGGGTGACATATGCATGACTATGAGCAGGATCACGACAAGCACTCTCCCAAGCCTTGTCTTCGGATGTGACCGATTCGCGTGTTGTCGCAGATAAGGTTCAACTATCGATTGATTGTCTGATCGCATGCGGCGCCTCCTGGTTGTTCGTATGTCTGTTTAGACGGAAGCCCACAAAAATTTCCTCACTTCTTCTGCCAAAGATTGTGAGGAAAACGATTTTTTAAAAGAGGATGACGAACCGGTTGGCAAGATTGAACATGTGAGTTGGAAAGGTCTTGGCAAGGAGGGAGAGGCTCTTGGAGGGATCTTCCAGATTGTATGTACCTGTGACCTGCATGTCGCGGATGGGTTGATTCAAAAGCAGGATCGTGCCTGGATAATACCGGCGTACCTCGTCAATTACCTGTTCCAGCGGGACTCCATTGACGATGAGCCGTCCATTTAACCAGGCCGATACCGTCGCGAGATCGACGGAAAAAGGACGACCTAATCGACCGTGTTCAAATTGGACCCGGGATCCGGCGGATACGAGCGCGGGCAAATTTTGATCATGCAGACTACTGACTTCAACCGTCCCTTCAAGCACCGTCACCAGTTCCTGATCCTGCTGAGTTCGAACCATAAATTCCGTTCCCACTGCGCGGGTAGCGGTTTGTTGACTTTCGACGACGAACGGACGATGTGAATCAGGTTGGACGTTGAACGAGGCTTCACCTTTCAGCAAACGGATTCGTCGAGCGCTTTGATCAAATGAGGTGGCAATGGCTGTTTGTGTATTGAGTATGACTGTGGATCCGTCCGGTAACGCAATCGTTCGTTGTTCCCCGATGGCTGTCTGGTAGTCTGCCTGAAGCCACGTCAGTGGATCATAGTGGACGATCGCCATTGTGAATAGCATGGCACAGGCCGCAATCGCCCCCGCATGCTGCAGCCAACGGCGAGGAGTCGCGGATGGTTGAGGAAGGAAGGATGCTGGTTCCTGCGCGCGTTGAGTGGCGGCTGCGTGAAGATCCGGGTCCCCCCAGATGGCCGATACTTTCTGAAAAGCCTGTAAATGTATGGTGCTTTTGGCCTTCCAGGCTTCGAAAGCCTGTTGGTCTTCCGGGGAAACCCGACTGTTATGTAGTCGCACGACCCAGGCAATCGCTTCTTGTCTTAACGTGGTCTCGTCCTCATGGTAAGACGGGTTTTCGAACTGTTTGTCTGTTGGTGCCATAGACTGCCCTCGATCCTCGATATGCCCGGCGTTGAAAGAAAGGGCTAGTATATCTAGTGACGAATTTGTGGGCCAATCCCCTCACTCATCGGCATCAAGAGGATCAAACAGGGTACAGAACTGATCCAAGGCGCGCATGAGCAGCTTCTCCACCCCGCTATCCGAGATGCCCATGCGTGTGGCGATTTCACGGTAAGAATAGCCGTAGACACGATAGAGGAGAAACGCTTCCCGGGTTCGTGGAGGAAGTTTGTCGATTGCCCGAAGGGATAACTGAAACCGCTCCTTGCCGAGCAGGATGCGCTCCTGGCAGGGCGATCCGCAGGGCACCTCCATGGCGACATCCAGGGAATCGACTGCATGAAAGGGGCGTTTTTGTTTTCGGAGATAGTCGATTGCCAGATTAGTGGCAATTCTATGCAACAGGGCGCGGGGGTGCTCCACGGCTTGGGTGTTCACCAGACCCAAGAGTTTCGCATAGGTTTCTTGCATGAGATCCGCTGCGGTATCCCGAGAGTTGACCATGGTCACGAGACGACGGGTCAGTTCGTCCCGATATTGATGAAACAGATCTTCAATTTGTTCAGAGGTAAGAGTCATGATGCGGCCTAAAAAAAATCATGATACCAATTCTCATTTTCACTGACAACAATCTTTTTTCGGTTGTTCCTGCCCATACTTGGTGGGTTTACCTGAGTATTACTGTCTGCACACCCGAGGTGTACATGCATCCTGAGCATTTGTGGTGAGGGATCACTCGACTGATTCGTCTTAATGATCAAGGGAATTTCCTCAGGCCACTGTGTACTTTTTCAGGAGTGTTGATAATGGTGAATGCGAAAACTGCCCTTGATGCCTACCAGGTTGACTTCGAAGAATGTGTTTCTCTTCCCCCGATTCCCAAATGGCATGCTTGTCTAACACGGCACCGGTTGAAACCCAGCAAACAGCGGGATGTAATTCTTGCCGCATTTGCGAGGCAAAAACACGTCACGGCTCCAGCTTTATATGGGGTACTTTTCGAAGAAGGACACAGAATTTCCTTGGGGACTGTGTATCGGACCTTGAACCTATTGTGTAAATTGGGATTTGCCAAGACTCGACGCTTCTATTCCCAAACTCTCTATGAACATGTTTTGAATCAGACTCAGCAACAGAACAATCGAATCTCTTGCCGGCTGGTTTGACCGAGACCCGGATCACGGTTCTTGAAGTATCTGGTATTTTCCACGTGAATACCGGAGAAAAATATTGAGGTGATCTATGTTACTTGCCTGAAAGCAGACGGGTGAAATGGATTAGAAACCGTACGAAAATTCCGCTGGAAATTAATCGGTAGGTTGTACAAAAAGATCAGGCAAATTGTCAGGCTGAATGAAACCCATGACAAGGCATCCCGGTCACCATTACCCAACAAAAGCTCAATGGGGTTAGGACACGATAGCCGGAGAGCGATGTGCCAGATCACTTAGGTGTGAGGAAAGGTTTTAACCTATACCTTTCACTACTTGGTCTTTCCATCGGGTCAGCCTTTTTTGGCAAGGTGTTAAGAAAGGATTGATTGACCCGCACCCGTAGGCACGTGAATACGCGATTTCTATAACGCAACAACTGGTCCAATCAAAGGGACGATTCGGGTAGATGGGTGAAGCGGAGGAGGAGGTGTGTAGAATGGCATTTTCTTGATATACAAATCCCAG
Source organism: Nitrospira sp. MA-1 (assembly GCA_032139905.1). Classification (NCBI taxonomy): domain Bacteria; kingdom Pseudomonadati; phylum Nitrospirota; class Nitrospiria; species Nitrospira sp. MA-1. The sequence goes on from JAQJDB010000005.1 coordinate 210,926, forward strand.
GGCTACCTTTATGACTCACAGTGAAAGAACCTCCACCATAACCGCATTTCCATTCTACGAAACCTTTCGAGATGGTCTATGTATGAAACCTAATCTGGGTTTCCCTTCAGGACTTTTGGTTAATTTTTTAATTATCCTGCTGGAATAGGTGCATGCCCTTCGCTTTCCTTGTGTGCCTTTTGGATTTGTACAGCCCGTTTCCGCCACCAGATAATCACTCCGGTTATGGAGAGGATTGCTGTCCCTAACCCCATGATTGATACCAGGATACGACCGGGCAGACCCAGGATGCGCCCGGAATGCAGAGGAAACTGGGCTTGCACGAAGATGTCCGCTGCGGTACCTTTCCACGGCTGCCGATCCCCCAGATACCGCCCGTCACCGGCATCGAAATAGAGCACGGGGGGGCCAACGCCCGCAGCCCCGTGATCGTCGCCAGGATGATAGAAACCGACTCCATAGACACCGAAATGTTCCGCATAGAACACCTCGCCGACCGGCTCAGGCCAGTTCCGTTTCGACGCAATCTCAACCGCATGTTCAATAATTGGGGCAAAGCCCATTTTGGGTGAAATAGGCTCGTGCAAGTCGGTTTCTGTTCGCAAGTCGAAGGGACTTGGGGTGACCTCAGTCATGACGGACATGACCGGATAGAAGACTTCACGATAGAGGTTGAGAGAGAACGCCGTGAACGCAAGCATAAACAGAAGACCCCATGCCCAGAGCCCAAAAGCACGGTGGATATCAAAATTGATGCGCTTGATCGTTCCCGAAGTCTTGATCTTCCATGCCGGCGCCCAGCGAGTTCGCCAGCTCTGTACCGTTGGTCGATCAGATACGGTTGAGGAACCTGAGGTCAATGCGCGCCGCGGCAGTGTCAGGTAGAAGCCGACAAAGCAGTCCGCCGTCCAGAGAATGGCGATCCCTCCCAATAGCCACTCCCCCCAATGGTCAATGCCCCACATCTCTGGTATGTGAAGCGAAAAGTGCAGCTTGTAGAGGAAGGAGACTAAGTTTTCCTGTGTCACAGGCCAGACCGCGCCCCATTCCCGACGGCCTAACTCATTTCCTGTTACGGGATCGATAAAAACTTGATTATAGCCGAGTTCATACAATCTATCCGTGGCAGGATTCACGCGAGGGCCGACACCGAAAGCAAGTGCCTCGCCCGCTTCTGGGGCAAGCGGCACAAAGGTCACTTTTGCCCGTGGGTCACGGGTTTCGATCGCTTGGGCCAGATCAAGTGAAGAGAGATATGTCCCGCGGCTGTCCACATGGGTCAGGTGGGGGTTTAGCAGGTCGTCAAGTTCGTGATCCCAAGAGATCACCGCCCCTGTCAATCCGGATATAATTAAAAATCCGGCGATTACCAGTCCCACCCATCGGTGAAGGAGAATAAAGAGGTAATGCATTATTTCCTTCCCAGTAAAAAATCAGACTTCCTGCACACCCCGATGAGCGGGGTCATAATAAATCGTTATAAAACAGTAAAAAAAGAGTGCTTCATAAAGAGTTAGACGAATGATATAAAAAAAACCTGACTTCCCACCTCAGCAGAAATATTCAATCCATCTTCAAACAGAATTCAGCTTTTTTAAATCGGGGAAGGACAGCCGGTGCAATCAGAAAATTAAACAATTCTATCCAAGGTCAAGGGAGAGGATGAATACCTCCACGGATGCCAAGGTTGGTCATTCGGATACATAAAATTGAAGAAACCCTACTCGAATTCTGGCAAATATAGGGCATAGATTTTTCGGTAGTCGATGGAGCGGATATATGATGGCTCGCTTGCCTGCCGGCAGTTGGGCGCCTCAACCGCGCGGTTCCGGTTTGGGAAATCGAGGGTGGAGCAGGATCCTATCACGTCACCCAGAGAAAGGCTTCACGCCGTGCCTTCCGATGTCAGCGTCTCATACGCAGAAGGCTCTTTGCATAATCGGGAATTTTCGATTCCAATAGACTGTGCAATCCGGAACCTTCCATTTCCGTTTTTCATAAAAATATTGCCGGTCGTGGCAGCAGAGAAATACCGTCCGAATTCCAAGCGCCTTAGCCCAACCGAGTAACCCCTAAGAGCGCCTTGTTTGGACTTGAGCTCAGGTCGAATCTCATGCCCATATCATTCAAGGCGAATTGCGCGATATCTACAACAGAGTTGCAACCAAAAGAGATGAATGCAATCGGAAGCCCTTGAGGGTCCCACAGAACTTTCAGAGTCTCTTCGGACCGCGTCCGAGAGCAATTGTGTTGGCTTCTGTCCCCACTCTTCCATCAGTTCTTAGGAACCAGAGGGAATGTGCGTCGACTATTCAATTAATGGAAATTTTCTCATCGTTGTCCTTTGGAAAAGCCAGAAGATCTAAATGCCAGATACATTAATTATGGGTGTGGTCTTACCAGGGCGTTTATCAAGCATGACGGGTTCATTTCCATGAAACCTGCCCGAGTGATCACCATGAAATTTTTTGAAGTAAGGCAGGCTAGGGTACATTTGGCCGCACACGAAGGTGAGAAAAAAGGGTCAAACCTATAGAGGAATTCAAAGAGAGTGCTGCAACGAGACGGTGGACTATTTACAAAAAACATCGGAGTCCAAATGCTATTTTCCCCTGTTCAATCACCCAACCCCACATCCCCTGACGCATGGCTCGATCTATGGTTATCTCAGTTCAATGTGGCGGTACCTGCCCATACAGATTCTGAGCGGATCCTATCGACAAAAAACAAATGAGCAAAAGCCAAACGTGATCGCCTTTTCTGAAGGCGGACAGATGATATGGATTAGCTTTTCAGGACATTGAGGTGTCGGGGCGAGGATCCCTTTATCCCCTACTTCGATAGTGGTTTGATTCCAAGTGTCAGGAGTCGGTTTGTTTCTGGACCCTTAATGCTTGATCGTTGATGAACAAACAATCCTGCTGTAGTTGAATTTCTTGAGAGGCTGGATGCGGAAAAGATGTGAAGGTAACCCCCGATTATTTGGCCGAAGTTCTGTGTAGACTGAGAGATAGTCCTTGCCGTGTAGAACTTCTTGCGTGAAAAGCGGGCGGAAAAATTTTTCATGGTACGTGCAACCGTCAGGCAGTACTTGACAGGTAGGGATCGATAAATGTATTGATATTGATAATTAATATCGGTATCGTTTTTTGTGCATTCAATCACATACGGCAAGAGGCCAAAGTGCTGCAAGTCCAGAGCCCACGCTCGCCGCCCGGCGACTGTGGGTTTTTTTTATGGTTACGAGGAGCGCCGGCGAGACAAAATTGGCGGGCCACTCTCAAATGCTGTTTTGCATGAATTCCCGTTTCATGGGCAATTTAAACATGGAGTATTCACATCATTGTTCCAGTTGAATGTGCCTTAATTTTTTACCTAAACGATTTATTTAAAGGAACAAAATTGCAGGAGTACGGGTAATCGTGTCGTATACGTCTTAGCTCTATCGGCCAGATAGCGTGGGGCAGAGTTTGGGTTTTGAGTAAAAAGAAAAAAATGAATTTTTAATTTATTCATCGGGACAAGATGGCAAGCGTACGGGTAATCGTGTCGTATCCGTCTTAGCTTTATTGGTCAGGCAGCGCGGAGCAGGGATTAACCTTTGAGTAGAAAGAAAGTGAATTCCCCTTCATGAATGTTGAGCACGAGACAATCGTCGATCTTTTACGAATGTGGGCGAGCCGGATCCCGCAGCAACAAGCCTATATTTTTTTAGTGGACGGTGAAACGGACGCCGTCCACGTGACTTATGAGGAGCTTGACCGGCGAGCGCAGGCTATTGCTACACGATTGAAAAGTTTAGGTGTCACCGGTGAACGCGCGCTTTTACTGTATCCACCGGGACTTGATTTTATCATCGCCTTCTTCGCCTGCTTATATGCAGGTGTGATTGCGGTACCGGCCTATCCTCCGCAACGTAAGCGTACGTTGCCACGCCTGCAAGCTATCCTGACAGATGCACAACCTAAATTAGCGCTAACAACGACACAAGTTCACGCAAGTGTCGAGCGATTCTGCAATCAGGATTCCGGGTTGGATAATTTAAAGAATCTGCAATGGTTGAGCACTGATGTGCTCACACCGGACACCGAAACAGTTTGGTGCATGCCTGACATTAACGGTCGGACACTCGCATTTCTTCAATACACATCAGGGTCGACAGGCTTACCGAAGGGCGTCATGGTCAGTCACGGTAATCTGTTGGACAACGAGCGGGTAATCAAGCAGGCATTTGGACATACGGAGCAAACGGTCGTGCTCGGATGGCTCCCCCTCTATCACGATATGGGATTGATCGGGAACGTGTTGCAACCTCTGTATCTCGGTGCGCCGTGCGTGCTCATGTCTCCTCTTCACTTTCTGCAGAAGCCGTTACGGTGGCTGTCCGCGATTTCGCGATATCGTGCGACGACCAGCGGGGGGCCGAATTTTGCTTATGACCTGTGCGTGCGCCAAACGACTCCGGAGCAGCGCGCGTCGTTGGATCTCAGTTGTTGGACGGTCGCGTTTAATGGGGCTGAACCGATTCACCCTAGCACGCTGGATCGATTCACGGACGCCTTCAGTGGGTCGGGGTTCCGTCGGGAGGCGCTGTATCCGTGTTACGGGTTGGCAGAGGCGACCTTGTTTGTTTCCGGGGGTGAGAGGACAAAGCCTCCGGTACTTCGAAGGATTAACAAAAACGAATTGCAGGAGCACCGCATCCTTGATCGGACGGAATCCGATGCCGAGATGCAACAATTGGTGGGGTGTGGATATTCACGTTTCGAACAAGAGATTCGCATTGTAGACCCCGAGTCGTTACGAATTTGTCTGGTTGGCCGCGTCGGAGAAGTGTGGGTGAAAGGGCCTAGCATCGCAAGGGGTTATTGGAATCGACCGGAAGACACGTCACGGACATTCGGAGGTTATACCTCGGATACCAGCGAAGGACCGTTCCTTCGAACAGGTGATCTTGGGTTTGTGAAGGAAGGTGAACTGTTCATCACGGGGCGGTTGAAAGATCTCATCATAATCCGTGGTCGCAACTATTATCCCCACGATGTCGAACTGACGGCACAACAGAGTCATGAGAGCCTTCGACCGGAAGGCGGCGCGGCGTTCTCGATTACGCTCCAAGAAGAAGAGTCCCTGGTGGTCGTCCATGAAGTGGACTCCCGTCCTGCCTCATTCAATGCCCAGATGGTGATAGCCGCAATTCGTCAGGCCATCACCGAACATCATGAAGTACAAGTTGCGGCAGTGGTGCTCATCAAGGCAGGGACACTCCCCAAAACGTCCAGTGGAAAAGTTCAGCGAAACCTGTGTCGTCTGAAGTTTCTCGCTCAGGGATTCAATGTGATCGGGCAGTCCGCCCTGCCGACATCTCCTTTTGAAACCGAATACGAACGGGGAGAGCAAGCAGACCGGGGGCAAGGGAATGAGCTAGAAGCAACCGTCATCGGGATTTGGTCGAAGGTGTTGCAGCAGCCGAGAATTCACCTCCAGGACAATTTTTTTGCCATGGGGGGGGATTCATTGCGCGGAATGCAGATGTTGGCTCGTCTACAGGAAATCTGTCGAGTCGATGTGCCGTTGGATGCGCTTTTCGATTATCCGACCGCGGCGGAATTTGCCGCCCACATCGGGACCCTCACGCCCTCTGTCGAATCGACTTCGGGGACGTCCATTCACCATACGTCACGAGAGGGAGCGTCGCCCCTGTCGTTTGCTCAGGAACGGTTCTGGTTTCTTGAGCAGTTATCACCCGGTACTCCGTTTAACAATATTCCCATCGCACTGCGGCTGAAGGGTTCGCTCGATATCGAGGTCCTCCGTCGATCGCTCGACGAAATTGTTTCTCGTCATGAGATTCTCCGTGCCACCTTCGTTCTACGCAATGGCCAACCGGCTCAGATCATTGCACCTCGTCTTGAGCTTCCATTGTTGATAGAGGACTTGCAGCGGGTTTCCGAGTCGAGTCGTGAAGAGCAGCTTCAAAGCCTGCTCGGAGATGAGGCTCGTCGACCTTTTGATTTGATTAAGGATCCACTTCTTCGCTTTCGATTATTCCGGGTTAGCGAAGCCGACCATGTTCTTTCGCTGACTATTCATCATATTGTCGCGGACGGTTGGTCGATGGGTATTTTCAGCCGTGAACTGGCAGCGTTGTACCAGGCATTTCTGCAGGGGGGGGGCTCCCCGTTGCCGGCTCTTCCGGTCCAGTATCTCCATACGGTCATTCAGCAGAGAGAAAGTGTTCGAGAACAAATATTTCAACGGCAGGTGACCTATTGGCAACAGCGCCTGGACCATGCTCCCCACACCCTGAATCTGCCGTTTGATTTTCCCCGACCGGAAGTACAGGGGTATCGAGGGGCACGCTATGAGTGGACATTGGATGGGTCACTTGTCCAGCAGTTGCAGGCGGTTGGGTATCGATATCGGACCACGTTGTTCATGACGTTGCTGGCGACCTTTAATATTCTCTTGTCGCGCTATAGCGGTCAATCAGATCTCTGTGTCGGAACGCCGGTTGCTAACCGTAACCGGATTGAGTGCGAATCCCTGATTGGTTGTTTCGTCAATTCGGTCGCCTTGCGTGCCGATCTTTCCGGCAATCCACCATTTCCTGATTTCCTCGATCAGGTTCGAGCGACGGTTCTTGGCGCCCAGGCGAACCAGGAGATTCCATTCGAGCGATTGGTCGATGAGTTGAAGGTGGGTAGAGACTTAGGTCATACGCCGATCTTTCAGGTGATGTTCGTCCTGGCGGATCGTCCATCGGATGTCCGTGCGTTGGGAGGCCTGGAAGCGTGCAGGATGAGTGTGAATACACAAACATCCGTGTTCGACCTGACGTTGGAGATGGCAGAAAAGGCCAACGGGAATCTGGGGGGAGTATTCGAATACAGTACGGATCTGTTTACGAGCCGGACAATCGTTCGTATGGCCGAACATTTTCAGGCCTTGTTGGCTCAAGTCGTCGCATGTCCGGAGTCCCGCGTGGATGATTGGCCAATGGTGACGGCGAACGAGCGCGCGTATGTCCTCGTAAACTGCAATGAGACGACAACGCCTTATCCTGATGAGTCTTGTCTACATCAATTGCTTGAGGCTCGGGTCGCTGAAAGTCCGGATGCCGTGGCGCTGCTGTGCGAGGGGCGTTCGTATGCCTATGACTTCATAAACAGCAGAGCGAATCAACTCGCCCGGTATTTACGGGCTCAAGGAATCGGTCCGGAGATTCCCGTGGCCCTGTGCGTGGATCGGTCTCTCGAAATGGTGGTTGGTCTCCTGGGCATCCTCAAGGCCGGCGCGGCCTATGTGCCCATGGATCCGACCTATCCCAAAGAGCGGCAGTCGATCATTCTCAAAGATGTCCACCCCCGGCTGCTCTTAACGCAAGGGAAATTTTCCGGAGAGCTGCCGGATCAAGCGGTACCGGTCTTTGCACTCGATAGTGATTGGCCCGTGGTGGCCGGGTTTCCGGACACCAATTTGCCGAATCTCACGAGCCCCGACAATCTGGCTTACATTCTCTATACCTCCGGGACTACCGGCCGGCCAAAGGGAACCGGCATTTCCCATCGAGCACTGGTAAATCACGCGACCGCGATGGTGAGGCAATACGGTCTTGCTTCGACGGATCGTGTCCTTCAGTTTGCATCCGTCAGCTTTGATGTGGCTGCCGAAGAATGTTTCCCGACATGGATTGCGGGGGCAACGGTGGTGTTGCGCCCCAATGAGCCGGTTCCTGCCTGTACCGATTTCCACACATTTCTTTGCGAGCAGGGCCTGACTGTCCTGAATCTTCCGACGCCCTATTGGGCGGGGTGGGTCGAAGAGATGGAGCGAATCAGCCTGCCGGTTCCACCGTTGATCAGACTGGTCATCGTGGGGAGCGAAAAGGCCTTGCCTGCCTCTCTGGTCCGCTGGCGACGCGTCGTTGGAGATCGTGTTGTCTGGTGCAACTCGTATGGCCCCACGGAAACCACGGTCACCGCCAGCAGTTATGTGCCAGGACCGGAGGTGGATTGGACAACCATGCCCAACGTACCGATCGGACAACCAATTGCGAATGTCGAGTTGTATGTTCTTGACTCGAATATGCAGCCCGTTCCGCTCGGTGTGCCGGGCGATCTGTACATCGGAGGACTGGGGCTGGCTCGTGGATACCACCAGATGCCGGCCCTCACTGCTGAAAAATTCATTCCGCATCCATACAGCCGTGGGGCAGGGGAACGGTTGTACCGAACCGGTGATCGTGTCCGTCGGCGGCCGGACGGGCAGGTGGAATTTCTGGGACGACGGGATGAACAGGTAAAGATCCGAGGATTCCGGATCGAGCTTCCTGACATTGAGTTCCATGCGCGCCAATGTCCCCAGGTAAAGGAGGTCAGAGTGTTTTTGGAATCCGGTGGGGTTCCCGGATGGCCGGCACTCATCGGCGGCCTCAGTGAGATCGAACAAGACCGGAGGCTGCAGGAAGTTGAGTGTTTGACTGCAGTGGAAGCGCAGTGGGTGTATGACGTGGAATCGAATGCTGAGGAACGGAGGAAGACTGTGATTCAACGAAAGCCGGAGTTTGATGTGTTCCTGAAAATCAATAACGGAGAGTTCTTAACGCCACCGCGTGAAAATCAGCGCAACTGGCTTATGCGCCGGGCCCTTGACGAATTTTCTGATGATCTCGTCGCCCTCGACGCAATTTCTAAGCGGTTTGTTTCCGGGTCAGACCGGGTCAGCATCGATCAGAGCTGGACGGGAAGTCGGGCCGAATATACGCCTTCTGAACTGATCATCGAAGGGCAACAAGTCATGCAGGATTGGGAAGCGCCCTTGATGAAGGCGATGGCCGACATTGCCACGGAATCCCGTGGCGATGTGCTTGAGGTCGGATTCGGAATGGGTATTTCAGCGACGTACATTCAGGCCGGTCAACCTCGTTCGCACACCATCATTGAGTGCAACCGTGATGTGATGAATGTGTTTTCGGACTGGACCGGGCGATACCCGGGTCGGGATATTCGTCTCGTTCAAGGACAGTGGCAGGAAGTCGTTGGGACATTGTCTGACTTTGACGCCGTATTTTTTGATACCTATCCGGCGAGTGAAGCAGAGTTTGAAGAGACGGTGATCAATAGCATCAACTTTGCCGAAGCCTTTATACCTTCGGCTGCAAAATTATTGCGGCCGGGTGGCGTATTTACCTATTACACGAACGAGATTGATTCCTTCAGCCGACGGCATCAACGATTCCTCTTCCAGCATTTTAGTTCATTCACCCTCAGCATCGTCCGATCGCTGCTTCCGCCGGAGGATTGTCATTATTGGTGGGCAGATTCGATGGCTGTCGTCAAGGCGGTGAAGTGATATGGAGGATGCTGTTCAACGGATCAATCGCCTGACCGAACCGCAGCGAAAACTTCTTCGCTTCAGATTGGGGGGCATGCGGTACGAACGGGAAGGGGAATCTCGACTGGTGGGGTATGTCGTGCCTTGTGTCCAAGATGCGACGACTGTTCAGGATCTCCGCGGATTTTTGGCAGAACGTCTCCCGGATTATATGGTGCCAAGAACCTGGATTGTTCTCGACGCTTTCCCTCTGACATCCCGCGGAAAGGTAGATCGCAAGGCGTTACAGGATATGGCTCGGTCGGCACCGGATGCGGTGTCTCATCAGCAGGGCGCGCCTCGAAACGACTGCGAGCGAAATATCGCAGCGATTTGGAAAGAAGCGCTGGGTCTGCACGCCGTCGGACTGCACGACAATTTTTTTGATCTGGGCGGGCACTCCCTTCTGTTGCCGAAGGTCCTCACTCAGATACGAGCCTTGACCAAGCGCCAGGTGGCGATGGTCGATCTGTTTCGTTATCCGACGGTACAGGCATTGGCCGCATTTGTCTCGGCGGATGGGGCGCCAATTGTGGAAGCAGGGGCAACGCAACAGGTTCGTGATAAGCGAGAAGCGGGAGTGAGGCGGATGAAGCAGCAACGACGACAGAGACAAGAAGCGGTGAGGGGCGAATGACGGACGCCGTGGAGCTATCCAATGAGGACCCAGTCGCTGAGGGCTTGGAAGTAGCCATCGTCGGGATGGCCGGCCGATTTCCAGGTGCGAACAATCTTGATGAGTTTTGGCGCAATCTTCATGGTGGCGTCGAGTCTGTCTCCACGCTGAGTCGTGAAGAGCTACTGGAGTCTGGAGTGGAGGCAAAGGTTTTGGATCGGACGAACTATGTCCGGGCTCGCGCGGTATTAGATGAGGTCGATCTCTTCGATGCCAAATTTTTCAATATGACACCTAAAGAAGCCGAGATCATGGACCCTCAGCAGCGACTGTTCCTTGAATGTGCATGGGAAACACTGGAACGCGGTGGATATGACCCGGAGCAATATCAAGGATTGATCGGCGTTTACGCAGGATCGAGCACCAGCGGTTATCTCTTTAATTTATTCCCTCGCCGGATACTCTTACAGTCGGCCGCTGACATGGCGGCGATGCTCGGCGTGGAAAAGGATTCACTCTCGACGCGTGTGTCCTACAAATTGAATCTGGAAGGGCCCAGTTTAGCGGTGCAAACGGCCTGTTCGACGTCCCTGGTTGCGGTTCATCTTGCCTGCCAAGCCCTGCTGAGTGGTGAATGTGATATGGCCCTGGCAGGCGGTGTCTCTATCAGTGTCCCGCAGAAAGTGGGCTATCTCTATCAGGAGGGCGGCATCGTCTCTCCGGATGGTCATTGCCGGACCTTCGATGCTGATGCCGAAGGCACTGTCGGCGGGAGTGGCGTGGGCCTGGTGTTGCTCAAGCGGTTGCAGGAGGCGGAAGCGGATGGCGATCATATTTTTGCGGTGATCAAGGGTTCGGCGATTAATAACGATGGGGCCGCCAAAGTCGGTTACACAGCCCCTCGTATCGAGGGCCAGGCTAAAGTGATTAGAGCGGCGCACCTGGCATCCGGCGTGACGGCTGACTCCATCTCGTATGTCGAGGCTCATGGAACAGGGACCCCAATGGGGGACCCGATCGAAGTAGAGGCGCTGACCCAGGCCTTTCGAGCTTCGACGGTTCGTACCGGATTCTGTGCCCTCGGTTCAGTCAAAACCAATATCGGCCATTTGGATGCTGCGGCCGGCATCGCCGGTTTGATCAAGACGGTACTGGCCCTCTCCCATAGGCAGATTCCCGCAAGCTTGCATTACGTTCGCCCCAATCCCGCCATCGATTTTTCCGCTACACCGTTTTATGTGAACAGGACCTTGTCGGAGTGGGGGCGTGGCGAGTCACCGCGCCGCGCGGCCGTCAGTTCGTTCGGGCTTGGAGGCACGAATGCGCATGTGGTTCTGGAGGAGGCACCGTCACCTCAGAGCGCATCTGAAGTGGGTGAGGAAGGCCGTTGTCAGTTACTTCTGTTGTCGGCCCGGTCGGAAGCGGCCTTGAACGAAACGACAACTCGTCTTGCGACGCATCTCCATGCACATCCGGACCTCTGCCTTGCCGACGTGGCCCATACTCTTCAATCAGGTCGGAAAGCCTTTCCGTATCGTCGTTGGCTGATGGCCAGGAATACTGAGGAAGCCGTGCGGCTGTTGGGTCGCCCCATAGTTAGGGGAGGAACCGCCGGCCCTGTGGAAGGAGAACATCGGGTTGCCTTCATGTTTTCCGGACAGGGTTCCCAGTATCCACATATGGGGCATTCTCTTTATCAGCAACAGTCTCTGTTCCGCGAGCATGTGGATCGGTGCGCGTCGATGTTAAATCGGCGGCTCGATCGGGACATTCGGACAGTACTGTTTCCTGCCTCTGGTGCAGAAAAGGATCTGATTCATCAGACCAGCCTGACCCAGCCGGCACTGTTCGTGTTCGAGTATGCCCTTGCGCAACTCTGGAAGGCATGGGGAATTCACCCACATGCCATGATCGGGCACAGCATCGGGGAATATGTCGCGGCCTGCCTATCCGGGGTATTTTCAGTTGAAGACGCGTTGGCGATCGTCGCGATGCGCGGGAGATTGATGCAGGAGCTTCCACCCGGAAGCATGCTGGCCGTTCCGCTCACCGAGCTGGAGTTAACACCGTATCTGGGCGGCAATCTGGATCTCGCTGCAGTCAATGCTCCTGGACAGTGTGTGGTCTCCGGAGCTGATGACCGGATCGATGCATTGGACCGTACGTTGGCAGCTCAGAGCATTCGAGGTCGGCGCCTCAAGACCTCGCATGCGTTTCATTCATCCATGATGGATCCGATTCTGAAGCGCTTTGAATCCTTTCTTGCCGGAATAGAAATGCAAGCCCCCCAAGCTCCCTGGGTATCGAATGTGAGTGGTACTTGGATTCGATCCGAAGAAGCGTTGGATCCCGCTTACTGGTCCCGTCATTTGCGCTCAACGGTGCGCTTCTCCGATGGGGTTCGAACATTGTTGGAAGAACCGGCGCCGGTATTTTTGGAGATCGGTCCCGGTCGCACGTTGCAAAATCTGGCCAGGAGGCATCCCGTTCCGGTTGGCTCATTTGTGCTGGCCTCACTTGATGGCCTCGATCAAAAGGCGGCCGGTCAGGACGAAATGCCTGTCATCCTGGCGACGCTTGGTTCTCTTTGGGGGGCTGGGGTTCGAGTGCATTGGAGCGGTCTGCAGAGCGGGCATCGGCCACGACGAGTTGTTCTGCCGACCTATCCTTTTGAGCGGCAGCGTTACTGGGTGGAACCTGGTCGGAGTGAACCTGTCCAGGTTCCTGCGTCCGGTAAAAGGCAGGCCGATCTCTCGAAATGGTTTTATCAACCCTCGTGGAAACGGTCAGTACTCGTGGCGAAGGGTAAACAACGTCCGGACGAAACGTGGCTGGTTTTTCTCGATGAACGGTCGAGCGGCGCGGGACCTGTCAGAGAGCTGGAACGACAGGGCCGGTCGGTGGTCACCGTGTTGGCCGGCAGGGGATTTAAACGGTGTGTCGATGGGACCTATCGAGTAAGACCAGATTCCCGTGAGGATCATGAGTTGTTGCTTCGAGAATTGACCAGCCGGAATCACCTTCCATCCTGTCTCCTGCATGCCTGGACCATCGGGGATGAATTGCAAGAAACAACTGCTACCGGGCGACTCCAGGTGACACAAGAAAGAGGATTTCTCCATTTGCTCATTCTTGCGCAAATTTTCGGATGCCGGCGCACGGCTCGACTCTCGATCCTCGTCCTTTCTCAAGGGTTGCATGATGTCACGGGCCAGGAATCATTACGTCCTGAACAGGCCACCGTGCTGGGAGCCTGTCGTGTCATTCCACAAGAGTATCCGGGCGTGACATGCGGTGTGATCGACCTGGAACAAGTTGCTACGGAGACGCCATTTTTCGATGAAATTTGTGAACGGCTCATCGAGGAAGTCTCCAATCTTGATGCTGAGACGGTCGTGGCCTACCGAGGTGGACATCGATGGGTACAGACGTTTGAGCCACTCATCCTTGCAGAAAGCGATACAGATACTTCTCTGCTGTGGGAGGAAGGGGTGTATCTCATTACGGGCGGTTTGGGCGGGGTGGGACTCTGCCTTGCCGAGTATCTCATTCGTACGGTGCATGCGCGGGTGATTTTGACGAGTCGGACCCTCCCGACTCCTGAGCAGCGTGAGCGTGTGGCCGGCCTGGCGCAATCGGGCGATCGCGTTCTGGTTCTTCAGGCCGATGTCGCTGATCCTGTGCAAATGCAGGGAGTGATTGATGAAGCCCTTCGACAGTTCGGCCGAATTCATGGGGTGTTTCATGCAGCGGGAATCGCCGGCGGCGGACTTCTGGAGCTGAAAAACCCGGAATCCGTATGGAATGAATTTCGTCCAAAGGTTTCCGGAGCCTTGGTGCTGGAAGAGGCGTTTCGCGATAGGCAACTTGATTTTGTGATGTTCTGTTCGTCCCTGACGGCTGTGGTTGGAGGGGTGGGCCAGGCGGCCTATTGCGCGGCCAACGCCTTTCTGGATGCCATGGCACATGCCAGCACGAAAAAAGGAACACGCGTCATCTCTGTGAATTTCGATCGATGGAAACAGGTCGGTATGTCGGTTGCAGCGGAAGAGTGGCTCAAGACCTTGCAGGTCCCTGAAGAGGATTTGGATGGCATGACTCCGCAGGAAGGTCAGGACGTGGTCCACCGAATTCTTTGCGGGCCGAACCTCCCGCAGGTTGCCGTGTCCATCCGTGATCTGCCGACAGTGGTCGCTTCCGTTACGCGGATTTCGTTGACGCCATCACAGATGAGGCAGGCAACGACTCCGTCTGTCATCGGAGGCGCCACGGAGTCCTTGGAACAAGAGGTGGCAGACTTGTGGCAACAGATTCTGGGCACCGGACGTGTGGGGCTTGAGGATGATTTTTTCCGGGTGGGGGGCGAATCCTTGAGCGCCCTTCAGCTGTTGAATCGTGTTCAAGAGCTTTTTGGTATCGAGCTGTCGCTCCGCGAATTCTTTGATGCACCGACGGTTTCGGGATTGGTCAAGCAAATTCGCGCGGCGCGAGCCACCGGAGCACAGCAAGAGCCGAAAATTGTTCCCATTCCTCGTCAAGCCCGACGATTGCGGGGGGCTTCGGTATGAGATCGACTGCGGTGTGGCAGCCGCGAAGGAACGAATTCAGATGAACTTGATCAGATTTTTGATACGCAGTTCCTGGCAATTGCTGCTGGGTTCCATTCTGGCCGGTGTGGTGAGCGGGCTTGCCGGAGCCGGAATTATTGCGGTCATCCATAGGGGAATGAACGGGACCGATTGGTCGTCCATGCTTGCCTGGAGTTTTCTGGCCCTCGCGGTACTGGTCGCCGTGACCAAAGCCCTGTCGGAAATTCTGCTGACCAGGTTGGGCCAACGCACCATTTCAGAGTTACGAATGCAGCTGAGTCGACGCATTCTGCATGCCCCGCTCCGTCAGTTTGAGGAACTGGGTTCACATCGGTTGCTCGCTGCCTTGAGCGACGACACGGACGTTATCGCGCAGGCCTATGTCCAGTTGCCGCTTATCTGCGTCAATCTCGCGACGACGATCGGCTGTCTTGCATACTTGGGATGGCTATCCTGGCCACTGCTGATTCTCGTTCTGGCATTTATGGCACTCGGGAGCATGACGTTCAATCTGCAGGAACAGCGCGCATTGCAATATTTCAAACAAGCACGAGAGACCAACGATGCCCTGTTCGGACATTTCCGTTCCATCATGGCCGGGATCAAAGAACTCAAGTTGCATCGGCCGCGGCGGGAGGCGTTTCTCGAAACATTGCTTCAGCGAACTGTGAGGGAGTATCAGCGGGACTTTGTCGGGGGCATGACGGTGTATTCCATCGCGTCCAGTTGGGGAACGTTTCTCTTCTATGCCGTCATCGGCGTCATCCTCTTCCTCTGGCCGTCATGGCGTGACCTGCCTATTGAGACTGTGGTCGGCGTCACTCTGGTCCTGTTGTACATGATGGGTCCGTTTGCGCAGATTATAGAATTGTTGCCGGGTGTCGGTCGCGCGAATATCGCTCTGAAGAAAATTGAGGCGCTGGGCCTGTCGTTGGCTGCCTCTGCCACGAATCTTACTGGTGAAGCCGTTTCCGGCCCAGCGATTGAACTCGATCCCAGTGGCTGGCGGTGTCTGGAATTATCAAACGTCACGCATCGGTATTATCGCGAGGGAGAGGATTCCAGTTTTACTGTGGGTCCGATCAATTTAAGTTTTTCTCCCGGTGAAGTGACGTTTCTCATCGGCGGAAACGGAAGCGGTAAGACCACGCTGGCGATGTTACTGTTGGGTCTCTACACACCTGAGTCTGGAACGGTTTGCCTCGACGGTGTCCCGATCGAGGACGCCAATCGTGAAGCCTATCGACAATTGTTTTCAACGGTATTCTCGGATTTCTGTTTATTTGATTCCCTGCTGGGTCTCCAGAGAGACGATCTGGATGCGGAGGCTCTTATGTATTTGGAACGATTGCAACTCCGGTCCAAGGTACAAATCGAGCAAGGCGCCTTCTCGACCCAGGCGCTTTCTCAAGGACAACGGAAACGACTGGCGCTGTTGACGGCCTATGTTGAAGACCGGCCGTTTTACGTGTTCGATGAATGGGCAGCCGATCAGGACCCGCTGTTTCGAAAAGTGTTTTACACGGAGCTTCTTCCGGATCTGAAGGCACGGGGCAAGACGGTTTTCGTCATTACGCATGACGACCAATATTTTCCGTTGGCCGATCGGTGCATTCGAATGGATTACGGAATGATCGTGGATGTCGCCGCACAATCCACGATTTGCAGCGAGCAGGATTTTGCATTGTCTCAATCCACGGGGTCCGGAGTGGCCGGGAACCCAGTACGGGCGGGTTCTTTATTCAAGGAGGATCAAGTATGACGGTTCATGTCGATGAAATATGGGAATCCATTGCGACCGGTCAAACTGCCCGGATAGAACATCTGGGCGCCAATCCCTATCTGGAGCGGCAAGCGCTGAGAGAGTCGAGTGCACGCAGTTACCCGCGCCGGCTGCCACTGGCGCTCAAGAAGGGGAAGGGCATCTATGTTCAAGATCACGAGGGGCGGACCTATATTGATTGTCTGGCCTGTGCCGGGGCATTGGCTCTTGGCCACAATCATCCTGTCGTTGTCGAGGCGATCAGCCGGATGCTGCGGGACGAACTTCCGTTTCAGACGCTGGATTTGACCACGCCGGTCAAAGACCGCTTTGTGGAGAAAGTGTTTGAGTGTTTGCCGAAGGAATTTGCCGATGGTGCGAAAATTCAATTCTGTGGACCATCCGGGGCCGATGCGGTCGAGGCGTCGATCAAACTGGTGAAGATCGCGCGTGACCGACGGACGATCCTGGCATTTCAAGGGGCCTATCATGGGATGACGCATGGCACGCTGGGACTGACAGGCGATCTGGGCCCGAAAAGAGCCATCAGCGGGCTCATGGCTGATGTCCATTTTCTACCCTATCCCTATGCCTATCGTTGCCCGTTCGGTGTGGGAGGCGAAGAGGGGCATCGTCTCTCCAGTGCGTATATTGAGCGGCTCCTTGACGATCCCAACAGCGGTATCGTGGAGCCGGCCGGGATGATCCTGGAGGTAGTCCAGGGGGAGGGCGGAGTTATTCCGGCGTCGCTGAGCTGGCTTCAGGAAATCCGCCGTATTACTCGAGAGCGCAACATTCCCTTAATTGTCGACGAAGTTCAAACAGGCCTCGGTCGAACGGGGACCCTGTTTGCGTTCGAACAGGCGGGCATTGTGCCGGACGTCGTTGTCTTGTCCAAAGCGATCGGCGGCGGATTGCCGTTGAGCGTGGTGGTCTATCGGCCTGAATTGGATCGATGGACGGCAGGGGCGCATGCAGGCACCTTCAGGGGTAATCAAATGGCGATGGCGACCGGGGAGGCCACGATTGATTTTATTTGCCGCGAGCAGGTGGCATTGCATGCCGCCAGAATGGGCGAACGGCTGATGAGCAGCTTGAAACGAATACAGGGTGACTCACGGAGTCTCGGCGATGTGCGGGGTCGAGGTTTGATGGTGGGTGTGGAAGTTGTCGACACCAACAAGTCCTCGGATAAGTCCGGGGGGTTCGCTGCTGCGCCGGCTATCGCGAGCAAGATCCAGAACGAAGCCTTGCGGCGAGGACTGATACTGGAACTGGGCGGGCGGAATAACAGTGTTGTGCGGTTTCTTCCTCCCTTGATCGTCACAACGGAACAGATCGATACGATCTCGACAATTTTCTCAGAGGCCGTCTCGGCGGCGGAGCGGGATTAATCGACATGACGCCTTTTCGTGTGGTGGCGATTGTCACTGTTGTCATTGTGGCAGCTGCGGGTGGATGGAGCGTGCTGGTGCTGCGCGCCTCCCTCCCGGTTTTGGACGGCGACGTGAAGATAGGAGGAATACAGGCGCCCGTGACCGTGACGTTTGACCCACAAGGCATTCCCACGATCATCGCCGCATCACGATTGGATGCGCTACGGGCGCTGGGGTTCGTGACGGCGCAGGACCGCCTCTTTCAAATGGATGTATTGCGTCGAAGCAGTGCCGGACGGCTGGCCGAGGTGTTCGGGGAGTCGGTCGTGGATATGGACATCAAGCAACGAACGGTCGGGTTTACACAGGTGGCGGACGCCGTCATGAGCCGTATGCCCGAAGAGCAGAGATCGGCTTTGGAGGCTTACGCAGAAGGAGTCAATGCATTTCTCGACCAGATGGAGGGGCTTCCGGTCGAATGTGTGATGCTCGGTTACCGTCCGGAGATCTGGCGGCCGGCAGACAGTGTGCTGGTCGTATTGGGAATGTTTCAGGTGCTGAACGGATATGAGGAGGATGAACGCATGCGCACCGTCATGGGCAGCGTCCTTCCAGACGACGTTTTGGCCTTTCTCGTTCCTGCCGTCGATGCCTACACCGATAAGCTGCTGCGAGGCATTACATCACAGGCCGCGATGTCTCCTATCCCGGTGCAGACTCTGGCCACGATTCGGCGTCCCTTGGACCTGAGCCGGATATCCCGGGCGTCGATTGTCAATTCCGATAAACCCGTCGTGGGATCGAACGCCTGGGCAATCGGGGGATCCAGAACAACAGACGGCCGAGCCATTCTCGCCAACGATATGCATCTTGACGTGGCGGTTCCCAATATCTGGTATCGCGTCCAGCTTCAGTACGAGGACGTCGAGATGGCCGGCATTGTCGTGCCGGGAATTCCTGTGATGATCACGGGGTCGAACGGGTATGTCGCGTGGGGCTTGACCAATGTAGAAGGAGATTTTCTTGATCTCGTACAGGTGGAACTTAATCCTCGTAATGCGCAGGAATATGCGACTCCGGAAGGCTGGCGTTCCTTTACCACCCGTGGAGAAACGATTGTGGTCAAGGATGGAGATGACCGGCAGGTCGAGGTGAAGGAAACGCTCTGGGGGCCCCTGGCGTCCGAACCTTTGCTTGGACGACCGGTGGCAATTCGTTGGACCGCCCTTGATCCGGATGCAGTGGATGTGGGGTTGCTGCACCTGGATCGGGTCCGTTCTTTGGCGGAGGCGATCTCTGTGGTGAATCGCGCGGCCGGACCCGCAAACAATGTGCTGCTTGCGGATAGGGATGGTCACATTGCCTGGACCTATACAGGCAGGATTCCCATTCGCCATGGATTTGACGGTTCCGTCAGCCTTTCATGGGCGGATGGCCAGGCAGGATGGTCGGGATTCATCGAACCGGATCAGTTGCCGCGAATTGTGAACCCTCCGTCAGGATTTCTGGTGAATGCGAATCAACGCATGGTGGACGGCAACGACCCCTATGTGATCGGCCATTCATTTGCCGGCGGGTATCGAGCGTATCGAATTACTGAGCGCTTGCGCACCATGGTCCCGGCGCGTGAGCCGGACTTGTTCTCCATTCAACTGGATACGACGACGGAGATCTATGAGTTCTACCGGAGCCTGGCGTTAGAGTTGCTGAACCAGGCGGAGGTTCAGCAGAAACCTCATCTGTGGGAAGCCCATCGTGTTCTTGATGCCTGGAATGGAAAGGCTGATGCCGGGAGCATTGGAATTGGGCTATTGGCGGAATTTAGGAACTCGTTGGCGCGCTCGGTCTTTACACCATTTTTGGAAGAATGCCGTGAGAAAGACAAAGGTTTTGTCTATGACGGAAATCTGGATACCCCTTTGCGCGCCCTCCTGACTGCGCAAGTGCCTCAGCTTCTCCCGGATCAGGAGCACTTCACGGATTGGCATGACTTTCTTCTGCATGTGCTGGAGCAAAGCATTGAGGATCTGAAGGCCAGATATCATGTGGTGACCCTGAGTGAATTGACCTGGGGAACCATGAATCGGGTCGAGATGGTGCATCCGTTGGGGAATGCAATTCCGGGTTTGGGATATGTATTAAATATGCCGGAAGAAAAAATGCCCGGATGCAGCCAGTGTGTGCGAGTTATTAGCGGAAGTCTCACAGCCAGCCAGCGCATGGTGGTGTCTCCGGCTCATCATGAAGACGGAATATTTCATATGCCGGGCGGACAGTCGGGGCATCCGTTTTCACCTCACTACCGAGATCAGCAGCCCTACTGGAGTAAAGGCATTCCCACGCCATTGTTGGCAGGCCCGGTCACGCATCGACTTACATTGAGCCCTTTGCCGGGGCACACGTAACGGACGGAGCAACTTACGCGACGTCAGAGACTTTACCCTAACCATATAAGGAGGATTCATGGGAAACGACGAACAGGAAGATACGACAGTCTACAAAGTAGTGATGAACCATGAGGAGCAATATTCCATCTGGCCGTCCTATCGAGATAATCCTCTCGGATGGTCGGATGTGGGGAAAACCGGCCTCAAAGAAGAATGTTTGGACTATATCAAGGAGGTATGGACGGATATGCGTCCGTTGAGTTTGCGAAAGTGGATGGCCGAACAAGCTGAAAAAACGGGTTCTTCATGCTAACCGCTGCACGATCACAACCATGGATTGTCACCTGCCGTCCGACGTCGGGAGTCCGGTTGTTGTGTTTTCCGTATGCCGGTGGAGGGCCTTCGGTGTTTCGCGGTTGGGCGCAATATCTTTCGCCGGAGATTGAACTCTGTGCTGTCCAGCTGCCTGGGCGAGAGGCGCGGATGAAGGAGTTACCCATCGGAAATCTCAGGCGTTTGGTTGCCGAACTCACGGACGCTCTCGAACCGAGTCTGGACAGACCCGTTGCCCTATTCGGGCACAGCATTGGCGGACTGATTGCATTTGAACTCGCACGGGAGATACGGCGGCGCTATGCCATCGAACCGGTGCATCTCTTTGTCTCGGGATGTCCAGCGCCGCAGATCCGCGACAACGATCCACTGTTCGATCTACCGGAGGACGAATTTCTCGATCATATGCGGCGGTTCAATGGAACCCCACGGGAAGTGTTGGAACATCCGGAGATGATGCAACTTGTTCTTCCCGCGCTCCGTGCGGATTTTTCGCTCCGCGACACCTATGTGCATGTCGAGGAACCTCCTTTGCACTGTGCGATTTCGGTGTTCGGCGGCCTGGAGGACACTCGTGTAGGCACAGAGGAACTGGAGAAATGGAGAGCCCATACGTCCGAATCGTTTCAGATGTGCCTGTTCCAGGGCGGGCATTTCTTCTTACGGACCGCGCAAGCCGCCGTAGTGGAATCCGTTACCCGGACATTGCATCGGTATGGACGGTGACGGGGAATATGCGGGACCGACAGATTTTTATTTACATTGCTGCCGATCCAATTCGGATGGGTTTAGTGGAGTGAGAAGGAATCTACAATGATCCGGAGGTGCAGTTATGAACAATGATGGTCAAACGACTTGTACCATCCCGTCGCAGACCTGTGGGGATGGCGATCCGGCATCGATATTTTCAACTGGGCCGCTCGTCCCCGGAGTTCGTCTCCCGTTGTTGATGACGGCGCAGGAGGGACGGGATCTGGGCGAACTTTCAGCAGCTGCGCGTTGCGGTGCCGACGAGTTTTTGTCGATTCATGGGGGCGTGTTGTTTCGAGGATTACCGGTGGAATCGCCGTCGGACTTCGAATCCTTTGTGAAGGTCTTCACCCAATCGATGATCGCCTATGAATTCGGTTCTACGCCGCGCTCGCAGGTTCATCATCAGGTCTACACGTCGACGGAATATCCTTCGGATCAACATATTCCTTTGCACAACGAGCAGGCCTATACCACGGAATGGCCGATGAAGATCTGGTTTTACTGCGGCCAGCCGTCCGAGGAAGGCGGATATACGCCCATTGCCGACAGCCGGGAAGTGTTGACACGGATTCCGTCGCATATCCGGAAACGGTTTATCCGGAAAGGGGTCATGTATGTGCGTAACTATGGCAACGGGCTCGATGTGCCATGGCAAAAAGTGTTCAACACCGAGGATCGTGCCATCGTTGAGCAGTTCTGCCGGAAGAACGGGATCCTGTTCGAGTGGAAGCCGGATGGTGAACTGCGGACACGACAGATCGCGCAGGCGGTAGCGGTGCATCCCGTGACTCAGGAGGAGGTCTGGTTTAATCAGGCGCATTTGTTCCACGTCTCGAATTTGGAGCCGGACGTGCGCGAGGCACTTTTGTGCGCCGTGAGCGAGGACGAGCTTCCGCGGCATGTCTATTACGGAGACGGCACTTCCATCGAGACTGATGTATTGAATGAAATTCGCGATGTCTATCGTTGTCTCGCGGTTCAGTTCTCCTGGCAGAAAGGGGATGTGCTGATGCTGGACAATATGCTGGCGGCCCATGGGCGTACGCCCTACAAGGGAAATCGACAAATCCTGGTCGCGATGGCTGAGCCGTCAGGAGCGTTGCCCGAATGCCGCTGAACGAGGAAGCTACCCGAAGCGAGACGCTGCCAGATGAGAGCGTGGAGCCGGAGCACTATGTGTTCCCGATGAGCTTTGCGCAGCGTCGATTGTGGTTTCTGTCCCAACTGGAGCCGGAGAGTGCGTCCTACAACACCGCGATTGCCGTGCGGATGAAGGGCGTGCTTGATCGCCAGGCGGTGGAAGACTCATTCAACGACATCGTGACGCGACATGAGATACTGCGCTCGACGTTCGAGTCAGCGGACGGGGATCCCGTGCAGATCATCGCGGCACAGCGTGAAGTGCATCTCAAAGTGGTCACCATTCCCAGGAGCGATGACAGGATCGAACCTGCGATCGCCGCGGAGGCACAACATCCGTTTGATCTCATGCGCGGTCCATTGATTCGCTTGTGTTTGATGGAGAGACATGCTGAGGAGCACGTCCTGGTCGTCACCCTGCACCATATTGTGTGTGACGGGTGGTCTGCTCAAATCCTGGCGAGGGAATTCGCTGCGTTCTATGCGGCCAGAATAGCGGGCATGACCCCTTCCTTGCCCCCCTTGCCGATTCAGTATGCCGATTTCGGGGAATGGCAACGGCAGTGGATGCAAGGGGCGGTGTTGGAACGTCAGGTGGTCTATTGGAAGCAACAATTGAATGGTGATTTACCTGTCCTGGAAATCCCGACCGACCGGCCGCGAACGGCAATCCAGGCCTCGTCCGGAAGCCGGCATGTTTTTATGGTGCCTGAGGGGGTTGCGAAGGAATTAGTTGCCCTCAGCCGCCGGGAAGGCGTGACATTATTCATGACGTTGCTGGGGGCCTTTCAAGTGTTGTTGCTCCGGTATACGGGTATTGAGGATGTCTGCGTCGGGACGCCCGTCGCGTGCCGGACCAGACCAGAGACCGAGGATTTGATCGGTTTTTTCGCAAATACTCTTGTTCTACGCACCGATCTTTCTGGAAATCCGCCGTTTTCCCGGTTGCTGGCACGGGTGCGTGACGTGGTCATCGGTGCCCAAGCCCACCAAGACCTTCCCTTCGAAGAACTGGTGGATGTCCTGAAGCCTGCGCGAGCCTTGAGTCACCCGCCGCTGTTTCAAGTCATGTTCGTTCTCCAGACAACGCTGTCTCAAGCTATCCGGCTTCCCGGCCTTGCCGTCGAGGTGCAAGAAGTGGATGTGGCTTCTGCCAAGTTCGACCTGTCGCTCGACATGGCTGAAACGGAAAAGGGTTTGGAGGGGGCCTTCGAGTACAACACGGACCTCTTTGAGCCATCCACGATCCTCAGAATGACGGACCATTTGGTGCGGTTGCTTCAAGAGATTGTCGAGGGTCCCGAGAGGCGTGTACACGAATTGCGGTTCATGGCGCCATCGGAATGGCGTCACGTAGTGGCGGAGAGTCGCGATTTCGAATGCTGTCCATCTGTGGTGGATGGATATGCGGATATGTTCGAGGCGCAAGTCAAGAATTCTCCCGAGGCCATTGCCGTTATTTGCGATGGGCAATCGCTGACCTATCGGGAATTGAATTGCGCCGCTAATCGAGTGGCGCATGCTCTCACGCGGGCAGGCGTGGGCGTCGAATCGATTGTCGCGGTACTTGACCGTCGTGGAATTCCCTTCTTGACGATGATACTCGGGGTTCTCAAAGCGGGTGGTGTCTATCTACCTCTCGACCCAACCCATCCGGCTCACCGCTGGAGTCGCCTCATCGAGTTGAGCCGGTCGGCGGTCGTCCTGGTGGCAGAGGCGTTCCGGCCAAGTTTACTTGACGCATCGTTAAAGCTGGCACAATCAGGCGAGATTCCTGTGCTGACGATAGAAGCCATACATGCAGAGAAGGTGTCCGAACATAACCCACTTCGCGAGTCCTCGCCGGACCAACTCGCATACATCATCTATACGTCCGGGTCCACAGGGGTGCCGAAAGGCGCGATGGTGACGCAACGGGGATTGGTCAATCACCTCATGAGCAAAGTCGCGGTCTTGGGCTTAGATGCCGAGGCGGTCGTTGCGCAAACGGCGTCGGCGTGTTTCGATATTTCGGTCTGGCAATTTCTTGCGGCACTGGTGGTCGGTGGCCGTACGCTGATTGTCCTTGATGAAATCGCGCATGACCCGGCAGCACTGTTGGCCTGTCTAAATGAATCGGGTGTGACGGTCGCTGAAACTGTGCCAAGACTCTTGCAAGGCATGATTGATGCTGCAGCCGGTTCCACGGGGTTTTCTTTGCCCAGGCTTCGCTGGATACTTCCGACCGGTGAAGCGCTCCCACCGCAACTTTGTCGCGATTGGTTTGAGCGATACCCGCAGATCCCCCTGATGAACGCCTATGGGCCGGCCGAATGTGCCGATGATGTGGCCATGGCTCCGATCACCGGGCCTCCCGCACGTGAGCAAGTTTGTATGCCCATCGGTTGGCCTATTCAGAATGTCCGGCTCTATGTTGTGGATCGGTGGCTCGGACCGACTCCGATCGGTGTTCCTGGTGAACTCTGTATCGGGGGCAGTGCCGTTGGGCGAGGGTATGTGCAGGATCCGGCGCGAAGCGCTGAAGTGTTTGTCCCTGATCCATTCGAAAGAGAGCGGGGTGCGCGTCTCTATCGAACGGGTGACCGTGTATGCCGACTGGCCGATGGGAGTCTGGAATTTCTCGGTCGGTTCGATCATCAGGTGAAATTGCGGGGTGTGCGTATTGAGTTGGGTGAGATCGAGGCCCGTCTTCTCGAACTCACCGATATTCGGGATGTCGTTGTGGTTTTGCGTGAGGATTGTCCCGGCCAAAAACGGTTGACGGCCTATGTGGTGACGTCCGGGGCAGGCGACAATCAGAGAAAATCCTGGCGCACGGCGTTACGGACACAGTTGCCAGACGCGATGATTCCGGCATGTTTCGTCGTTCTAGAGGCGATTCCTCGCACGTCCAACGGAAAAGTGGATCGACAGTCGTTGCCTGTACCGGAACAGGAATTCATGCGGGAATATGTGGCGCCGGGTACAACAGGAGAGGAAACGCTGGCTGGAATCTGGGCCGATCTTTTGGGAGTCGAGCGAGTCGGAGTAGAGGATAATTTTTTCGAGCTCGGCGGAGATTCCATTCTCAGTTTACAGGTCGTGGCCCGCGCAAGAGAGAAAGGTCTATTACTGACTCCGCGGCAGCTCTTCCAGTATCAAACCATCGCGGAACTGGCAGCTCATGCGTCCTCATCGTTTTCCACAAGGGAAGTGTCTCTCCTGAATTGGAATGCGTCCACCTTTGTCGATGACGATACTGCGGGAGCAGCGCGGCGGGCCTGTCCGGATCTGGAAGATTTCTATCCACTCAGTCCTTTACAGCAGGGACTGTTGTTTCATAGCGCGTATGCACCACGATCCGGTGTCTACATCGAACAGATGCACTGCCGGTTGCGGGGAGAGTTGGATGCACAGGCATTCAGGAAGGCCTGGCAGCGGCTCGTGGCCCGGCACGTGGTGCTTCGGACCAGATTCATGTGGCGGGATGTGTCGTCACCGGTACAGATCGTCATGCCTTCGGCGGATCTTCCCTGGCTGGAACTCGATTGGCAGAGATATTCGGTCAGGGAGCAGGGGGAGCGCCTGCGATTATTTATCCAGGAAGACCGTCTGCAGGATTTCGACTTCGAACAGCCTCCCTTAATGCGCCTGGCTTTGATACGCGTCGCGCCTGAGATATATGAGGTGGTCTGGACCCACCATCATATCCTCATGGACGGTTGGTGTTTGCCGATTCTGCTGAGAGAAGTCTTGACCTCGTATCACGCGTCCCGATCCGGGCAAGAACCGGAGCAGGACCTTCCCGTTCCCTATCGGCATTACGTGGCCTGGCTTCAGCAACAGGATTCAGCCGGCTCGGAAGAATTTTGGCGCGCCACTCTTCAAGGATTTACCGTACCGACACTGTTGGGAGACGAAGGGAAGCCGGAGGAGTCCGATGGAGCGGGAGGGGATGGGGTATTCACCCTGGCGATCTCATCGTCAACAATTGAAGCGATTCGCGCATGCGCCCGACGATGCCAGGTCACAGAACATACCCTGGTGCAGGGAGCCTGGGCGCTGTTGTTGAGTCGATACCGCGGTGAGACGGACATCGTTTTTGGCACGACGGTTTCCGGTCGGGCCGCCGAGATCCCGGGAATCGAATCGATCGTCGGTCTCTTCATCAATACGCTGCCGCTTCGCCTGTCGGTGTCGCCGGATGCCGTCGTCCATCAATGGCTGCGGGAGATTCTCGCGCGAAACAGCGCTCTGCGGGATTATGAACAGAGCCCGTTGGCGCAGGTACAGGGATGGAGCGATGTTCCTCGCGGTCAATCGTTGTTCGAGAGTCTGCTGGTCTTCGACAACCATCCGATGGATGGAACGCTGGAGGAAGGCACGATTGGACTTGCCGTCGAACGGCCGCGATTGCAGGGACAAACGAACTATCCTTTGACGCTGAACGTTGTGCCCGGAAAGATCATGATCGTTGCATTCTGGTATCAGCGGCGGTGGTTCCGTGATGAGGTTATCACCCGTATCGCGGGCCATTTTGACACCCTTTTGGCTGCCATCGCTGAAGCGCCCCAGGCACGTCTCTCGGCGTTGCCGATGATGGAGGCAGCGGAGCGGGCGGTGGTGGTGGGGGAGTGGAACGCGACGGCTCGGGCCTATCCGATGGCCCAGACGGTGCCGGAGTTGATTGCCGGGCAGGCGGTGCGGACCCCGACGGCGATCGCCGTGCGCGACGGCGCCCGGACGCTGACGTATGCCACGCTGCTGGCGCGCGCCAATCAAGTGGCCCAGACCCTTCGGGCGGAAGGCATCGGCCCGGAGTGCCTCGTGGGGATTGCCATGCAGCGTTCGCTCGACCTGGTCGTCGGCTTGCTGGGTATTCTCCAAGCGGGCGCGGCCTATGTGCCGCTCGATCCGACCTATCCCGCCGAGCGGCTCGCCTTCATGCTGGCCGACAGTCAGGTGGCGGGCTTGCTGACGCACGAGGCGCTCGTGGCTTCGTTGGGGTTTGCCGGGTCTACTCTCTGTCTGGATCGGGATTGGCCGAGCATTGAGAGACAGCCGAGCATCGCGCCGGCCGGCCGCTTCCTCGACACCCAACTGGCCTACACCATCTATACCTCCGGCTCCACCGGCCACCCCAAAGGCGCGGGCAACACCCACGGGGGGTTGCGTAACCGTCTGCAGTGGATGCAGGAGGCCTATCCCTTGAGTGCGGCCGACCGGGTGCTGCAGAAAACGCCGATCAGTTTTGACGTCTCCGTGTGGGAATTCTTCTGGCCCCTTCTGGCGGGCGCCGAACTGGTCTTGGCTGCGCCGGAGGAACACAAGGACCCGGCGGCGTTGATCGCTCGGATTGTGGAGACGGGGGTGACCACACTGCATTTCGTGCCGCCGATGCTGCAGGCGTTTCTGGAGAGTCCCGGGGTGGGGCGTTGTACCACGCTCCGGCAGATCATCTGCAGCGGCGAAGCCCTGCCGGCGGCGGTGCCCTCGCAGGTGACGGCGGCCTTGCCGGCCGTGCGGCTGCACAATCTCTACGGCCCGACGGAAGCGGCCATCGACGTGACGGCCTGGAGCTGTCCGCCGAGTCCCGAGGTCACGGCGGTGCCCATTGGGCGCCCGATCGCCAACACGCAAATCTATGTGCTCGATCCGCAGGGCGAGCCGGTCCCGGTCGGCGTCCCGGGTGAACTCTATATTGGCGGGGTGGCGGTGGCGCGGGGCTATCATCGTCGGCCGGCGCTGACGGCCGAACGGTTTGTGCCCGATCCCTTCTGCGGCGTCGCGGGGCAGCGGCTCTATCGCACGGGCGATCTGGTCCGGTTCCGGGCGGATGGTGTCCTCGACTATCTGGGGCGGCTGGATCATCAGGTCAAGATCCGGGGGTTCCGGATCGAATTGGGCGAGATCGAAGAAGTCTTGCGGCAACAGCCGGGGGTGCGGGAGGCCGTCGTGGTAGCGCGGACCGAGGCGTCGGGGTCGAAACGGCTGGTGGCCTATGTAACGACCGACCCGGCGGCGGGCGTCGAAGTGGCGACCCTGCGGCAGGGGCTGGCCGACCGGCTGCCGGAGTATATGGTGCCGGCGGTGATTCTCGCGCTCGCGCAACTGCCGTTGAGCCCCAATGGCAAGGTGGACCGGACGGCGTTGCCGGCACCGGAGGCGGAGAGCCAGCGGACGGGGGCGTACGAGGCGCCGCAGACGGAGACGGAGCAGACCTTAGCGGCTATCTGGGCCCAGGTGCTCGGGCTCGCACGCGTCGGCCGCCACGAGAACTTCTTTGAACTCGGCGGTGATTCGATTAACAGCCTGCAGATCCTATCGCGGGCTCACCGAACAGGAATCCAATTGACCCCGAAGCAGCTCTTCGACAATCCGACGATTGCCTCTGCTGGGGCGGTGGCGGTGGTCGGCAGCGTGGCTTCGGCAGAATCATTGCCGAACGCCGCCGATCCCTCTCGAATTTCGGATGTGGAGCTGACGGAGGACGACATGCAGAACTTATTGGAAGAAATCGAATAGGGGATTTACCTGAATATGATTGATGCAATGAAGATGGATTCGACCAAGCGCAGCACCGCAAAACATATCGAAGCCATTTATCCGCTTTCGCCGATGCAGGAAGGCATGCTGTTTCACACGCTGATGAATCCGGGGACGGGTATTTATCTGATGCAGAACCGGTATTACGTGGAAGGTGACGTGGATGCGGCGGTCTTTCGCCGGGCGTGGGAACAGGTGATCGCACGGCATTCGATCTTACGCACGTCCTTTGCGTGGAAGACCCAGAAACGTCCGTTGCAGGCCGTACACAAGCAGGTGGAAGTCCCTCTTGATGTTATGGATTGGCGTGGGACGGATCGGGTGGAGCAAATTAGCCGCCTGGATGTCCTGTTGCAACGCGAACTGGAAACAGGATTCGACTTTGCCAAAGCACCATTGATGCGATTGCGCCTGATTCGCCTGACCGACCATACCTATCAGTTTGTGCACAGTTTTCATCATATCCTTTTGGATGAATGGTGCATCTCGCCGCTGCTTATGGATTTTCTGGCTCATTATGAAGCCTGTGCACAGGGGCGGGACTGCCAGGCAGATACACCGCGTCCTTACCGGGACTACATTGCGTGGTTACAAACGCGGGATTTGGATGTCGCGCAGACCTTTTGGCGCGACTATCTCCGTGATTTCTCGACGCCAACGCCACTGGCGTACGACCGACCCCCGGAAGGTCTTGCCGATCAAAACGAAGATGCGGCGGATCATTGCGTGCATCTGAGCGCCGATACGACGGTGGCGTTGGTCTCATTGGCTCAACGGCATCGCCTGACGCCGAACACATTCGTGCAAGGCGCATGGGCGATCCTTTTGAGTTACTACAGTGGCGACCCGGACATTCTGTTCGGTGTGACCGTCGCCGGCCGGCCGACAGATCTGCTGGGTGTGGAGTCTGTGCTCGGACTATTCATCAATACGCTTCCGCTACGCGTGCGGGTTTCGCCGGACCGTCATGTTCTTCCATGGCTCAAAGATGTGTTGGCAGAAAATATACGATTGCGGGAGTTTGAATACACGCCGCTCGTCAACATTCAACGCTGTAGTGAGGTCCAACGGGGGGAAGCGCTGTTTCACAGCCTGTTCGTCTTCGAGAATGCGCCGGTCGATCCGGCGCTTTGTGATGGACGTATTATGTTTCGTGCCGAAGAAGAACAGTATCGGGTTCATACCAATTACCCCATGACGGTGATGGGCTGGCCGGGGAAAGAACTGGGACTGAAGCTGTCCTATGATCGTCGAATATTCGACTCGGAAACGGTGCTCAGAATGATCGGCCATTTGAAAAGAGTGCTGGAAGGGATGGTTCACCAGCCTGAGGCACGAATTGGCGAATTGCCGTTGCTCGGACAGGAAGAACGCACACAACTCTTGTCAACCTGGGTTGAGACGACGGCGCAGAATCCAGATGACAGGAGTTTCAGTGTCCGGTTCGAGGAGCAGGTCCGGCGGACGCCCCAGGCCCCCGCGGTTTCCTGCCAGGGGCGGGTCCTGAGTTATCACGAACTGAACCGGCAGGCCAACCGGCTTGCCCATGCGTTGGTATCGGCCGGGGTCGGCCCGGAAACCATCGTCGCTCTGTTGGACGAACGAAGTCCCGCTCTCCTCACGATGATCGTGGGTGTGTTTAAAGCCGGCGGAGCCTATCTTCCCCTGGATCCTCATCATCCTACATCGCGTCTGGTGCATGTTCTTGAACTTAGCCGGGTACCCGTGGTCGTGACGTCAGCGGGTTTGTTGAATCAGTTGACGCAAGCAGTGGCTTCCATGCAGCAGGAGTCTCGTCCCATTCTGATATCCCTGGACATGGTGTTGTCTGAGACAGGCCTCGAGGAGAATCTTTCGGTGCGGGCGCGTCCGGAGCATCTCGCCTATGTCATCTATACGTCAGGCTCGACCGGCGTTCCTAAGGGGGCGATGGTTACGCAATGCGGGATGCTCAACAACATGTCGAGTAAACTCTCTTCATTGTCCATTGTCTCTACCGACGTGATAGCGCAGACGGCTTCGCAATGTTTCGATATTTCAGTCTGGCAGTTCTTGACGGCACTCGTATGTGGAGCGCGTACGCATATCGTGCCGGACGAAATCATCCGCGATCCTGAGAAGCTGTTGCCGCATCTGGAAGAGGCGGAAATCAATATTTTCGAGACGGTTCCCGCATTGCTGCAGGCATTACTGGACACCAGTCGCGCGTCCGGTTCGACAAGGTCTCTGTCCCGACTGCGCTGGGTCTTACCGACGGGAGAAGTTCTTCCGGCGGCACTCTGTCGTCAATGGTTCGTGCAATACCCGCAGATTCCTCTGATGAACGCGTATGGACCGGCCGAATGTGCCGATGATGTGGCGGTGCATCCGATCCTGACTCCTCCCCCTGAAGATCTGCTCCATGTTCCCATCGGTCGGGCGATTTCCAATATCCGGCTCTATATCGTGAATCGTTTCCTTTCTCCGGTTCCCGCGGGTGTGTCGGGAGAGCTGTGTGTCGGAGGCATTGGAGTGGGACGGGGATATTTGCAGGATCCATGGCGAACAGCCGAATCCTTCGTGCCGGATCCCTTCGGTACGGAACAGGGTGGGCGTCTTTATCGCACGGGCGATCTCGCGCGATATCGGAAAGATGGCACGATAGAATATTTGGGACGCCTGGACCATCAAGTCAAAATTCGAGGATTCCGGATTGAGCTCGGTGAAATCGAAACGCATCTGAACCGTCACGGATCTATTCGAGATGCCGTGGTCGTGGTGCGCGAAGATAGACCGGGAGACAGGCGGCTGGTCGCCTATGTCGTTAATCGTGGAACGGAACAGCTCGATCACGCTGCGTTGCGACAGTTTTTGGAGGACCAGCTTCCTGAATACATGGTCCCTGCGTTGTTTGTGCCGCTCGATACGTTGCCGAGGACGGTCAATGGAAAAGTCGATCGCAGGGCCTTGCCGGCCTCTGGTGCGGATGATCATCTCGCACAAGGTTATGTCGCGCCTCGTACGACGACGGAAGAGTTGTTAGCCGACATGTGGGTCGATATTCTTGCCGTAGATCGTGTTGGGGTACACGACCATTTCTTTGAGTTAGGTGGGCATTCTCTGCTTGCGACTCAAATTGTGTCGCGAATCCGTAGCGCCTTTCATATCGAGCTCCCGCTCAGGACTCTGTTCGATTCCCCCACAGTGTCGGAACTGGCTGTGGCTGTGGAGGCGATGCGGGGAAAAGAAGCCGGACCTCAACCACCCTCCATTGTTCCTGTGCCCAGAACTGGCCCTCTTCCGCTTTCATTCGCACAACAGCGGCTCTGGTTTTTGGCGCAGCTGGAATCGGACAGCTGGTTTTACAATCTCTCGTTCGGTATTCGAGTGACCGGTCCGTTGGATGCAGGGGCATTGCAGGCAAGTTTTGACGCCGTGGCTCGTCGTCATGACATGCTGCGCACCATTTTCACGGTGAGCAATGGCCGACCGTCGCAAGTGATTGAAGAGTCTCTGCCGACACCCTTTGCCTGTATTGTCATCGCTCCCCCTTCAGGCATTGAAACGGAGCAAAAGGTGCAGCGGGTAGTCGCCGAAGAGGCCCGGCACGTATTTAAAATGGAAGGCAGCCTACTCTGGCGTGCGCGGTTGTTTCAGTTGAACGAGCAGGATCATGTCTTGATGGTGACGCTGCACCATGCCATCGCGGATGGCTGGTCGCTGAATCTACTGCTGGCCGACATGATTTCCTCGTACGTCGCATTGCGAACCGGCCAGCCGTCTCCACTCCATGCGCCCCGGCTACAGTATGCGGACTATGCGCAGTGGCAGCGCGAATGGCTTGCCGGCGAGGTTCTGGAGCGGCAGCTCGAATATTGGAAACAGACACTGAGCGGGGCTCCTGCGGTCCTCGCCTTGCAAACCGACCATGTTCGTCCGTCCGTTCAAACGTTCCGCGGTGCACGGCATGTCATCACGATCCCAAGCCCCCTGACGGCTGCCCTGCATGCCATCGGCAGGCGTCAAGGGGCGACATTGTTCATGACCTTGTTAGCCGCATTCCAGGTGCTGTTGTACCGATACAGCGGAGAAACGGATCTCTCGATTGGTACGCCGATTGCGAATCGGACCAGCCTTGAGACGGAAGAGCTCATCGGGTTTTTCGTCAATACCCTGGTGCTTCGGACCGATCTCGGTGGTAATCCGCGTTACATCGATCTGTTGAGCCGTGTCCGTGAGGTTGTTCTGGGGGCGCAAAGCCATCAGGACCTGCCATTTGAGCACGTCGTTGATGCGTTGCGTCCGACCCGCGATTTAAGCCATCCACCTCTCTTTCAGGTGATGTTTGCTCTTCAGACACTGAGTGCTCAGACGCCTGATCCCCCCGATCTGAAGCTTGAGATGATTGAAATGGACCCGGGCAGCGCCAAGTTTGACCTGTCGTTGGAAATGACACTTGAGTCGAATGGGCTCACGGGATTTTTCGAATACAACACGGATCTGTTCGAGTCATCCACCATTCGGCGAATGGCCGGTCATTTTCAGTCAATTTTGGAAGCAATCGTCATCCAACCGGAGCAACGTCTCTCGGCGTTGCCGATGATGGAGGCAGCGGAGCGGGCGGTGGTGGTGGGGGAGTGGAACGCGACGGCTCGGGCCTATCCGATGGCCCAGACGGTGCCGGAGTTGATTGCCGGGCAGGCGGTGCGGACCCCGACGGCGATCGCCGTGCGCGACGGCGCCCGGACGCTGACGTATGCCACGCTGCTGGCGCGCGCCAATCAAGTGGCCCAGACCCTTCGGGCGGAAGGCATCGGCCCGGAGTGCCTCGTGGGGATTGCCATGCAGCGTTCGCTCGACCTGGTCGTCGGCTTGCTGGGTATTCTCCAAGCGGGCGCGGCCTATGTGCCGCTCGATCCGACCTATCCCGCCGAGCGGCTCGCCTTCATGCTGGCCGACAGTCAGGTGGCGGGCTTGCTGACGCACGAGGCGCTCGTGGCTTCGTTGGGGTTTGCCGGGTCTACTCTCTGTCTGGATCGGGATTGGCCGAGCATTGAGAGACAGCCGAGCATCGCGCCGGCCGGCCGCTTCCTCGACACCCAACTGGCCTACACCATCTATACCTCCGGCTCCACCGGCCACCCCAAAGGCGCGGGCAACACCCACGGGGGGTTGCGTAACCGTCTGCAGTGGATGCAGGAGGCCTATCCCTTGAGTGCGGCCGACCGGGTGCTGCAGAAAACGCCGATCAGTTTTGACGTCTCCGTGTGGGAATTCTTCTGGCCCCTTCTGGCGGGCGCCGAACTGGTCTTGGCTGCGCCGGAGGAACACAAGGACCCGGCGGCGTTGATCGCTCGGATTGTGGAGACGGGGGTGACCACACTGCATTTCGTGCCGCCGATGCTGCAGGCGTTTCTGGAGAGTCCCGGGGTGGGGCGTTGTACCACGCTCCGGCAGATCATCTGCAGCGGCGAAGCCCTGCCGGCGGCGGTGCCCTCGCAGGTGACGGCGGCCTTGCCGGCCGTGCGGCTGCACAATCTCTACGGCCCGACGGAAGCGGCCATCGACGTGACGGCCTGGAGCTGTCCGCCGAGTCCCGAGGTCACGGCGGTGCCCATTGGGCGCCCGATCGCCAACACGCAAATCTATGTGCTCGATCCGCAGGGCGAGCCGGTCCCGGTCGGCGTCCCGGGTGAACTCTATATTGGCGGGGTGGCGGTGGCGCGGGGCTATCATCGTCGGCCGGCGCTGACGGCCGAACGGTTTGTGCCCGATCCCTTCTGCGGCGTCGCGGGGCAGCGGCTCTATCGCACGGGCGATCTGGTCCGGTTCCGGGCGGATGGTGTCCTCGACTATCTGGGGCGGCTGGATCATCAGGTCAAGATCCGGGGGTTCCGGATCGAATTGGGCGAGATCGAAGAAGTCTTGCGGCAACAGCCGGGGGTGCGGGAGGCCGTCGTGGTAGCGCGGACCGAGGCGTCGGGGTCGAAACGGCTGGTGGCCTATGTAACGACCGACCCGGCGGCGGGCGTCGAAGTGGCGACCCTGCGGCAGGGGCTGGCCGACCGGCTGCCGGAGTATATGGTGCCGGCGGTGATTCTCGCGCTCGCGCAACTGCCGTTGAGCCCCAATGGCAAGGTGGACCGGACGGCGTTGCCGGCACCGGAGGCGGAGAGCCAGCGGACGGGGGCGTACGAGGCGCCGCAGACGGAGACGGAGCAGACCTTAGCGGCTATCTGGGCCCAGGTGCTCGGGCTCGCACGCGTCGGCCGCCACGAGAACTTCTTTGAACTCGGCGGTGATTCGATTCTCGCATTGCAAGTCATCGCTCAAGGGAAAGAGGAGGGTCTCGTTTTCACTCCACGGCAATTGTTCCAGCATCAGACGATTGCGGCACTCAGCATTGCCGAAGGGGAAGA
The DNA here is from genome assembly GCA_032139905.1 of Nitrospira sp. MA-1. Classification (NCBI taxonomy): domain Bacteria; kingdom Pseudomonadati; phylum Nitrospirota; class Nitrospiria; species Nitrospira sp. MA-1. The sequence continues at coordinate 246,180 of JAQJDB010000005.1, forward strand.
GAAGAACCTTGTCCGCGAAATCCATGCGGAGCAGGGAATTGTCACGGGAGAAGTACCCGTCACCCCTGTGCAACAGTGGTTTTTCGAACAAAACCTGCCGAATCCGCACCATTGGAATCAATCCATTCTGGTCGCCGTGCAGGGCACTCTCGATCAAGCGGCATTGGAATTTGCCGTGGACCATGTTCTTGCACATCACGATATTCTGCGTGCGAGATTTTCCAGAGGGACCGCGTGGAGCCAGAAGATCGGAATGCCACAGGACGGAATGGCGATTCCTCGGGTTGATCTTTCAGAGTTGCCCGAAGACCGGCAAACGGAGGCCCTGTCATTCAAGGCGAGTGAATATCAGCGGAGCCTTCATCTGGACCAGGGTCCGGTTTTTCAGGTCGTGAGATTCGACCTCGGAGATACTTGTCCGACCAGGCTTTTGCTCATCGCTCATCATCTGGTCATCGATGGCGTGTCATGGCGAATACTCCTTGAGGACCTTCAGACGGCCTATATGCAACAACTGGAAGGAGGTTTCATTCGTCTTCCGGAGAAGACCTCCTCCTTCAAACAATGGGCGGAACGCTTGCTGGAGTTTGCTGAGTCGGATGCGCTTCGACTCGAACTCGAATACTGGGATCATCCTGAAAGACGGGATGTACCATCGGTTCCTGTTGATTATTCTGATGGCGATCGGACCGAACAGACGGTTGAGGCGATTGCATGTTCGCTAACTGCAGAAGAGACCGAATCCTTGTTGCGGAATGCGCCTGCTGCCTACCAGACTCAGATCAACGACCTTCTCTTGACCGCATTGGCGCAGACCTTTGCCGAGTGGACAGGTCGCGACCGGCTGCTTATCGACCTGGAATGGCACGGGCGCGAAGATCTTTTTCCCGATCTCGATATTTCCAGGACCGTCGGATGGTTCACGAGTATCTTTCCGGTTGCGCTCGCGCTTCCGCAAGGTTCTGCCGGCAATGACTTGAAGAGCATTAAAGAACAGCTGCGAAGGGTTCCTTCCGGCGGAGTCGGGTATGGAGCACTCAGATATCTGTCGTCCTTCATGGGGGCGGATCTGTTACGGACTCAATTGCCGGCACAGGTCTGCTTCAACTATCTGGGCCAGCTTGATCAGGGTGTGGTCAACCGTCGGCTTTTCGCGCTTGCGCACGAATCGACCGGAGTCGAACATGATCCAACCAATCCCATGCGTTACGAATTAACGATCAGCGTGGAAATTGTGGCAGGACGCCTGGGCATGACGTGGAGCTACAGCCGGGCCCGCTATCGGCGGACGACCATTGAGGCACTTGGCGCGTCCTATCGGCAACATCTTTGTGAATTAATTACCCATTGTCTGTCACTCGACGCCGGAGGCTATACGCCGTCTGATTTTCCGGATGTCGATATCGAACAAGGCGCCCTCGACGCCATTTTAGAGAAGGTGGAACGAAGCCATGCGAGATAAACCCGATATCGAGTCAATGTATTATCTGTCTCCGCTTCAGCAGGGACTCTTGTTCCATCGGATAGCTGATGCCGGAGCAGACCCGTATTTCTATCAGTATGTCTACTCGCTGAAAGGTGCCTTGCGTCCCGACGCCTTCGATCGGGCTTGGCAGGTGGTCGTGAAGCGCCATTCCATTCTTCGTACTGCGTTTGTCTGGGAAGGGGTGGACAAGCCTGTGCAGGTGGTGCGTCGGGAAGCGTCCCTGTCGATCGAACGACACGATTGGCGTGAGGTTCCGGAAGTGGAGCATCATCGAATGCTTCAGTCGTTGTTGGATCTGGACCGTTCGTCCGGCTGGGATTTTCTCATGCCACCCCTCATGCGGTTGCATCTGGTTCGGACGAAAGCAGAGAAATGGCTGCTTATCAACAGTCATCATCATATTTTGCTGGACGGATGGAGCATGGCGCTGCTGCTTAAAGATGTGTTGGCTGCCTATGAGGCGGCGGTGGAGGGGCGAACTTTTGCTTTCACGGCTTCCCGCCCCTATCGGGATTACATTTCCTGGCTAAACCGGCAGGATATGCAGCAAGCAGAGTCCTATTGGCGTGAAGCCTTAAAGGGATTCTCAACACCGACGACGCTGTCCATTGAACCGCCTCAGGATCATGAGGAGGAGAATTCGCTTCCTTTCGCCGAACAGTCCTTGCGGATCTCATCTCCGCGAACGACTACTCTCCAGTCTTTCTGCCGGCAATTGCGGGTCACATTGAATACGATGATCCAGGGAGCCTGGGCGTTGTTGCTCCATCGATACAGCGGAGAATCCGATGTCCTGTTCGGGGCCACGGTTTCGGGTCGACCGGCAGATCTGCCTGGAGTGGCCGAGATGGTCGGACTGTTCATCAACACGGTGCCGATTCGGGTGGCCATCCATCCCGACATGGCTCTTTCTACATGGCTTCGAGGTGTGCAGGAACAGAATAGCCTTCTCCGCCAGTACGAATGGACGCCGCTCGCGAGCATTCAACGATGGAGTGAAACCGCAGGGGGTCTCGCGTTGTTCGATAGTCTGGTGGTTTTCGAAAGTTACCCAGAAATGGATGCCGGCGATTTTCCGCAGGTCCTGACTGTTGAACCCGTTTCTGTCCACGAGAGTGGGGCCTATACCCTGACGACCGGCCGTAACAACTATCCCCTTTCACTGATGGTCGAACCTGGCAGGGAAACTAAGTTGATCGTCTCTTACGCCTATCGGCGCTTCGGGCACGCCGCAGTGTCCAGGCTCTTGCGTCATCTCGATACACTCCTGGATAACATGATGACCGCGTCTGAGAGACCGCTGCGGGAACTCTCCCTCCTCCCTGAGGAAGAGCGCCAGCAATTGACGGCATGGAATCGAGTCGCTTCGCCGTCGCCTGCATTCGATGTCTGCGTGCACACGTTGTTCGAGGCGCAGGTTCAGGAACGGCCCGATGCTCTAGCGGTGGAGACGCCATTCGAGCGCCTGAGTTATCGGGAATTGGACCGTCGGGCCAATCGTCTCGCTCATTATCTTCAGGAGCGCGGTGTGAAGCCGGAAATACGAGTAGCCATATGCCTCGAACGATCTGTGGATCTGGTGATTGCTTTGCTGGCGGTGCTCAAGGCGGGCGGGGCCTATGTCCCGATGGATCCAGGTTTTCCCGAAGCGCGATTAGCACAGATGGTGACCGATAGTGCTGCAGTGGTCGTTCTTAGCAACAGCAGTCAGGCAGAGAAGTTTTCCGGGTTTAAAGATAACCTCGTGCTTCTCGATCAAATGGTCGGAGATATTGCACAGCGGGATGATCATCGGCCATCAACAGCAGTCATGTCCCAGAACTTGGCCTATGTTATTTACACTTCCGGCTCGACCGGTCAGCCCAAAGGCGTTGCGGTAGAGCATCGCCAGATTGTGCAGTATGTTCGCACGGTGATGGATCGCCTGGCGTTTCCCGTCGAGGCTGGAATGGCTGCCGTCTCGACGGTGGCGGCAGATCTTGGGAATACCGCACTGTTCGGTGCACTCTGCTCAGGGCGGTCGCTTCATCTGCTTTCGGCGGACCATGGGTTTGATCCCAATGCGATGGCAGCCTATATGCACGACCATGCGGTCGATGTCCTGAAGATCGTGCCCAGTCATTTACACGGACTGCTCAGTGCCGAATATCCCGAGCGGGTTCTGCCGAGGCGCTGTCTGATTTTGGGTGGAGAAGCCGTCCGTCCGGACTTAATCGAACGGGTCAGGACGCTGGTGCCGGAATGTGCCATCGTCAACCACTATGGTCCGACTGAAACGACAGTCGGGGTGTTAACACACCGGGTGGAAGGTGTGAGTCCTGACGAAAGGGGAGTGCCCATTGGGCGGCCGCTGCCTTCCACACCAGTCTATGTGCTGGATCCTCAGGGACAGCAGGTTCCGATCGGCATACCTGGCGAGTTGTATGTCGGTGGGGGACAAATCACTCGAGGTTATCTCGGACGTCCCGATATCACAGCGGAACGGTTTCTTCCCGATGCGTTCGGAGGAGGGGCGGGGCACCGCCTCTATCGCACAGGCGACCGGGTACGTGTTCGCACCGACGGCGTGATCGAATTTCTTGGACGAGTCGATAATCAGGTCAAGGTCCGTGGTTTCCGCATCGAGCTCGGCGAAATCGATGCTCATCTTCGCCTCGAGCCTTCCATTGCAGAAGCGGTGACGGTGGTCCCCGAAGCACCGGACGGCGCACGGCAATTGGTGGCCTATGTCGTGGAAAATTCGACTATCGATACCTCCGCCATACGAGATCGGCTGGCACTCCGGCTTCCCGAATATATGGTTCCGCAGACGATCGTTGCGCTTGACGCTTTGCCGTTGACCCCCAACGGCAAAGTGGATCGGACGGCGCTTCAAAATTTGAAGCAGCATTTATCCTTTGACGATGCGACGTTTGTGGCTCCCCGCAATCCCATTGAAGAGATTCTGGCTGCCGTTTGGACGGATGTCCTTCGTGTCGAACGAGTCGGTGTGCATGACAACTTTTTTGCGTTGGGAGGGGACTCGATTCGGACGTTGCAAGTGATTGCGCGTGCCAATCAGCAGGGTGTGAAGCTGACCCCCAAACAATTGTTCGAACATCAGACCGTTGCGACGGCCGCCGCCGTCGCGCACTGGAAGGACATGGCGCTTTCACACACTCACGCGGGGCCGGATAATTTATCGCTCGACAGGCCTCCGGCCCATAGCCAGGGCGCGAGTGAGAGTATTCAACAGATTCCAACACAAACGTCCACTGAACAGTTGCGTCCGGTATATCCTCTGTCGGGAGTCGAACCGGACCGATTGCTTGAATTACGAGATGACTGGGCCGGCATCGAAGATTGTTATCCCTTGTCGCCGATGCAGGAAGGCATGCTGTTTCACTCATTGATGAATCCCGGATCTGGGATGTATTTGATGCAGCAGCACTATGTCTGGGAAGGCCGGATGGATCGTGACGCTTTCGGTCGGGCCTGGCAGCGCGTCATCGACCGACACCCTATTTTACGTACATCCTTCATGTGGAAGGACCTCAATCGGCCGTTGCAACTCGTGCACCGTCGTGTGAATGCGGGGGAGGTCATTGAGGACCTGGATTGGTCACACCTGAGCGAGGAGGAACAGCGGGTGCAGATGACAAGTGCCCTGGAACAGGAGCTCACCGTGGGTTTGGAGTTTACCCGTGCCCCTCTTATGCGGATCCGGCTCGTACGACAGGGCGACGATCGATGGACCATTGTGCGCAGCTTCCATCATATCCTCACCGATGACTGGTGTTTTTCTCTCCTGATGATGGATTTCATGGAGCATTATGAAGCGTTCGTGGAAGGCCGGGATCTCAATGTGGCCTCACCCCCTCCCTATCGAGAGTATATTGCGTGGCTTCAGCGACAGGATCTTGGTGCCGCCCGGCGGTTCTGGGAATCGGAATTGGCCGGATTCACGATCCCGACTCCCCTCGGCATCGAGTGCCTGGAACGCGACGTTCCTCTCACGGAGTCGTCTGTGGGCGATGTGTATATGGAATTGTCGCCCGAGGTCTCCCGACGGCTGCAGGATCTGGCGCAGAGGTATCAATTGACTCCGAACACCTTTCTCCAAGGGGCATGGTCCATCCTGCTCGCCAGATATAGCGGGGAAGAAGATGTGCTGTTCGGAGTGACGGTCGCCGGCCGCCCTACCGATCTCCCTGGTGTTGAAGCGATCATGGGTTTGTTCATCAATACTCTGCCCCTTCGCGTGACGGTCCGTCCCCAGATTCCATTGATGACCTGGCTCAAAGACTTACTGGCCGCAAATTACCGGATCCGCCAGTACGAGTATGCGCCGTTGGTTCAGATTCAACAGTGGAGCGAAGTGCCTCCGGGACAAGCGCTGTTCCGAAGTTTGCTGGTTTTTGAAAATGCCCCGAAGGATTCACGGTTGGGCGAGGATCGCCAGGACCGTGTCATTTCGTACGAGCACGACCGCGTGCATACGAACTATCCAGTGACGGTGGTCGGTTATCCGGGAGACCAGATGGGTGTCCGGCTGTCCTATGACCGGCGAATTCTGGAACATGTTGCGGTCGAGCGGATGCTGGGCCACCTCAAAGTATTGTTAGAAGCGATGGCGGCTTCTCCCGATGCCAACATCCATGAACTTCCGATGGTTGGAGACGCGGAACGACAACGCATCCTGATGGACTGGAACGATACCGATGGGGTGGAAAAGATTGATGAGCAGTTCCCGGCATTGTTCGAAGCCCAAGTGGTGCAGACACCCGAGGCGATTGCTGTACAAAGCGGAAGCCACAGTCTCAGCTATAAGGACCTTAATCGTGCCGGGAACCGAATTGCCCATGCCTTGCGCGCTTTGGAGACGGGACCTGACACGCTCGTAGCCGTACTCGATGAACGCGGGCTCACGCTCATGTCGATGATCATTGGCATCCTGAAGGCGGGTGGTGCCTATGTTCCCTTGGATTTGCACCACCCTGTCGAGCGCATCGCCCATGTGCTTTCCGCCAGCCGGACACGAGTCGTCGTGAGCCGGGAGGAACATTCCGGATTGCTGGCTAAGGTGGTTGCACTTCTCCCCAAGGAGCGGAAGCCGAAAATTCTTATACTGGAACGGATGGCCTTGGAGAACTGGCCCGAAGAGAATCCCAGTCCGATCGACGTACGAAACCATCTTGCCTATGTCATCTATACATCGGGGTCGACCGGTTTCCCCAAGGGCGCCATGGTCGATTGCAAGGGGATGCTGAATCATCTCACGAGCAAGGTTCCGACGTTACGCCTCGGTCCTGCGGATATCGTGGCTCAGACCGCATCACAATGTTTCGATATTTCCGTATGGCAGTTTCTCTCTCCGATTTTGTGCGGTGCCTGTGTTCACATCGTTGGGGACGATGTGGTTCGGGATCCTGAGCGGCTTCTGCAAGAAGTGGCAGGCCGGAAGATCACGGTGCTGGAGGTCGTACCGTCTCTCTTATCCAGCATGTTGGAATGTTCTCCTTTGCCGTTGACGCACCTGCGATGGCTTCTTCCGACGGGAGAGGCCCTATCTCCCGAGTTGTGTCGCCGATGGTTATCCCGGTATCCGCATGTCCCGCTTGTGAATGCTTATGGACCTGCGGAATGTTCTGACGATGTGGCCATCGCGTGTATTGAGCATATGCCGAGCGAACAAATGACTCGAATGCCTATCGGGAGGCCGATCAGTCGGGTGCGTCTGTACATCGTCGATCGCCATCTCGAACCTGTGCCGGCAGGTGTCGCCGGTGAGCTCTGTGTGGGCGGCGCGGCCGTGGGGCGCGGATATGTGTACGATCCCGCCCGAACTGCCGAAGTGTTCGTGCCGGACCCATTTAGTTGCGAGAGTGGCGGACGTCTGTACCGGACAGGAGATCTTGCACGCCATCGATCCGACGGGATGATTGAATTTATCGGCCGCCGCGACTATCAGGTCAAGATCCGCGGTTTCCGTATTGAATTGGGTGAGATCGAAGCTCGGTTGTCCCAACATCAGGACATTGCGCGTAGCGTCGTGGTTGTCAGGGAAGACCAGCCGGGACGGAAACAGTTGGTTGCCTATGTCGTGACGACTCAGCCATTGACTGGCGAAGCGCTCCGCATGTTTGTCAGACAGGCATTGCCGGACTATATGGTGCCGGTGGCCGTTGTATTTCTCGCTTCGCTGCCTTTGACCCCTAACGGGAAAATCAACCGGAAAGCGTTGCCTGCGCCGGAAAGCGATCGAACAGAGGAGACATGGGAGGCACCGACCACCCCGACCCAGGATCTTGTCGCGGGAATTTGGTCGGAGGTTCTCGGAACGGATCGCGTCGGACGAGGGGATCAGTTTTTCGAGCTTGGCGGCCATTCCCTCTTGGCTACCCAAGTGATGTCCCGCGTGCGGGCGGCGTTTCAACTCGAACTTCCACTCCGGAGTCTCTTTGATTTTCCGACGGTGGAGGAATTTGCCGCTGCCATCGATCGGGCCGGGGCTCAGGAAGCAGGGGCATTGGCCCCGCCGATTGTGCCTGTGGTGCGGACGGAACGCCTCCCGCTTTCATTTGCGCAACAGAGACTCTGGTTCCTGGCTCAAATGGATCCTGAAAGCGGAGCCTATAACCTTCCCTTTGCGTTGCGGTTGGAAGGGTCTTTGAACCGTGCCGCGCTAGAAGAGAGTTTTGTGGAACTGGTCCGCCGGCATGAAACATTACGAACCACGTTCCCATCGCTCGATGGTGAAGCGCGACAGGTCATCGTTCCATCGGAACGCTTTGCGCTTGAGACCGAAGATCTGACGGGGTGTCCTGAAGAAGAGCGGGCGGCTACGATCATGCAATATGCGCAGGGAGAAGCGCATCGGCCGTTCGCGTTAGAGCGTGATTTGCCGATACGCGCCAGATTGTTACGATTGAAGCCTGATGAGCACATTTTGCTGGTGACCGTTCATCACATAGCCGCGGATGCCTGGTCGCTGGCTCTCGTCACGAATGAGGTGGCCACCGTGTATACGGCACGGGTCGATGCGCTGGCCAGGCCATCTGAAGACTCCACCATGTCGATGAAGGGCCGTCTTCCGGACCTGCCGGTTCAGTATAGTGATTTTTCATCATGGCAGCGTGAGTGGCTGCAGGGCACGCGTTTGGAAAAGGAAGTCGGTTATTGGAAGCAACGTTTGGGATCCAATCCGCCGCAATTGGCGTTGCGGACCGATCATCCTCGCCCGGATGTTCAGACATATCGCGGCGGTCGTCTCACGTTTCTCATTCCAAAGGAAGTGAGCGAACCATTGAGAGCGCTAAGCCGTCGGCAGGGGGCGACGGTTTTTATGACGCTGTTGGCGGCATTTCAGGTGTTGCTGGCCCGTTCTACCGGACAAACCGATATTCTCGTCGGCACAGATGTGGCCAATCGAAATCGCCACGAGACCGAACATCTGGTCGGATTCTTCGTGAATCTTCTTCCGTTACGGACGGATGTGAGCGGCAATCCGTCGTTCATCGACTTGTTGGGACGTGTGCGTGAAGTCGCATTGGGAGCTTACGCGCATCAGGATGTCCCTTTTGAAAAGATCGTTGAGGCTCTCAAATTGTCGCGGGATCTCAGCCGGAACCCTTTGGTGCAAGTCTTGTTTGTCCTGCAGAACGTTCCCCCTCCCTCGTTGCAACTTCCCGATTTACATGTGGAGTCGTTGGAATTTGAACATGATGTCTCACGGTTCGATCTTGGGTTATTTATGGAGGAGACGGAAGAGGGCTTCGCTGGTGTCTGGAAATTCAGTCGCGATCTCTTTGAGCCCGAGACCATCGCTCTGTTCGCGCAGCGTTTTATCACTCTGCTCCGGCAAATCGTGATGTCGCCTGATCGTAGAATAGACCACCTGGATTTACTGAGTGCGGAAGATAAGGAGGCGCGCATCATGGAAGCTAAGCAACGGGAAGAGGGAAAATTTCAACGATTTAAAAACATCAAGCCGAAGACCGTCGCATTGTCACAGCGCACTCTGGTAACGAGTCAGCCGCTTTTGCCCGATCGTGCGCTTCCGCTGCTGTTCTCTCCTGCGGTGGATGATGTCGATCTAGCCGGTTGGGCTCAGTCGAATCAGACCATGCTTCAGCGCGACTTATTGAAGCATGGTGCACTGCTCTTCAGGGGATTTTCGACGCGAACGGTTGCAGACTTCGAGGCGGCCGCGCAGGCTGTCTGCCCTGACCTATTCGGAGAGTATGGTGATTTGCCTCGTGAGAAAAGCGGGCGTCACGTCTATGGGTCCACTCCGTACCCTTCGGATAAGGCGATTCTCTTTCACAATGAAAGCTCGCACATGCATCGCTGGCCCCAAAAGCAATTCTTTTTTTGTATGCAGGCCGCCCCTGAAGGAGGTGAGACTCCGATTGTCGATTGTCGAACCATGTATCAGCGTCTTCATCCTGAACTCCGCGACCGGCTCCAGTCGAAACAGCTCATGTATGTCCGAAATTTTACTCCCGGTGTCGATGTCAGTTGGCAGGATTTCTTTCGAACTTCCGACCAATCTGTCGTCGAAGAAATGTGTGCCCGGAACGGTATGGAATGTCTGTGGATGGAGAACGACTCGTTGCGCACCAGACAGGTCTGCCCGGCGGTGATCGAGCATCCCAAAACAGGCGAGTGGGTGTTCTTCAATCAGATCCAACTTCATCATGTGTCTTGTCTGGAACCGGCAGTGCGAGAGTCGCTGTTATCAATGCTCGGAAGGGAGTCGATTCCGCGCAATGTCTACTATGGTGACGGCTCTCCCATCGATGATGCGATTGTCGCGGATATTGGTGAGCTGTATGAACGGACGGCGGTGCGGTTTCGTTGGCAGGAAGGCGATCTTCTCATGCTGGACAATATGCTTGTGGCACATGCCCGCGATCCCTTTGCCGGCCCCCGCAAGATCCTCGTCGCGATGGGAGACATGATCAGCCAGGCCACTTTTCAATCCGTTACCGTATAGGAAGACGTATGGCACAGGAGATCTACGTGCAAAGGATTCGGCTGTCTCTCAACCAAAAGCGGCTATGCGGATCTCAACAACATCGTGAGGGGTAGCATACCCAGGCCAAGCGATGCTTGATGGCACATTTGTAATAACCTGCCGGCATCTTGTTCCATGGGTTTCCAATTACGTCCCTTTGTTGGGGGATGGGACGACTTTCTCGGAATGCCTATTTCGGGGATGGTTCGCCAATCGACGATGCGGTTGGCAAGAAAATCGGTGAAATCTACGAGCGAATGGCGCTCCACTTAGCATGGCAAACAGGCGAACTCCTATTATTGGACAACATGTTGGTCGCCCACACCCGAGATTCCTATGATTGGCCAGGCAAGATCGTCGTGCAATGGGGACATGGTGTATCAAGAGGCAAGGCAGATGATCGACGTATAAAAGGGGCATGGTGATGCAACAGAATCTTCAAGGAATCCGGCTTTCTCCCCAGCAAAAACATCTTTGGATGCTCCAAGGAGATCATCGACCTCGAGAGGCCCACTGTTCGGTGGTGTTGGAGGGTCCACTCAATGTCGCAACATTGGAAGCAGCGATGCAATCCGTGGTGGGCCAGTATGAGATTTTCAGGACGACCTTTCATCGTGAATCTGGAGTAAAAGTGCCGTTTCAAGTCATTCATGATTCGTGTGAGCTGTCATGGCACCATCTGGATTTAAGCCACCTGGCCGTCGAGCAACACGAACAGGAACTCCGGCGCCTGATCGATGAACAGCAGATCTGGCCGTTCGACTTCGAGACTCTCCCTCATTTATGTCTCCGTTTGGCGAAGTTCTCGCTCCGGAAGCATGCGTTGCTCATTCGTCTGCCTGCGTTATGCGCGGATGCTTGGACCATTAGAAATCTCATCCGGCAGCTTTCATCGACCTATCAGGCTAGTTGTGAAGGCAGGGAATGTTCCAGCGACCCGGTCCAGTACGTGCAATTCTCTGAATGGCAAAATGAGTTGCTGACAGACAAAGATGTAAAAGCAGGCCAGACCTATTGGCATGGTCAAGACTTTCGTTCCTCTCCTCCACTCGTCCTTCCGTTTGAACGCCCTGAAACGAACCACACACAACCGCGCCGGCAGGAACATTGCAGAGATCTGGATCCTTCAGTTGTAGAAATCCTGACAAGCATGGCCCTGCAGTCTCAGAGTCCGATTGCATCCATGTTGCTGGGGGCCTGGTATGCGCTCTTGTGGAAGTTGACTGGCAAACAGGAGTTGGTGGTCGCGACGCTCTGTGAGGGAAGGCCCTATGAAGAGCTGGAGGAGAGCATGGGGTTGTTCGCCAAGTGGCTGCCGGTCCGTTATCGAGTCAGTCCCGATAGCCGATGGCATGAGGTGGTGTCTCAGGTGGATGACTTGGTCAACGAAGGCAGGTCCTGGCAAGAGCATTTTGTTTGGGATGATGATGACGAAATCATGGAAACCGTGGAAGAAAATCTGTTCGGATTCAGTTATGAACCATGCCCGGATGCATCCATCGCCGGGGGTGTCACATTTCTGCTGCATTGGCACGGGGCATGTTTTGATCGATTCAAAATGAAACTGTCCTGTACCCATGGGTCAGGATCCCTGCGCATGACGTTCACCTATGATCCTGACCGTTTTTCTCGTCTGGCTGTCCAATGCCTGTCCGAGCAGTTTGAAGCTTTGCTGGCCTCGGTCTTCGGTCAGCCGGATGCCCGACTGGACACGTTATCCATCCTGAGTGAGTCTGCACGTCGACGAGTGCTCGTTGATTTCAATGAGACTTCATGGTCGGGCCCTTCTCAGGTCTGTTTGCACGAGTTGTTTGAAGCCCAGTGCGCGAAGGATCCGACCCGGGTCGCTGTGGTCTGTCAGAATGAGTCCTTAACCTATGCCGAACTGAATGGACGGGCCAACAGGGTCGCCCGGTATCTGCGTCGTCATGGCGTCGGACCTCTCACGCTTGTGGGGTTATGGGTGGAACGTTCCGTTGAGATGGTCGTCGGGCTATTGGGCATTCTGAAAGCGGGAGCGTCCTATGTCCCCCTCGATCCCGGCGCGCCCGTGGCGCGGCTTCATTCTCTTTTGAAACAGATTGATGTTTCCTGGTTGGTGACCCAAGAGGCTCTTCTGTCGCAAGAACTGGGTTTCAATGGAACGATTTTGTGTTTGGACCGTGATCGGTCTCTCCTTGATAACGAATTGCACGAGAATTTGGGCTGCTTAGTTTCCCCTCACGCTTTGGCATATGTGATTTATACCTCCGGATCGACAGGGGCGCCCAAAGGGGTGGCCGTCACGCACCATAACATCGTGAACTACACATCGAGTGTCAGTCAAATCCTTTCGATGGAGGCGGGCTGGGGGTTTGCCACCGTGTCGACGCTCAGTGCCGATTTAGGAAATACCGTCGTCTTTCCTTCCTTAACGTCGGGAGGGACTCTTCACATTATTCCGTATGAAACCGCCATGAACGGGAACATGCTGGCCGACTATTTCACCTCTCATCAGATCGATGTCCTGAAGGTGGTACCCTCGCATTTTCAGGCGCTTCTTCGTTCAACAGACGGTGCCACGTTTATGCCGAAGAAATATCTAATTTTCGGTGGAGAAGTTTTGTCGGTTGAACTGGCCAATTGGGTCATCGCCCGTTCAAACGGGTGTTCGGTGGTCAATCACTATGGCCCGACTGAAACCACGATCGGGTCTCTCCTTTTTCCTCTCAGCTCTGGTTCGACTGAAGGGTTTCGCTTGAGTTCCACTGTCCCCATTGGGCGCCCGCTGGGGAACATCCAAGCCTTCATCATGGATGAGCGACTCGAACCTGTCGCAGTGGGTGTTGCCGGAGAGTTGTACATTGCCGGGATGGGGGTGGCCTGGGGATATCTTCATCAACCGGCTCAGACCGCCGAACGATTTCTTCCTCATCCTTATTCGGCCGAACCGGGGGCCCGATGGTATCGGACCGGAGACCTGGCTCGATTGACACCTGATGGCACCATTGAATTTTTAGGGCGTCGAGACCAACAGATCAAGCTTCGCGGCTTCCGGATTGAATTGGGAGAGATTGAAGCCCACCTCGGCCAAGCTCCTGGAGTGCGCGAGGGGGTAGTAGTGGTGCGGGAAGACGCATCTAATGAAAAATCCCTGATGGCCTATGTAGTTTCCTCAGGAGAGTCTGCTCTCACGTTCAGCATCATTCGGGACTATCTGAAGGACCGGCTGCCGGATTATATGGTACCCAGAACGGTGGTGTTTCTGGATTCCTTCCCCTTAACGTCGAACGGAAAGGTGGATCGAAAAGCGTTACTCGCTTTTGATGGAGAACGGCTCACGGCGGAGTATTTGGCTCCCAGAAATCCGATTGAAACGTTGCTGGCTGAGATTTGGTCTGAACTCTTGAAACGAGAGCGGATCGGCATCTATGAGAATTTCTTCGACATGGGCGGGCATTCGTTGCTCGCAGTGCAGTTGCTTCATCGTATCCAAAAGGCGATCGGAAGTGAACTCTCATTAATGACGGTGTTTCAGTCGCCGACGGTCGCGAGCTTGGCCGATGTCGTCATAAACGCATTACGGGTTCCCTCCTCACCATTGATTGCGCTCAAAGCGGAGGGATCGCGTCGTCCCCTGTATTGCATCGATTCGACGGGAAATCATGTTTTTGCCTATCAGCCCCTTGCCCGGTCACTCAGTGTCGAGCAACCGGTCTATGGTGTCGAGTTGCACAATGTTTTTACGCTTTCTCCGAAAGCCATCTCGATTGCAGCGCTGGCCAAGGACTATGCACATGCGATCCATCACCATCAGCCGGAAGGCCCTTATCAGGTCCTCGGATGGTCTTTAGGGGGCGTGATCGGGCTCGCGATTGCCCATGAATTGGAAGCGTTGGGGCAGTCTGTGGCCTTCTTGGGTTTTTTAGACACGCAAACACGCTCAGTCTTGTATGAAACCTCGATGTCTAGCCTGCTTGAAGAACTCGCAGGATTTCTTGAGCCCGAATCGCGGGAAGAGTTAAGGGCTTTGCCTGACAATGAACGACAAGCCCTTCAAGACCGCCTTTTGACCTTGCAACCGGAAGAACAGATCAACGCCATGATTCTTTGGGCTCAAGCACAAAGGTATTTTGACGCGGATGTCCCGCTTGAGGTGATCAAAAGTCGATATGCTTTATTGAAAGATGAGGCGCGATTGATGAAAACCTATCGGTATCAGCCGATTCATGCACCGATACATGTATGGTGGGCAACGAAAACCTTGGAGTGTGTAGCCGGAATTCCGCCGATCGATTGGACTTCGTATACAACAGGTTTGGTTCATACTGAGATCATTGAAAGCGATCATGATGGACTGTTGGGGAATCCTCGCGTTCACCGGCAGATCGATGAAATTTTAACTAAGTTGGCATGAACATCATGGAACTCGAGGCCGACCGTCTATATGCCAAACATGGAAGGCGTCTTTGAACGAAAGGGAGATCAGAAGGTCTCCTCCCATTCAGTTGGAGGAGAATCCGCAACAAGTGACTCACTTCCTATGTCTTGCTTTGTCTCATAAAAAAAGGACACATCGACTTCGCTACTTGAGCGAAAAGGATTCCTGGTTTATCTTCCTATAGAAATCGTCTGTTCACCCTCCATGGTTGGTTTGGGGCTGAATGCTGGCCTCTGGTCATGCGTGGTCTGTGTTTCAGGTCCTATTGCTTCACGCATCTTCGAAATTGAATGGTTAGCGGATTCTGCGCTATGGATTCACTCCCAGGGTCCAATTCAATGACGACAGACCTATGAGACATTGTTCCGTGCCGATACGGGCGATGAAAACCTGTTCTACATACGTTCCTCACGCCGATAAACCTTCGATGGTCTTTTCAGCAGGTCGCAGCTTGATTCCACTGCCTTGTCTTAGGCCGTTTAGGTTTTATGAGTGCTCATCTGGCTCCATCCGGTATGGCGTCAGGTCTCCGGCCTTTAATGTCCTGGAAGGGAATCGACACCAATCGCTGACATCGCGCACATTTGATTGAAATCCCGCAGTGTTCCCAGCGTGCAACCAGCTTCCCGCATTTACAGCGGATATCCTTTGCCATTTGTTCCGGTGGCCGATGTGGACCGGGATTTTGGGGATTGTGGCTAGTCATCATAGGTATTGCCTTCCGCGTCCGATCACTACCCTCATCTGTTGGAGATGTCCAATCATGTGGCGTTCACCATCCATGTGAATACCCTTTCGTGACACCCGACTTCCCCTCACAATTCATCCAGGAGATTCTGAGGTGTATTTCCATTTCGATGATATTGAACAGGCCTGCTACTTTTAATTCATTCCAAAAATGGAAAGGAGGATATGTTTGAATCTCGAAGAGATCCTTTCCCATTTTTCTCTTTCGTTAGAACCTTCATGGTTTATTGGAGAAAGGAAAACTGAATTTTCCATTGTCTCCCGTTCAGATTGAAAATAGTGGTCTTGGTTATTTGAACACGACTCGTGAAAGCTGGGTTGCAGGCAACTCGACTTCTCCAAACGCAGACTGACCCTTAAAGCTTCCGGCAATTGCCAGCTGGAATTCCCCTGTCTTCCCATCCTTCAGGGTGACGTTCGCAACCGGCGGCGCTTCCTTATTAGAGGCTTTAAGATCGATTTCCTTTATGGAGAAAAACTTGATTTTTACCGTCGACGTGCCTCGCTTGACCGGTAATTCCCGAAGTTCGTGGGGAATAAAGGACGTTTCACTGACCTTTTCTTCATAATAAAAGATAATGTTGTCCATCTCCGTCTGAAGACCTTCTGTATCAGTTGCCACGGCCCTGAAGGATTCTCCGGACTCGGAGGCGGACCATGCTGCCGGTGCCGCAACACATAAAAAGGCTCCGAACAATAGGACAACGTATGGGTTGGTCAACCTTCGATTCATTTTTTTGTTACACATCGCATACTCCTTTAGGTTAAATTCTTTGGTTGTTGGATGAATGGTTGTCTTGGTATGTCGGATATCAGGGATGCATTGGATTCCTCTTGTTGCTATCCATCGAGTTTATAGGTCAGAGGCACTAAAATGGTTAATTGCGGGTGCCCTAATGCATGATCAAGTGTCAACGGAGAAAGTTTCCACAGCAGGCTCAAGGCATCCTTATCAAGAATTTCATGCCCTGACGTTTCTGCCACCCGGAGATGTAAGATTGTGCCGTCCTGGCGAATGACGGCTTCCAGCACGACTTTTCCTTCCCATTCCTTCTGACGCGCTTTCTTCGGATAGCTTTTGTATTTCTCAATTTGATGCCAAATAGTTTGTGCTAACCACCCATAATCTGTCTGGGCCTCCGGATACGACTGGATGGGGCGTTCCACCGCAGCGGTTCGCTGATGAATCTGTGGTGCTGGGCGTTCACGAGCAATTTTCTTTTCTTGGGCGATCGGCACGGTCGGTTCGACTACTTCCGCTTTCGTCTGAATTGCCTGGGATTGCACTGAAGCCTCAGGGCGGGTCGTGGGTACGGATTCGGTCACCCGTTCGGCGACCAAGGTGGTCTGCATGGGAGAATCAACCCTTTCCCTGACCTCGGCTACGGGGGTAGGGAGTGCTTGAGGAGAGGGCTCCGCCTGCTGAGTGAGACTGGTCTCTCGTTGCATGACCGGTTTCACCTGTTCAACAGATTTTGAATGGGTGGATGGCGAAAGAATGTGTTTGGCAGGCTCCGAGACGACCTCCTGTTCAATCGGCGTCGATTCCAGGATCGGCTTGGCTTGCACCGGTTCTGGAGTTTGTTCCTGTCTGGGCATTGGAACGGTGTCGGTATGGAGGACCTCCTGGGTTTTCTTGGTAGGCAGGGGTTTGTGTTCTTCGATGACGGGCTCTCTTTTCATCATCGGTTGCTGGACGGGTGTTGGGAGAGGCACTTTCTCCGGTACGACTTGTTGGTGAACGGGCGTCGGTTTGGGCAGTTCCTGGGGTTCCGGTTGGTTGTGGATTTTGGGAGGAGCCGGTTTGATGAAGGCCATGTCCAATTTCAACGGTTCTGATTGCGACGTCGGTTGCAGGTCTGTAATGAGGAGAATGGCGAGACTGACAAATAATATGTGAACAAAGGTGGACCCTGCCCAGGCTTGAACCCGGCAATGGTCCGGAGCCACACTTAAGGCTTCTAACGTAGCGAGGGTCATGAACGAATGACCTCAAGGCTAATATGCTCAAATCCTAATCCTTTCACCTCGTCCACGACCTCGACGAACCGCTCCAAGATAATGACTCGATCGGCACGCACGAGTATGAGAGAGTCCTTGGAGTGAGATTGGAGCGCAAGGAGCAGGTCCGGGCGGGTCATCGGCCGGTCATTCAGAAAAATCTCTCCCTCTGCTGTCAGAGTCACAACCAAAGGCGTATCTTTTTTGGTTCCGGCTTCTTTGGCTTTGGCAAGGTCTACAGGGATTTGACCAGTTGTTATAAACGTCGCAGTGGTCATCACGATGACCAATAGCACTAACATCACATCCACCAGGGGGATGACGTTGATTTGATTGAGTTCACGCTCCATGTTGCACTTTGTACAAAGAGAGTAATTCGGCCACTCGGCGGCGTAGCACATTGTTCAGAACTACGCAGGGAATGGCGACCAGCAACCCGATGGCCGTCGCTTTCAATGCCAGACTCAATCCGACCATGATGGTACTGACGGCCATCGTGCCGGAGGTTCCCATGTTATGAAAGGTCAGCATGATACCCAACACAGTTCCCAATAAGCCGATATACGGAGCATTGGCTGCGACGGTTCCGATGATCACCAACCGTTTAGTCAGAGCTACCTCAAACGTTTGTTGGTCAGGATATTTTCGGGGATCGACCTGCCGGTAAAACAACCAGCGTTCAATGGCAACAGCGACAGCCCAAAAACTCAAGGCGATCAAAAGCCCAATAATTCCGTAATCAATCAGTTGATGCAAAATGTCCATGAGTGTTTTTCCTGACTTCCTAAGGTTCGTGACCTTCGCGGTGGTACCTCGTTGGGTTTATGGGAAATGGGTTTGTGTTACGCTAGGTAGGGCCTTTTGCGGGAATCCCGTGATGGGACTGCATGAACTCTTTGGCAGAGAAGACGAGATGACATATAGGACTTGGATCGGTCGAATCTGACCATGTCGTGTTCGACTCGTCCATGAAAGGAAAACGCGTCAATCATGCCCAACACCGCAACTGAGGATATTTATTTAATAATGAAGATATCGTCATACTAGGATTAGACGTATGAACGTGGAAAAACCGGACATGTCCGACCAATGTTTTTTAATGAATTGTATTGACACTGATGTCCAATCCTCGAGGTTGAAGGTATCCCTTTGTTTTGTTGCCTTCGCTTGCTCACCAGTCGGTGCCATTTGATGATGAAAGGCCTCGATGGATACATTCACCCCGGATCGCTAAAAAAGACTCGTCAATCCAATTGAAAAGTCAGAGGTACGGATAAACTGACACTGTTTGACGTAAGAGGGTGACCCAAATCCAGCGGGGATGCCTGACGTACGATCGTCAACGCGGTTTGGTCGAGCACCTCAAACCCCGAACTTTCCTGGATTTCCATGTCGATCAGATGACCACCTTCAAGGACTTTCATCTGGACCAGGACTTTTCCCTCCCATTTATTTAACCGTGCAATTTCGGGGTAGAACTTTAATCGTTCTAACGTTTTCCTCAGATCTGTGATTAACCACCCATAATCGGGGCGTGTCTCCCGTCTCTGAATCGGTGGGTGAAATACCCGTGTCCGATGAATTATCTTCGGTTCTCTCTGGGCACTCGGTTGCATTACTCGCTCAGCCCGGTCTACGACTCTTTTAACCGGTGGCGGTAATTTTGCGGTTTGGCCATGGGTAAAAGGCACCGTGTTGATCTGCTCTTGAGTCGATGGTTGAGAGTGTGCGGTGGTTGTTTTTGATGGTGGTCGGGCCTGTTTTTCGGTATTCAGAGATTGTTTGACAGGGAATTCGGTTAAGGGGAAGGCGATCGTTTTGGATTGGACGGATAGTTCTGTCGAAAGCTTCTTCCGACCGTCTTCTAATGTTGAGCGTGAGTGTTTGCTTGACGCGTTAGGCGTCAAGTGGTGCGAGGATTCAGAATGGGCTACCACGGTTTCTTGAGGTGGCGCTGAAAGAAAGGGAGACGGGGTATCGGATGTCACAGGCTCCGGGATGGGAGCGGTGGTCAGTGAAACATTCCAACGAAAGGTGGAAAGTTCCATTTCTTTTTTTGGTTCGCTGGCTTGAAAGGCCACAGAATAACAAATAGATAAGAACAGGGCGTGCAAAATAAAAGAACCTGCAAGCGCCTGAGAGAATCTGAAGCGCTTATAGGAATGGTGCTTGGCAGGTTGCCGAATTTGATTGGAAAACGGCTTCTCAGCAACCCAAGTGGCTTTAAGCATGCTCTGACTTTCATGCTTTAACCATTAGGAAGAGGGCTATAGGGATTTTGCCCAATGCTTCTTCCCTAGGATGAACGGAGGAAAAGCATCGCGGCTGACTGTCGTTCTCCCCACTTATCACTCAAGGCCCAATGCCTTAAAACAAGCAGAGCCCAAAGGTATATGGACCTTTGGGCTCTAGCCTCATGGGCTTCTAGCCTCTAATTCCTTCAATGAATGAGGGATTGTCTGCCTTGGTGATATCTAAATAACAGAATCCTCTTATTTAAGATCTAATGGTAAAAGGTAGTTTTTATTAATTTAGGATGAATGTATGAAATTTTTTGATATTGAAAATAAATATCATTATGTATCAGATGCTGTCAATATGATTCCGAGAACTCGGACTTTTTCGGAACATACTTATGAATCCTGCGTTTTACGTTCAATACTGTTTCAAATAAATCAATGAAAATTTTCTCGCTACCAAAGGAGAATGCGGTGTCTTGGTTGTTCGGTCGAGAAGCTTCAACAACTGATTTGATGATACGAAGACCCTGCAAAGAAAAATCTTACTAATCACGAAAATAGTGTCCCCAATACGGGTACCTTTCTGTTGATTCTCTATCTAGAAGTACTTGGGAAATCTGAGAAAGGAGGGGCACTATTTAAATTGACAAATTATGACCGTTCTTTACAATGGCGCATTGAAAAATTACCACATGAATAATGAGCAATAGCCATTAACCTGAAATAGGGGTTCCATCTATTTTCAATAGGGGGTAAGTATGCCTGATAAACCGGTTCGTGCCATTGATCCCCTCGGTATTATTGCCCTCGCCGACGTCCTTGTAAATCATGGGCCCCTCTACTGTTCATGTGAAGGCAAGCCGGGACCCGGCTGTTCCTGTCAGGACAAACCTCCTGGGTGTTCCTGCGAAGATAAGCCGGGACCTGGCTGTTCCTGTCAATTGAAGCCCGTCAAAACAGATATTCTTGAGGTGGTATCCAATCCAGTTTTTCGTGAAGTTGTGGCAGGAATGGATATCAGGAAACTCCAGAGCATAGAAGATTTCCTGTCTATTGTGGACGAAATCCGTACAAAAATGAATTC
This sequence comes from Nitrospira sp. MA-1, assembly GCA_032139905.1. Classification (NCBI taxonomy): domain Bacteria; kingdom Pseudomonadati; phylum Nitrospirota; class Nitrospiria; species Nitrospira sp. MA-1. Next base: position 267,156 of record JAQJDB010000005.1, read on the forward strand.
GTCCAGGCTTCCGACTCGCTCCACGGAGAAGAAAAAATCCTAATATTTGATTGAAATTGATTCCTCTTACCTTAAAAAGGCGCATGGAAAAAATCATCAGGGGATTATGCGAGACATCGCTGGATCTGAAATTTCCCAAATAGAAAGGGGTAACCATGCCTGATAACCCGGTTCGCGCCGTTGACCCCCTCGGTATTGTGGCTCTAGCCAAGGTCCTCGCCCAATATGGACATAATGAATGTGGGTGTGAACTCAAGCCGGGAGGCGGGTGTTCATGCCAAGACAAGCCAGTATGTCCGTATGATGTTCAGTGTACATGTGAAAGCAAACCCGAACCCGCAGACATCCTTGAAGTGATGTCCAATCCAGTTTTTCGAGAAGTGGTAAAAGGATTGGACCTGAACAGGCTGAAGAGCATAGAGGATTTTGTATCTATTGCAGACGAAATCCGTGCGAAAATGAATGCCAAACGTACGACTCGCGCCCCTAGCAAAAGGAAATCCTAATTTAAAGGAAAGCTCATATGCCAACCACCTTACTCATGCCTGAAAAACGCGGGAAAGATGGCCTTTCTACTTTAGAGAATTTCATTGAAGAGCGAATAGAAGGAGCAGGAGATATCTTTCTTGTTTCATTTCTCAACGGATACTTGTTTTACAGTCCCCTTTCGAATTTCAGCATGATTCTTGACGAATTTGGTGTGTCGACCGTTAGGAAATATTTCCGTCAAGAGGAGTTGTTACCCAATGAGCAAACGCTGATTGACCATCTCAATGAACGCAACGTGTTCAAGATTCCCGAGACCCCACAGCGGACCTTGGTCAAGCCCAGCACACGATGGGCCCCCACCAGCGCGACCTTCTCCAACACTCAGAAGTGCACCTTGCGGTGCACGTATTGTTATGCGGAAGGTGGGAGGTTGGAAGATCTGGATATCCCCTTGCCCGTAGCAAAAGGGGCCATTGATTTAATTGTTCAGAACGCACACGTGCAAAATGTGGATCCGTCCATCAGGTTTTTAGGAGAAGGGGAAGCCACGGCCAGTTGGGGTATATTTCGGGAAATTATTGAATACTACAAAGAACAGTGCAGGGCCAATCATTTCGTACCCTCCATATCGTTGAGCACGAATGGTGTGTTTGCCCAATCACGGCTGGATTACATTGCGGAAAACTGCACCCACCTGACCTTCTCTTTGGATGGTGTCCGGGAAGTGCATAATGAGCATCGGGTCCTGCCGAAAGGCGGGGGTTCCTTCGATCGCATTATTGCCACCATGAAGGGGCTTGAGATGCGTGGGAGGACCTACGATATCCGATCGACGGTGACTGCAGCAGGTAGCGCGACGTTGGCGGAATTTGTTGCGTTTGTCGGGGAGAACCTACAATGCAAAAGTCTTCACTTCGAACCGGTGTTCGATGCCACAACAGTGACAAACCTGAAGGACCAGATTGCACATCTTGATGCGCAGATGTTCGTTGAGAACTTCCGCACCGCAAGACAGGTGGCTGCCGGATTTGGAATCCAACTGCACTATTCAGCCGCTTCTCTGAAGCACCGGGAGACGTTTTGTGGAGCCAGTGATGCGAGCAATTTCCTGGTCACCTCACGTGGAATTGTGACTTCATGTAACGAAGTTCTTCAACCTACCGATCCTCGATCCACGTTGTTCCAATATGGAGCGTGGAATCAGGATGATGGTGAATTCGTTCTGGATCATGAAGCGATTGATCGTTTAGGGAAACTCAATGTTCATGATATGCCGAAGTGCCAGGGGTGCATCGCAAAATATAATTGTGCAGGAGACTGCTATGCCAAGAGTGCCTCCTCGACCGGCGACCCGGCTTCGGCGGGATACACGGAGCGGTGTCATATCACACGGGAATTGCTCAAAGATAATCTGCTCCTTGCGCTCATTTTTACAATGGCTGGTGTTAACACGGGTGGGTCAGTCCAACATGCTTGTCCCATGTAATCCTGTAAACGAGGACAACGCTATCGACCTGGGGTAGAAGGCAACTATCCTCCATGGTGTCATGGAATGGCCAATCAATCCATCGGAGCAAACTCTGAAGAAGAAGTAGTGAAGCCTATTATTCCATGTTGGAAGAATTTTAGGGAATTTCTCCTAAAGTTTTTCGGCTAAACGCGCATAAAGACCGGCATGTCGCCTGGCGCTTTCCTCTTTCGTGTATCGCTTGAGCACCTGTGCCCGAGCCTCTTTCAATTTAACCAATGCTGGGGCCGGGTTAGCGATGATCGCGAGTGCAGCGTCTGCCAACGCGCCAGGATTAGATGGATCGACCAACATACCGTATTCCCCATTTTCAAGAATTTCTGGAAACGCCCCGCTACGACTACCCAATAATGGTACCCCGGCGGCAATCGACTCTAACACGACTAAGCCAAACGCTTCGTTGTAAGAGGGGATCAACAAGAGGTCCAGGTGGGACATCATCTCGCAAATTTGAGTACGGTGCCCCATGAACTCGACGTGGTCCGAGAGTCGGAGGGCTTGAACTTGATTCCTGAGTTCTTTTTCCAAGCTGCCGGCTCCGACGATTTTGAGTCGAGCGCCGGGTACGGCATCGACAATTTTCCTCATGGCTGCGATTGCCACCTGATGGCCTTTTTCATGTTCGAGCCTTCCGACAATGCCGAGGACTGGACGGCCGGGATCCGAGAAAGCCCGAACTTCCGGCAAATCAGGCCGGCCCCCAAGAAAGCGGTTTAGATCGAAAAATTGGTAGATGATTTCGGCACGGCTCCATTCGTAGGGTCGTAACTGTTCCTTCATCAAATGTTTGGCAATGCAAACGTAGGCTGCTGTGCTCGTCGACAGCCAGCGATGCATGGCATGCATAAACGGTCGCAGAAACCATCGGGGTGGGGGTTCATCAAAATTGACCGTCGTGATGACAATAGGAATGCCGGCCAGTTTGGCAGCCAGGCGGCCCCATATATTGCAAAACCCTGATTGGGTCTGAACGATATCCGGTTTGAGCCGTCGGAACGTCTTATAATAGGCATGGATAACTTTGATCATGCCGACAGGGTCTGTGAGATGGGGTTTGCCCAGCCCGAGTTCATGGATTTTGCAACCGGTCGCCTGTACTGCAGCACCAATGACAGAGGTGGTCGGCATCAAGGTGACGATCTCAAAGCTGAAGCGTTCTCGATCGAGTTCTTCGGCCAGCCCCAGCGGAGAATGTTCTCCTCCGGCATCACGGTAAAAACCGAGATAGACATACAAAACCGTTAATTTTTTCATGTTAGTCGAAAAGTCTGGATGGTTCGTTTACATTGCCCAAGTAGGATAAAATAAATGAAGGGTTGTAGTCACACTGTCGCCTGGTGTTTTCATGCAATGGGGGATTGGAATGGATTTGTAGGAATGGAAATGAGGGTGTTTGGTATTTGTATTGAACTCGGTAATATTTATACCGGAATTGACTGTGAGGTCATATGTGCAAAAAAAGTACACGTTCCATGCGAGGCCTCTTCAAGTCGCCTTTGTCCGAGGTGAAGGACTGCTATCTGACGCTCTATCTACAAGTTTGAAAAGTGTGGATCAGCAATAAGAAACCTAAGTAACTGGATTTTGATCAATTCGTTGGCGAAACCAGGATTATGGAAACTTATTACTCTGATCGGAAGCTTCAGCATCAACTGCAGAATGGCCAGAACTGATACCAGTGTCGACACCTGAACCGATGTTCGCATTGGCGTAACTGAGCGCCATACTCCTTGGCTTGCCAATCCACACGATTAGCAATGTGCACGACCTTCGGTTTTCTCTTGTAGCTTCCCCGCGCATAGCCTCCACGACCTTCATGGTAAGCCAGGTACAGGTGCTTGGGATCCCATTTGGAAATACCAAGCTCTCTGCTGCTTTTGTGGTTGTACCAGCCGATGAAGTCCAGGGCGTCCTCCATGGTTGACCGGCTTTGGAAGAACCCATCGGTCTCATCCTCATATTCTTCCCATGTCTCATCTTTAGCCTGGGCATAGCCCTCCGCTGACGATTGGCGTCCGAGAGGAATGAAAAGAAACCAATCCCATGGGGGCATCGCGTCGTGGCGAAACGACGACTCCTGTTTCACGAAAGCCATGAGAATGTGGGGCGGCGTGCCCCACCTGTCCTGAGATTCTTTGGCCGCATCGTACCATTCGGGGTATTGATCGAAAATTGTGCAAAGATTCTCCTGATGTTTAGGGGGCATTGCCGCGCATCCCGCCAACAGTGCGATGGCCATCGCCAGCAGACCAGGGATTCCCTTCGCCTTCATCATGTGGTTGCCCGGAATTCCAATGGATATTGTTACCTTAGAAGGTGCATGTCGAATGCCACAGGGCTTTTCGACGAGTCAGCGGGTGATTCTTCGGTGTTGTTGCAACATTCACAAACGCTGATATCTGTGAGAGATCGTTTGCAAGTGGCATGAAAACTTTCCAGAAATTACACTGCCCGCCTAAATCATCGGTTCAGCGCCCTTCATCTGATTCTTGCGTGAGCAATAAACGCATGGGGCTCCCAGCCCCGAGTATATCAATGGTAACAACATTTTTCCGTAGCTGGATTGAGTGTTTTTTATACCTTCTTTCCGCGCATGTACCCTTATCAATTAATTTTACCCTGGTGATGCTATTTCTTTTGGTGCGAAGTTTTAGAAATCGAGGAGGGAAGGGGAGACAATTGAAAAGGATAAGGAGGATTGGTGGACCGGTTGGCCGAACCAGACGAATTGACAGGAGGGGCTTCGTGTGGCGTTAGGATTAATTTATGGTTGAAAGCCTTGGTTGTGAACCACATTCCCCAAAAATTTAATGGAATGGGTAGAAAATCTTCCTGTAACTGTGCTGTTCAAAATCATCAGCCAGCCATCCATCCATCCATGTTTCTTTATTCAACTGGATCTTTCTCCTCCCTGACAAGGCTGATTGCACCCAGGTTCCAGTAAGCAAGGCCGATTCCGAGATACAGAATGAACATCATGGATTCCATCCAAGAGTACTGCCGGGTACGGACGACATTGCGAAACACCTGCAGCCGTTCCTTATAACTTAACGGTTCTTGCTCCACAATAAGTCGATGGCTTCTTCTGCTACGTCCATAAATGAAAAACTTTTGGTACAGATTCTTTGGGGTTTCAATTTCCAAATGCCGAACTCGAATCTGTGGGCAATACCGAACGACCTCACAAGAATACTTATTGACAGATTGTCGAACAAAGACCGTGTCGCTTCCCCTGGCTCGCTCTACGAAGGGACCCAGCTCGTCAAACAGGTGTTTTTTTACGGCCATATTGTTCGTATGCCCGTAATAGAGTTCTTTTTTCCTGCTATGGAACACGTAATGATGTTTTTCATCCTCGTACGCTGCAAACATCGACAGCACCAGAGAGTCCCCGCCATATTCTCTCTGACCGAGAACAATGCTGAGGTTTGGTTGTTCCATTGCCATCATGATGTTTTGCAACCAATCGTGAGCGGGGACACAATCCGCATCGATAAAGGCCAGGATTTCGCCCTTCGCTTCCTGTAGCCCTCGATTCCTCGCCGCATACGCGCCTTGTTTCGGTTCTGTCAGCAATCGAATGCCGGGATATTGTCTCACCGTTTCAGCAGAGGAATCCGTAGAGTTATTATCGATCAGGATCAGTTCGTAGGCCTCCCGTAGGAAGCTTTGCTGAAGTAATCCTTCGACACATCTCTGGATATACCGTTCGGAATTATAAAAGGGTACGATGACGGAGACCTGGATCATGATTGGACCATGCGCGACAGTCTTTGCAAGGGACATGCCCTTGTCGTTACTCGCATTGTCCCTTCTGTTGACCGCATTTTTGAGACTGGTTCATATGACGAAGCATCAAGGTTACCGTCGTCCGTATGTCATGGTGTTTTTCGACCAAGGCGCGAGCCTGTTGGACCAGGCGATTTCGAAGAGTCTGGTCTTCCCCAAGCTGCATAATTACTGCAGCCAAGGCATGTGGATCATTGGAAGGCACCAATTTACCTGTTTCTCCATCCCGCACGAGCTCTGATATGCCTCCAATGGGGCAACTGATCACGGGGCGTCCGACGGCCATGGCCTCCATAAAAACAGTCGGGATCCCATCCATATTCCCTGTGCCATCTTTACGGCATGGCATGACAATAAGATGACTCTTTGTCATTTGCTCCAACACTTCGTTCTGTGTGATGGGACCGCCAAGTGAAACCTTGTCAAGTAAGCCCAAATCGGAAATTTGCTGCTCCAACATTGGTTTTAACGGGCCATTACCAAATAAGCGCAAATAAAATTTGAGGTTTTTCTCACACAGCACCTTGCAGGCATCAAGGAGCGTATCCAAGCCTTTCTTTTCAACAAAGCTGGCCACGCATAAAAGCTGAAGAACTCCATGGTGAGGAGGAGCAGGTCTCTGAGTAAATAATGTCAATGGGATTCCCACATGAACAAGGTGTATGTGGGGACAATCAGGTGCCATCCGGCGGAGGAGGCGAATCCCATCTTCGCTTATGCCAAACACCTGGGTTGCATGGCGAATCTTCCATCTGAGCGTGTCGTTACGCAGTTGAAGCGAGGTGCAGTAAATATCGTAAGCATGGGCGGTGAATGAGAAAGGAATCTCACTGACACGTCCCGCTATACCGGCGCAGGTGGCTGACCGGGTGGCAAACGGTGCATGGATCCGGTCTACGTTCATCTTTTCCAGGCGCCATGCCGTGGCCAGAGCTTTGGGGGTCCATATGGCATTACTGATATGCGCATAAGGGTTTAGCCCTGCAGCCCAATGAAGGGCAGCAAGAGTTTTCAAGACGCGCCAGGGACGCTTCAGGAGCATCAAAAGGGCTAAGCCTACGACATGGAGGTCAAACGGAGAGTCAGGCAGGACGGCTTCAGGTTTCACATGCTCAGCTTTTCCATAATGAGTAGGAGAGGGCCCGCCTGAATAAAGAGGCGCCAGAATTATTTGATGGCCTGCACGCTGAATCTCTACCATTTCATTGATCGTAAAGGTCGTCACCCATGAGCAGGAATCAATAACGTATGCCAAACGCATCGCAACCCTACCTACCTTCCATTGGCTAATAGAGAAATCCGTTTAAGCTGCCCTGGCGAGAAACTACCAGCGTCTTCCCGGTACCCCAATACTTTACGGTCCATTCCAAACGCAGGCTTCTACTATTATCCAGGAATGGTTTGATATTTCGCATTTTTTCAATTAATGTCTTTAGGCCGTCTCGGTCAGACGAGCGGGAACTGAACCATCGTATTGAAAATTTTGTGACAACTTCAAACCTCTTCTCATTGCATGGTGTAGAAATTCTGCGGTTGAATTTCTGAGGAGTAATCCGTTGGAAAAAGACCAAAAAGTTGTGTTGCTGGGTATTGATGCGGGATCGAGAGATTTATTAAAACGATGGGCGAAAGATGGAACCCTGCCGACCCTGCAAGCCCTCTTCGCAAAAAGTTTGGTGGGAGCCACCACGAGCACCCCAGGGCTTTTTGTCGGTTCGACGTGGCCCACATGGTATACCGGCGTCAACCCGGGTAAGCACGGAATTCATTCCCTACACCAGCTTCAGCCGGGAACGTATGAGCTGCATCCCACGTATGCAGGAGAAAGCGTTAAACGTGAACCTTTTTGGAACCATCTAAGCCGGGCAGGGCGAAGGGTAGCCATCCTTGATATTCCTCTGACTGCCCTGTCGCACAATCTCAACGGGATTCAATTGGTTGAATATGGCGCCCACGATGCACATTCCGGATTTATGACGTGGCCACCCTCGCTGGCTGCTGAGGTGGAACAACGCTTTGGTCCACCGTGCTCTCATCCTATCCAGGGAGACTGTGATGCAAAACGGGATGCGGCTGGAGTTGCGGCCTTTCGGGATACTCTTATCAATGGGGTCGCCAGAAAGACTGCGGTCACGAAACATTTTTTGCAACAAGATAATTGGGATTTGTTTGCCCAGGTTTTCACCGAAAGTCACTGTATTGGTCATCAGTACTGGCATGTACACGATCCTACCCATCAATGGCATGATGCGGATCTTGCCAGGATCGTTGGGGATCCGATCAAGGATGTTTATAAAGCCATCGACACGGCCATTGGAGAAATTCTCAAGGATATTGACGAAGAAACCACGGTGATCGTTTTTGTCAGCCATGGTATGGGGCAGACGAATATTCCATATGGATTCATGGAGAAATTCCTGCTTCAGTTAAAGGTGGCTGTGCCGCCAAGAATACCGGCGAAAAATGTCACAGGCTCTCTTCTTCAACGAAGATCACTCGCCTTCCTGTACCGAATGTGGCAGAAGATCCCATCGAGCGTGCAGAAATTTCTTGCGCCCATAATATATCCTCTTTCTCATAAACTGTCCGCAGACTCTGGCCCACTGGTGGATCGAGCGGCGAGCAAGTGCTTTTCCATTCATGACACGCCTTCCCATGCCGGGATCAGAGTGAATCTGGTTGGCCGGGAACCCGAAGGCAAGGTCCAGCCGGGGCCGGACTATCAACAATTTTGTATGGAGCTCGAAAAGGATTTGTTAGGGATCATCAACGTCAAGACAGGAAAGCCGGTGATCCAGCGAATTATTCGCACAGCCGATCATTATTCCGGTGAGAACCTTGCTCATCTGCCCGACCTCCTGGTGGAATGGTATGAAGAAGATCCAATTCCTGCGGTTTTTTCAGAAAAATTCGGGAAAATCTCGACAAATTTCTGGCATCCCCGTACAGGGCATCACCGAGCGGGGGGCATGTTCCTGGCCTTCGGACCATCTATTCAACCGGGAACTGTCGATCGAACGGTGTCCCTTATGGATTATGCCCCCACGATTGCACAGTTGCTCAATGTCTCCCTTCCTGATGTTGATGGCCAGCCGATTGAGGAACTTCTAATGCCCATTCCCACTCCCCAAGCATCTTTCCGTCGAGACGCCTGAATACAACGCCATAGCGCAAAGAAATGTTCTTCCATCTCGCAGTCTCGATCTCCTGTTTCGGACTTCTTGGGTAGCCAAGGGTACGTTTGTCTGAGTGGCTCGGTCCCAGGTGGTTAACAGGTAGGTTTTTCCCCTTCTGTGCTTGCAGTGACTGTGTAGAATAGTCAAGAATTTCAGCACACGAATTGATAGAAGGGACTTCATGCTTCCCCATTCTGTTCTGATTGATGAGAAAACTATTGAGACGCGGGTTGGCGAATTAGCCAAACTGATCGCAACCGATCTGCCAACTCGACAGCCCATCCTACTTGGATTGCTGACAGGGAGCTTTGTCTTCCTGGCCGATCTCGTGCGGCATCTTTCACACCACGGTATCGAGCCACAAGTCGAATTTTTAAAGGTTTCACACTATGGTGAGACCAATGAGGCCAGCGGGGCAGTCAGCTTTCTGAGGGAGGAACTCCCTCAAATCACCAATGAAGTGGTAGTGGTCGTCGATGATATTTTCGATTCGGGGTTCTCATTGCACGCGGTGCATGAACATCTGAAACAACAGCACCCGGCCTGGGTGCGTTTCTGTACCCTCTTGGATAAGCCAAGCCGCCATCAGGTGGCTCTCAGGGTCGATTACGTTGGATTTGAGATTCCGGATGTCTGGGTAATCGGGTATGGCTTGGACCTAGGAGGTGCAGGTCGGGCTTTACCCTATTTAGCGGCAGTTGAGCGGGAAGGCCGGGAATCCCAATGAAATTGATCTCACCGAGAAAGAAAAGCTCTGAAAAATGAGTCCCGCCCAGTAGGAAAAGATCCAAACGATCAGAACTGAGTTCCTACGACCCAATCCTTTGGAGAAAACCTCCAATAGGGGATATTAAAAATGGGAATGCTACAGCCTTGTGGCATGGTCCTGAATTTCACCAATGAGTTTTTCCTTTTCTGTGTCTGACAGGAAGCTGGCCTTCACGGCATTCTTGGCCAATTGAAGGATATCGGTTGGCTGGAGATTGAGCGCGCGCTGAGCGGCAAGATAATTATCGGTAATGTACCCACCAAAGTAGGCGGGATCATCGGAATGGATCGACACGCATAAACCTCGTTGGAGAAGCAGCTTTAAATTATGCCGATCCAGTGAGGGGAACACTTGGAGTTTCACATTTGAGAGAGGGCAAACCGTGAGAGGAATTTGGGTGTGAACCAGATGCTGAACGAGGGATTCATCCTCAACACAACGAATGCCGTGGTCGATGCGGACGACTTTGAGTAGCTCGAGGGCCTGCCAAATATATTCCGGAGGGCCTTCCTCTCCGGCATGAGCCACGGTTAGCAATCCTTCGGTCCGTGCGCGATCGAAGACGTCCTGAAAAAGCTCGGGGGGACGCTCCTTCTCGGAAGAGTCCAGCCCCACGGCCGATACCCAGTCTCGATAATCCAGCATCATTTCCAGAGTCTGCCTGGCAGAATCGGGAGGGAGATCACGAAGGAAACAGGGGATCAGTTTGGAGGAGATCTGCAACTCGGTGCGAGCCTGTTCGAGTGCGGCGTGAATACCTGAAATGACGGTGTGAAGGGCTATCCCACGGTTCATATGCGCCTGGGGATCAAAAAAGATTTCCACGTGGCGGACATGTTCCTTCACCACGCGTGTAAGGTAGGCCCAGGTCAGATCAAAGAAATCACGTTCCTGTCGTAAAACCTGCGAACCTTCATAGTAAATATTTAAGAAGGACTGCAGATCTTGAAAGTTGTAAGCCCGCTTCAACTCCACACTTGTCGCAAAGGGAAGAGAGAGGCCGTTACGCTTCGCGAGATCGAACATCAACTCGGGTTCGAGGGTCCCTTCAATATGGAGGTGAAGTTCGACTTTGGGAAGATCGACAATCCATTGTTCGAGGTCGTTCTGATTCATGGATCAACCTGTAATTGGGGCGTGGTCCATTCGGGAAAATGATTTTCCCAAATTACCACACATCATTGGAACTCAGAAGGTCTTTTCAGTTAAGGGTTTTGGGAAATTTTCGGATCGGAATGACAGATCCTTGAGCTATTCCATCCTGGCCATGAGATCAGGAATTATTAAAAGAAGGGGTTGTAGATGTGGCAAGACTGGATAGGTTTTTTGACTCTCATTCTAAGTGTTCGACAAAACCTGCTCGGTCATTGTCCTCTGACTTGATTGGAAGTAGCCATTTGACCGTTGTCCCCGGACCCGGGTTGATAGTGGATTTCTCCGCGGTCTAATGCTCCTTGGTAGCCACCGGAATACTGCCATTCCTCTAGAAGGGGACCCCCATATTCCGTCACGTAGGGAGCTTGAGCTTTCCGTTGAATGTAGGTCGGCCCTCCGTAATCATAGTCAAAGGTACTATAGCCATTATACTGGGGGTTGGGAACGTATTCGTACCCTGGCTGCGGCGGATTATAGCCGGGAGGGGCATAGCCCTGCAGGGGAACTATGGGAGATTGTTGCGTTTCGGGGGAGGCCGTGTCTGCCGCTTGTCCAACGTCCCAATCGAGCAACAAGACACAGGTCATTAAGAGAGGAGCTGTACCCGGCAAGGAGAAAGACTGCAAAAATCTTTTCACCACCATGATGTTCCTTAATCAATAAGATTAAAAATTGGTTCCTCCGAAACAAATTGAACATGCGGACTGCTAAAAAAAAATCGCATACTGAGTGAGGTGAAGTCAACGACATAAAAAGACGGGATGCCGGTTGTTGTACCAGTCATTTCCACCCCAAGTCTTGTAGTTCTGTCGGACTCCCAATGTGTGGCCCATCAAACAATAGTTGGTGCCAGGTCTATTGTTGACGAATAACTCATCATTGTGGGTACTTGATATAGCCTACGCTGATGAGAATGTGTTTGGGGCGGTCAAAATTTGCTTTTTATTTCGGGATGTCGGATATATATTAGTGGCAGGGGGTAAATCGATGAAATTTATCATAACGATTACACGAGATGAAGAAGGTGTGTATATTGCCGACTGCCCCGCCATTCCAGGCTGCATGAGTCAGGGCAAAACTGAAGAAGAAGCCCAGGAAAATATTCATGAGGCCATCAATTAGTGCATGGAGGTGCGATCCGAGAAAGGGATGCCGTTGACTGTGACAACGCGCGAGATTGAAGTCACAGTGTAATGCCACCGGTCCCTGTTCTCTGTCCTACTGCAATTGTCAAAACCTTTCAAAGACTGGGCTGGGAAGTCGCCCCTCAACGCGGGAGCCTCATTTTTATGACCAAACCCGGCCATCTCGCAACTCTTTCCATCCCTGACCATTCTGAAGGCGCGCGAGGACCTCAGCATGCGTGGCTCGAACCAAGTGGCCTGCGGCCCTCGGCTCAAGCGTGGATTCCAGTAGATGCCAGGGTAGCTTGTGGGCGCCATTACCTGGCACATTTTTGAGTATTGTGCTATTTTCAAGTCATGAAAATCACTGCTACTGATGCCCTTGAATTGTCAGTTCCGGAACGTATTCAACTGGTTACAGAAATCTGGGACAGCATCGCCGAATGTCCAGAGCAGATCGAACTGACTGATGCCACACGGCAGCTCCTCCGAAAACGGCTGGCTGCCTAGCGGGCGAATCCAGGCGCTGGATCGCCGTGGGAAGGCGTTAAACGCCGCATTTTGAACGGATGAGCGGCAAGCTCATCGTTACCAAGGAGGCGGAGGTAGACATTCTTCACGGCTACCTCTCCTATGAGGAAAAGCAGGACGGTCTTGGCAGGCGATTTTTGGACGAAATTTAACTTGCCTGCGACCGAATTCTACCGAATCCATTTCTGTATCAGGAAGTAGAGCCGCACATCCGAAGGGCGGTCATACACAAGTTTCCCTACCTTTGTTCTACACTTTTGACGAGCAAACCGTACAGGTACTCGCGGTCATCCATGGCTATCAGGACCCGACCTACATCAACCAGCGACTTGGTGCCTAACCACCGCGACGAAGCGACGGCGCATCGGCGGGCCGTGAGACGGCGACAATCTTAGAGTGCTCAAAGTGCGAACCGCTTTACAGCAAGATTCTATGTGGTTGCTAACTCGCGGAAGGATGCTCTTGATTCCCGACCAGAACGAAAATAGGCGCTGGGAGCTCGCTGACCAGGCGACGCTCTATGACGTAACGCATCTGGCGTGCCGTTCGGCGCGCTATATTCCAGCGACAGGGTACAAGACGTGTTCTTCGGCAAACGTGGAGAAGACGACGTTCCCGTTTGCACCAGGCGGGGGAATGCATGTCGTTGAAGTCTGCAAGAAGCAAGACTATGCGGGTCTCTTCGTGAATGCGGTGGCCGTTTCAGCAGACGGCCGGCGACGCCGGCAGTCTTCGCGGGAAAACACTTTAGCCTAGGCTAATGAGAATGCGATTGGGGCCGTCGGTCAGGAGGGGGTAAACCACTGCGCGTGGGATTCGAACCCCACCGGGGCGGTAGGGATTATGGTCGCGTCTAAATTCCATTTCGATTCCATTGATGGTGACGGAATGCACAGAAGCCGGTGCATCGCTGGCAATTGAGAAGATCATGGTGATGGGTTTTTCATCGATGGCAAAGGTGAATTGTAATCCATCCAGTTGCTTAGGCAGGACGGGATCGATGACGACATCGTCATACGACAGTCTCAAGCCCAAAAAATGGCTGACGATTTGATTGATCAAGATACCGGGTCCGCTGGAGTAGATGCGCCAACCTCCTTTCACAGGAACCTGGCCCGCCCGCAATGCATCCCATAGCTGTTCAGCCTCATACCGATCACGCACATCCGCATCCGAGCTACTGAAATAGGTATTGCTCTGCCGTGTGACCGCATTGGATACCTGGTCCTCAATAGTGATCGGTAGAATGTGCAGGATCGCGTCATAGGCTTTTTGTGGTTGTCCGATTTTGCACATCGCTTCGATATAGCGAATGTGGGCATGGACATATTGCAACCCGATCTCACGCCCGAAATGAGCCGACTCTTCAGCCCGGCGGAAAAGCACTCGCACCCCGCCTTGGTAGGACACCGGTTTATTCATGAGGCGAACACCGTCCGGAAAGGTTAGGTGGGAATCAATGAGCCGAAGGTGATCCTGCATTTGCTCAGGAGTAAATAACTCGCCAATCATGGTGCGGGTCATCGGCAGGAGCCGGTAGTGAATCTTCGTGCGCGTATCGCTCGGGTGGATGATGGGTTCTATCCAGCCATCGGGGTGGCGATAGCCGAATCCGCTCACGACCTCATCCGAGAGGAGATGCTGATTGAAATCTGCTTTGATGCGCCAGGCTAACTGGAGTAGCTTTTGTTCATCGGGATGGAGCGCGGCCTGCCTGAAGGCGGTGCCCAATTGTTGAAACACTTGATAGGTTAAGGCGACCGTCCAGGTGCTGACCATATGCTCGCGCATGGCGGATTGAGCAGGTTGAAGGGTATCGTCCCAATCCCCCGCGCCGTAGGCTGATAGCGCCGTACCGGGGATAAAGCGGGATTCGATGGCGTCAATCGTGCGCTGAACATGGCGTAGCAGAGTCGATCTGGTGGAACTGCGAACAAACGTGGGTATCTCGGTATAGGGCAGCTCAATATCCAGGATGCTGAAATCATTGCTGGCTTCGAGATACATCGCCAGCGCTTTTAAGGGCCAAAGGATGATGTCACCATGGCTCTCCGGATGCTGGATGTTGGCGAACCGGTCAAACATAAACCACTGTGGCCAATCAGCCGTCTTCTCATATTGCTGGGCAAAGACCGTTAACAGGATGTGCTTCGCTTCAGGATGGTGTTGGGTGGCCAACAGGAGTTCGAGCGGGCCTTGGCAGACATCGCGGACACCCCATGCGGCACCGGAAAATTGTTCGAGACCATGGGGAATCGTGAGGTGCACCATGGCATTGTGGAGGTACCAGTAAAAAATGTCATTGAGTTTGTCGCACAGCGGATTCGTCTTAGGGAGTGAGAGGTGAAATTGTCTGCCTAGTGATTGCCAAAATGACCAGCCGGCCTGTTGGTCCTGCTGCAGATGAGCCGGCTGTGCTTGATATATCTTACATAATGTCTTTGCCTGCTCGGCGTTAATGATGGAACCTGTGAACGCCAACGAAAACGTCTGCACCGGTTTGGTACGAAATGTGAGATAGGGGAGTCCACGGGACTGGTGATCGGGAAATAATTCTTCATCTGTTCCCATGTGTTCGATCTTGGCTGGTTCCGGCGTGGTGATGTAGAAAACGGTATCCGGATATCGTTGAGCCATATCTGTACTGGCATGTGGCCGCAAGCTGGCGGTGGCGGTTTGGGCGTCGATATCGATATGGCCTTGATGATCCAGTTCATGGTTGCCTAAAACCAGATTGCCGAGGATGACAAAAGTCTCGGCCTGATCGGACCCGATACTCACAAACGCGGCGGCGTCTTCTGGGCTGACCCAGGCATCGACCACAATCCATCCCTGATCGGTTTTGTAACGCCATCGGCAGGAGTGTAAGCCGATTTCATAACACGAGGGCATCCCGAGAAGATGAAAAGTGGCGCCTCGCTTGATCAAAATGCGCAGACCGCTCGTTTTGAAGATGTTGAAGGGAGTTCTCGTAATAGACAACAGTTTGTTAAACGACGTGTTGCCAATGGTGAGATGGGAGTGAAAGATACCGGCCATGTGCGTGGTGGAACTCAGCCCATCGTCCTGCGGAAGCATGGCGCTCCCGCTGCGTAAGATATGGCCGTGTTGGCGTTCGACGAGCTGCTCCTTGGCTTGTAACACCACATGAGTGGCATCCGCATAGAAAAACGACAACAACCTTCCGTCTTGGACTTCCTCATGGCGTCGTCGATCCGGGTATAGGGCTTGGACCTCGTCGTCGGTTACATCCTGTCCGGTCACCATTGTCAGATTGTGCAAGATCGTGTCGGCGGCTGGTTGTGGCGTGAACGCGCGATGGGGTGATTGAGCTTGTAATCGTTCGATGCGGGTTATCGCGAGAGGAATACGGCCGGCATCACTGGCCTGGGTGGGATCCGGATGGTGGGGGACATATTCTGCGTAAAATGTGACCGATCGGGATTCGCCGGGAGCAATCCGGAGGATATCGGATTGCAGACCGCAGAAGGCCATTTCGTATTGCTCTTTGACGCTCACAAGGCAATCCTGGGTGAGTCCAACCGGGATATTGGTGTGTTTATACGCCAATCCATAAAAGGCCAGACCATCGGTCACGAAGCCTCTGGTATGAGTGGTACTCCCCTGCATCAACCAGGGATGGTGATCTCCGCAGGCCTGATTCTGGCGTGAACACACGACGGGTCCGTATTGGTGGTGGGTCAGAACATGATGATCAATGTAGTGGCTGCAATAGGCTTCATTGTTCCGGACCGCCCCTTCGTGGGCCAGGCCGATATCCTGGGTATAGATCACATCGCAAAGACGATCCGTCGAGGCGGTATTGTGAATATCAATGGTCCAAAACCAGAGAGTGGCCTCCGGGTGGAGCGTCAGTGAACACGTATAAGTCAGATCCTGCCAGTGCCCTTGCCATTTGGCCTGGTGTTGGGAGTACGCGAAGGTACCGGGTGATGAGGGTCCGGTCAGCGGGACAAACGTGATCGAATCAGCTGTGCGGAGGCGTACATAGATATTGTTCAATGATCCTTCAAGCGGGTTGCCCAGTATCTGATTAATCATCACATCATCACACATCGCGCGGAATAACCCGCTGTTCCGAAAAAATTCAAAGACCAGGCCGCTTGAGTTGGCTAACTCAAGCGTTTCAAGCTCATACCGTGATCGAAATGTCGACATAGTGTCTCCCGATGGTTCTGACGCAAACAGGCGTTCGAGACGAAAAGGATCGCACTGACTCTGATGACTGCGTAGAATAATTCAGAAGTGGCTAACTTGTCTCCCGCAATATCTTCATTTGTCCTTCCTTATATCATCGCCAGCACTTTCAAGCCCGTTACCGTCCGATGTCGCCAAGGTCCCAAGTTCTATGTTCGAGAACTTCTGAATACACAGAAAGCCCAAGAGAAGGAAGGGCGCAACTTCATCTCCACATTACATCCCTTATGCTGCTCTGGGGGAAGGATCTGCACAGCTCTACTAAAGGGCATGGACTGAAAGCATTGTTGTGGCTATTATTATAGCCACAACAATGGAGAGGGAAGTGTGAAGATAGCCAGTGTGAAGGAAGTGAAAGATAACTTTTCACAGTTTTTGAAGGAAGCTGTGCACGAGGATGTCGTGATCACCAAAAATGGGCGACCTACTGCCATTCTCCACCATCTTGGAGATGATAAACTGGAGGATTATCTTCTGGAACATGATCCCAAATTCAAGCAAAAAATCGAAAAACGCTGGAAAGACTATCTCAAGAACAACGGTAGTGTCTCTATGGCGACATTGCGTAAGGAATTGGCCGGCTGACCATTGAGGCTTAATGGTGGTTATGTTCACATCTTTCATAGATTACAAATCAATGTAATCCTCAACCTAATGAACGCTTTTTTTTAGGCTTATGAGGATCACCACCAGTAACAAGAAAAGATCTCCATGTAATCAATCCAGCTCGTGTCATCTCAGACCTGATCCGATCCTCGGTTTCAAAATGTTTTGTCTGATAGATAATTGAATAAAAGCGAGTCCAATCAAATGAACCTGAATAACCACTTGCATCCTCAAAAATACCACTAAGACTTTTTTTAACCTCCTCCTCAGTGCCCGCATATTTAAATTCAATTGCGGCCTTTAGATTTCTAATTCCACCATCTGGTTTAAAGTCTTTAATAATTCCAGGTATTGTGATTGGGTGTTTGTATTCCGTAAAAAAAGCCTGTAAATAGTCATGCATTACCCTCTGTATATCCATTTCCCCAGTTGGGTTAACTCCCCTCCTAAAGACAAGCACTGGCGTATTACGAAGTATCGCTTCTAACTTGGAAAGCTCATATGAATCCGAGTTATTAATGGCTTCACCCGATAAAACTCGAAGATTTCTAATCATTCCAGATATACAGTCAAAGGCTTCACACTCTAAGGAATCATACATAAAGGGGATTATGATTTGTAGCACCGATCCCACCTTTACTTTGTTTTAACTTCCGCCACTTTTCAAGAAGGCAACTCCGAGTTTCAGTAAGATTTGCGGCTTCAAGTGTAACCAATATCAATTCATAGGCACTTTTCAGATATGCAGTCAAAGCATCTTCTGGATCGGCGAAACATCTCCCCGAAGGTCGGAGACCCGTATCTTCTCCTTCTATTTGACTTAGCGCTGCGCGCGCACTTTCTAAATCGCTTTCGAGGTCAGCAAGCGCAGTTTGAATGGCAGACTTCTTCATCAAAATATCCAATTTTATTTATAGTTTGGGCTATCCTTCATGCTTCCTAATTCACTGCGCTATCCAGTTTTTCAGTAACTGTAAAATATTTACGAGACATCGTTTTGAATGTCCCGCCTGATATTGCAGAAATTCAATAATAATTTATCAGCAATTCTTATAGATTATGATTTGAGGAAGAAATATCTCCGGCTTATGATTTCTGGCCTACTTTTTATCAACGACAATGGCTAATTCTTCCAATTTTTCCTAAAAATTTATGATTGTAAGAAAATAAATTCCACGGCTTATTCTGATAATTTTACGGAATTTGAAACAGGTTAAGGCTTTATAACTGGGAAAAAATAAGAATGAATTTTTAGGAAAATTTTAAAATTAAAAAGTGTAGTGAATAAATAAAATCTAATTTTTGAGTCCCTTACTTTATAATCAATTGGGTCTTGCATTTTACCAGAAATTCTATCCAAGGTGGGAAGAAATGAAGCGTCAGTCCATTAATTGGTCTATCCCCCTTCCGGTGGACACATCTGAAAAGCCCCATGCGAGGTGAGGAGGTGTGACATGGAGAACCGCAGAAAGCCTAGCCAGGAGCTTCGGTAAACTTGTGGCAGCAAACTCCCATTTCTCCGATTATCGGGAAAGTGAACCCAAACAGTCTCTACGCCAGATGACATATTCCGTAAAAGCCAGGAGTGAAAGTAAGAACACGGTGCGAATGCGTCCGAATCCAAAGCATGCGAAGTTGGTCGTGGCATTGAGAATCCCAAAGCCGGCATAGGCCAGGAAGACTAATAACGCCCAACGTGCAAAACAACGAAATCAACACGGATTGACAAACTCGCTGCACGAGTTTGTCAGGCGGTTATAGTTGGCGTTAGGGTGTATAGCCTACCCTATTCGTAAAGTTCCTTGCCTGCCAGAGGAGGAAAAGCAAAATATGATTTCAAATTTCAGGATATTCAGAGTGCGAACCGTTTTACAGGGAGGTACGTTGTTGTTTCCAATTCGTGGAACGATGCTCCTGATGAGCCGCACATGCCTTGTAACGGCATTGCTCGTGTTGATGGCCGGCTTGGGGCAATCGGTTCACGCCGCAGACAGAGGTCCGACGAAGTTTCAGCGCATTTCGACGCAGTACATCGCCGCATTGGGTGCTCCAAGGGCAACCTCCGGGAGCGGGGCGGAGTCGTGGGGTCTCTGGCCGCTGGATCCGGGTCCTCGGGGAGTGAAGTTGAGCAGATTGGAGCAGTTGGAGAAGGCGGGTGGCGTCGCCCCTGCACGCTGGAAATTCGACCACACCGACTGGTGGCTGGAAGAACACGGCCTCATCATGGAGCAGCCGACATTTCCGCTCTCTCCCGGCAAATACCTGGTCACGGGTGACCGCGAGGTCACGACCGTGCTGACCATTCATCCGCCTGACAATGATGGCAATAGGCGCTGGGAGCTCGATGACCAGGCGACGCTCTATGATGTGACGCACCTGAGGTGCCGATCCGCGCGCTATACGCCGACGACCGGTAATGATTCGTGTTCTCCGGCAAACGTGCAGCAGACTGCGTTTCCGGTCACTCCAGGTGGGACGATGCCTCCAGTCGAGGGCTGCAAGAAGCAAGACTATGCGGTTCTCATCGTGATCGCTGTGGCCGTGGAAGACGAAGGCCGATGACGTCGGCAAGATTCGTCGCGTAGAGCGAGATTCCGCCCAACAAGTGCATGCAGTCGGGCAAATCACTCGGTACGCTTGCGGTCTGCCGCTGATGCGTTGCGTAATGGGGTGTTAACCTCTCCCAATCCAAAGCATCAGGAATGTGTAGGCCGTGAGAGCTATATTTGCCTTGCCGACCTATGCCCTACTTGGAAGGATGTGAAACCACAGAAACTGTAGGTTTCGTTCCCTATCCCACCCCTGCTGCTCCCACACCCGCGTGTACCAAAGCCATCACGATTACAAAATCTGGGCACAATGGCGAACTTAATTGCCTGTAATTATGCGGGTATAGGTTGATGTGTGTAGGTGTTTATAAACTGGGTGGTTTGGCCACAGCGTGGGCCTGTGAGTGTGGGGGAGGTGGCCAAATAAACATTTCTTTGAAATATTTTGTATTTATTCGTTTTTTTTGCTTCAATACAAATATTATTGCTTACTAAACTATAGGGAGAACTCAATTTGAAAATATTCCGGGAATAACTATCAATATTCTGGAGGTGAACATGGCAAGTAGAGAAGATGAAATAACAGGCAAAGTCCATCTTGTTCTTAAAAAATTTTCCATGGATAGCGGAACAAAAATTTCTCCTCACCTTACAAAGATTATTTCAACTATTTTAATTGCAATTGAGGTAGACCCACATCCTTCCTGGGTAGTTCGCAAAACTGAATTAAATTATTTTGTGGAATCATATATATCGGCCATTCCACTATTTCTTTCTAAAGTAGTGGCTATACAAAGGTCATCAAAAAAGGAAGTTACTTCATTTGACTTTCTCCATTGGTTTTCGGAGTCATTTAATCAAGAAATGTGTGTTATTCCAAAAAAAATGGCTAAAGGTAACCTACCTCATGTCATCGGTACTGTTTTACCCAGGAGGGGGAGTGGACTGGAGCTTTTAATACCTGAAATACAGGTTATAAAAGCTAGTAGTAAGAAAACAAAAGGTAACGAAGGACTCTTAGGTCCTTATCAAAATAGGTGAAATTTAAAAATAAAATTATGGATGCCACAGATAAGGCGGAAATTCAAAAAGCTATTAAGGATATGGTGGGGCAGGCTGTGAGTATGAATCCTGACCCCAATCCATGGTCCATTATGGAAGAGTTTACCAAGACTGTTGTGACACTTTCGAGTGCACTTCTTGCGATAACGGTGACATTTTCCGGAAAATTAATTGGAGATTTAGATTCGTGGGCTTCAGGGATACTTGTGGGCTCCTGGGCTTGTGGGGCTGCCTCAATTATATGCGGAGTTGCAGCACATGGTTTAATTGTTCGTTTTTTGAAAACAAAAAAGGGGGCTTGGGCTACGCGCATGGCAAATACAGCATTTATTTTTCTGGTCATATCAACGACGGGTATTGCTGGGTACGGGTTTTTAATGGCCAAAAATAGTCAAGTAAGTAGCGCTGTAGAGATTGCTCAGATTGTTTTAAAAGATATGCCAAATATTTCAGGTTTAGAAAATACAAAATGGGATCTGATTTCTCTAGAGTTTAATAATTTAAAGAATATTTATAGTTTAATAATAACCGAAAAGGAAAATGGCCAAAAATATAATGTTTCAATTACCTCAAAAGGTAAAATTTTACGGACCAATAAAATTAACGCGGCGTAAGGGAAAGACCCCCTAGAAAAAAGTAGTTGGTTGCGTACTCACCCATAATTGGCATACCTGGCTAATCACCGTCGTGAACTGATCTTCCTCCTGAGCTAGTTCCGAACGTTGATACTCCTGTTCCCATTGTTGCTGCTTTTCCTCCTCTCCTTTCTCCATTCTAGGAGATTACGCACCAAACGCACTTTCCTTTTAGCCATAACAATTGGGCAGGTGGTCAAGTCAAGGAGAGTTCTTAGTGATAAAAATTAAGCCGAGGTTTTAATTCTAGGAGTTTTTTATAAACCGTTTTATATCGAAAAGACTTTGTGGGGTTAGTAAAATGCCGATGGTGGAAAAATTTGGTTGACTGGCTTGCCTAATACATTCTTCAGGCACAATTTCCATGATTATTCTCTGAGCCGGGTTGAATCGACGTTTGGGCCATCCTAATTGTTTCAGAAGGATTGGAGCAGAACCCTCTTCTGTTTCAATCATTAATTTTGCTAATTCTAAGGCATCTTCCTTTGGATTCCACCGCATAATTTGATGATCAACTTGTTCATAGGCTGCCTCTTTAAGTCGGACCTCCCATCCAGTTAATTGGGGTTGTATCTGAAGTAACCCGAGGTGGTCTAAATCATAGCAAGCATCTTGGATTGCTTCTTCGGAGTGCTCTGGGAAAATGGTCTTAAGTTCCGTGATTTTATAACGCTTTGAGGCGAGTCCGTCTGGACATTCTCTAATAAGTGTGGTCAAGATTTCGGCCGGCAGTTCTTTAAGAGGTTGCCTAAATGCTCGTAAAGTTTGATTGATTTGATCTGTTGTTTCATCGGAGGCCATTTCCCAGGAATTTTTTATTTGTTTTGCAATTTTTTCTGCCTGGTTCGCCTTCTTCAAAACTAAAGAGTAAGTTGAACCGTGTTTAGGCCAGAGGGCAATACCAATTGATACAGTTAGGTGGTTAACGTCTTCATTTACTTGAAAGCCCGTGCCTTCAAATTCTGAACGAATTTTTTCAGCAAAGGAAGTTGCTTCTTGCTTATTCAGGTTGGGAAGAATGATTAAAAATTCCTCACCTCCCTGTCTGTAGGCCTCTCCCCTTGCATACGCTAATCCCCGAAGGAGATTCATAGCCTGAGGCAATATGGTTTCATCAACCACAGATTCGGTGTATTGCTTGTTTAGAAGTTTGAAATTATCAATATCCACAAAAAGGATAGCCAGGGAACGACGTAAACCCTTTAGCTCTGTTGTCCATTGGTCAAAATCCGTTTGGGCTTGCCGGGCACTGAACAAAATCCCAAACTTTTGTTCTAGTTCCTTGGATGCCGGCCTAGTAGCATTTGGGCTATTCCTGATTTCGTCAACCCAGAGGTCTATTTGAGCATTGGCCCTCCATAAGGCAGCCTTTCGTTCCTGGAAAAGATCATTGTCATAGCGACCTTGGTCCTCAACATTACCTCGGCCATACCTGTCTACTTGTTGCTTGCACCAAATATCTGAAACAAAGGGTTCAAGTAAGGCCTTGAGTTCTGTAGTTAAATTGTCAGAATAAGATAAGTGAAAAGCCCGAAAAACCTTTTCTAGATTTTCCACACCTTTATTAATTTGCTGACCAAGACGCCATTTTGTAGTGTCATGGTGTAATCCTACGAGGTTTTCAGGAGATACTAGCCCTCTTTTTGCATAATCTGCACTTCGGTTGGAAAAAACCTTTTTAGCTTCGGACTCAATATCCTCAATGGATATTTTCATCAGTTGCTCAAAGCGGCTTTTAAAATCAGGAGATAACAAAATTTTTACCTTGTGCCTGTTTAGTTGTTTTCCTAATACTGGGTAACAAAGCGATCGCTGCTCCTCTTAATGCGGTCCAATGTATGGTTATAAATATTGATTTGTTTTAGGGACCGGTTCCTTAGCATACATCGGTTGGACATTATAAAAGCCTTCCCCTTTTAAAGCCATTGTATTGGGGGTATGTCGAAGCGAATTCTTGTTAACCATTGGTCTTTTCACCGACCGGTCCTTTGGTGGTGAGGTTACGCCCCATCAATTGGGAATTCAAAATGTTAATCTTGGGGATTTTAAAAGTATCCTTGTAGTATCTATCGGCTTTGAAACATTTTCTAAATTGTTAACGTTTTAATCCAAAAAGACACCAGTTGAATCATTGCTAAAATTTTGCTACCCCAGAAGAGAAATTTCCAATCTTCCTACAATGAGTAAGCACATATAAGGGCATATACTGCCCTCATTTACCTAAACCA
Organism: Nitrospira sp. MA-1; assembly: GCA_032139905.1. NCBI lineage: Bacteria > Pseudomonadati > Nitrospirota > Nitrospiria > Nitrospira sp. MA-1. The sequence goes on from JAQJDB010000005.1 coordinate 291,015, forward strand.
ATAGGATATTCAGTACGTGCTGCAAAGGGGTAATTACCATAATTTTTTGAGTGCCTGCGCTTCGGAAATACGCTGAAAACTACCTTTGCAAAAACAACCATTAATTTGAAAGTATGTTATATAAAGCGTTCCTCCTTTTCCCTATATCTTGGTCCGCCTGGGTGTATACCCCCAAGAGCTTCCCTTTCTGACTAACAAGATAGTCGTGATTGAAAGATAAAATTTCTAACCTATCGTCATAGATAATATGCAACTGATTCTCATAGTGTTTTGATCTTGGAAAGATTCTCCAGTTAACAGGCTCACCAGACAAAGTACGTGTTTTTCCTTCACTTGGAAATACAACTAGAGCATTTTCAAGCTCCACAATTACACCAAAGCTAGCAACACTTGCAGAAATAATTTCGCCCTTCCAAGATTCAAAGGGTACAGAGCCTAGAAGTTTTAAATTTTCATCCGCTTTCCAAGGGTTATATTTGACAACCTTAATTTTGTTTCCATTTGCTTGGCAAAGCTTATCTTTTACCCCCCAAGAGTAGCCGCTGGCTCCAAAAATATCTTTCGCTGAAATTAGCTCCTGGAATTTGCGTTCTCTGCCATACTGATTTTCTTCTTCTTTATATGAAGCTAGAAAGCCAGTTTTAATTGACGACCCATAAATGCTGTAGTAAGTCCAATTGCAGTCTGTACAGTAATTAGAAGCAACCTGCGCTGGTTTATGGATGAGTCCATCTTCTAATTTCATTTCGTACAACCCTTCCTTACCGGCAGCAAGAGCAATAGATAAATAATTAGCTGCTATACCAAGAACCGAGCCATCCCATACTTTCTCAGGTCTGGCACTAACTCCATATTTTGTAGTTTTATTACAGCTTCCCCGCATTAAGCCGCTTTTTGAGCCTACATAGAGTTCCTTTTTATAAATTTCAACATCGCTATGCGGAAAGAGGTATTTGTTATCCAACTGTCCGATAACGTCTTTGCTGAGTTTCTTGGGAGTTATCTCTAATTGCAATTGAGAAAGGTCTTTGAATTTTCTTTGCACAATTTCTTTGATTTCTTTGTCGCCACATAACAATTTAAGATCCGCTCCATATAAATAGTCGCTACGGAGGAAGGCACAGGTGAGCGGTAGTCTATGCTCATCAAAAATTGAGAATTTGCTTATTACGGAATCCCAATTAACTGTTGTGATCTCTCCATCCATTCCAAATAAATGTAGCCTCCCCGAGTACAGGAAAGAATCCCAAAATCTTCCATGAATTATTAATTTCAGAGGCTGCATGGTTGTCCTTTTATAATTTTGCGAATTTTTGCTGCCTTTAAAAGATTTAGCATTAACCACTTTTTTAAAATTTCGGTTTCTGGAATATCCTGAGCATTATTTTGGTGGTCGGCGGGGTAGCCATGCCATAAAGCTTGCTGCCTTGTGCTTCTAGAATTTACAAACTTTGCAATGAATGTTTCTTTATGGCTGCGTGCTAACCGTCCCAGAAAGACTGGTGCTCCATTTGGACAGTGCAATCCCCATCCCTCATGCTGATAAAGCCAGCCATTACTTTCAGCTTTTGAAAAGCAATCAATCTCTTGAGTTTGAGGAATAATCCATTGGGATTTTCTATTGTTTCCATTTCGATGACTTGGATTGGGTGCATACATATCTACTTGCCTCATCACAACTTCTGGAAGAACTTTTATTAATAAAAATATATTGTTAAACGACTTAAGTGACCCTTTTTTGTTCTGCCATTAAAGGGGACCTCAAAAACGTTAGTAATTGAATCCACATAGGCTGCCCAAATTGAAAAATAAAAGCAATACGGGATGATTTAGCTAACTCCAGGATTGGAGGAATGATACATGCGACACGTTTAGGATCAGCAATTTATGAGGGCTTACCTATTTACTGTCTCAAAATGAATAAATACCGTTTTATAACAAAAAGTTAGGCGAAAATTATCTAGGTACTGGTCTATCCCCCATTTGGTGGACACATCTGAAAAACGCCATATGAGGCGAGGAAGCGTGCCATGGAGAAACGCCGAAAGTTTAGCCAGGAGCTTGGTCGGACTTTTGTGATCCAACTCCCATTTCTAGGATCGTTGGGAATGTGTATCCAAATAGTCTCTCCGCCAGATGACGTATGCCGTAAAAGCCACGAGTGAGATAAAGAACGCGATGCGAATGCGTCCGAATCCAAAGCATGTAAAGTTGGTGGTGGCATTGAGAATGCCAAAGCCGGCATAGGCCAGGAAGACAAATAAGGCCCAACGACGCAGCTTGAGAAAGCCATACCCTATGGCGACATGAAGTGCGGGGGATTGCGCTTTGAATAACAGACCTAAGATTCCTGTCGGTTTGGTGCAAAAGACGGACAGGTGGTATTCAGGGTTCACCAAAATAATATACAGGTCCATGAGGGCTGTCCACAGAAACAACCCGCCAAGAAACCGCAGGTCGTGAGCGCGTTTCCAGGCAAGGCGTAACGTGTCCAATTGGCCTGGTGGGGTTGGAAGATACGCTTGATAAGCTTGAAGACACCACCACGGCAAAATAACCAACATGCCAAAGAACAAGCCCGCTCCCAGTCCTCCGACGGCTCCGAGAGCCCAGGTGACGACACCGAGCAGGCCTCCCACCATCAGCACCCAGATCATATGAATGGGATACCCCCGGACCAGTTGTCCAAGTCCTGGAAGGAAAGTCGAGAGAATCCCCCCAAGCGGAGACGTGTGCGAATGATCGGATGTAGAACAATTCACTTCAGATTCCATGGGAAGGAAAATGATAGAGATGTAAGTGCCTGAGGGCAAGCCGGGCAGAGGGGGTCTGTTGAAAAAAGCCGCCAGCGGCGTTCTCGCCATTTTTCCGTGCTCACGTACTAAGCGTACGCTCCGCGCGTAAAAACGGCTGCGGCCTTGCTGGACGGACTTTTTTGAACCGACCCGGAGCCTTTGATGAGTAATCTATTCCTGGGCAAATTTGTCCTTGAAAATCTTTATTATTTAACACTCCCAGAAGAGATCGACAGGATGCCATCGAAAATACTCGGCCTGATGAAAATGAGATTTCAACGCCTTATTCGCCGGAACTTCTACTCGATCGGCAGGCTTGTGGAGGAAGGCAGGAGCGCCGATCTGTCCTAGTCTCTGATCAGGGTCGGTGAGGCCGGTGATGACCATGACCGGAAGATAAGAATCAATGTAGGCTAGGCTGCTGAGGACGTTGCTAAGGCCAAAACGCTCATCCAGCCTAGGGAAACCAAAAGCACATGTATTTCCATGCGGATGAATGAATAGAAGGGATAGGCCAAATTTGGCTTCAGTGGACCATACCGCTTGCGACCAAGGTGGCGCACTCGCGCGTTTCCGAAAACGTGGACCGTTTCTTTTTTCCTCTTCACCAGAATCGATTCCGGTTTCTATGAGCACCAGTCCCTTTTTCCTTCTTTAACGGGAATGGCAAGTCCTTGGCTGACCAAGAGCTCGGAAAGATCCTGGTCATCAGCAATCAACCGTCCCACGATTTCTCTACGGTCTATCGAGGAGGAAATGAGCTCAATGTGAACGGCGGAGGAAAGAAATCCATGGATGAGTTGCTGAGCCTGTCGGCCCAACAACGTTTCCTGTTCGCAGGACGCCTTGATGTGCGGAGTTCGGATGCCTGCGAGTCGGATGACTAGGCGTTTTGCAGCAGGTACGTTCGTCTGTTGGAAAGAAAATTCGCACTGGTTACTATCGGAGCAGCCCTGGTACACCAGTGGAGAAAAGGAGGATGTCTCGGGCAGTTGGGAGGCTTCCGGGAATGGGAGCATGCGATTGGGATCCACATAAGCGGGAAGTCCCGGGAGCGAGTCCTGCGAAGGCGTAAGAATCGACCATTTATAGCGACCCGGGTTAAACTCTCCGTCGATACCGTACACACCGACAATCCCTTGTTTATAAAAGTATCGCCGCTCAAGGACTACACCCTCGGTCTGGGCAATCAATTCTTCGCCCCACAGCGAAAACAGACCAATTACGAGTAGGAAAACGCGGGGAATCATGGTAAGAAATCCTAGCACTTCTGATTTCTTGGGAAAAGTCGGGCTAAGCGATGGTATATCGCTTTTTTTGATAAAAGCGTATATTTCTTCCATTCTCTTGAAGGTAGACTTTGCCCTTGACGGTATGTCCTAATTTACCCTGGTGTTTCCTCACCATACCTCACGATCCCATGCTTTGCGATTGATCAGTTGTCGTAATAAGGAGAAGAGTTCTCATGAAAAAAATCCAGATGCTGCTTTTCATCTTACTTACTGTACTCTTCCACGCAACGGTCTCCGCCCAGGAAGTGCTTCCCCGACCGGAAGGACCCTTTGAGGGAAAGATTGGATTGACGTACAAAGATTCCCAACCTGTCAAACCTCGGCTGAAGGTCCCTGAAACGTTTGGCTTGACCGATCCACCCAATATTCTCATTGTTCTGCTTGATGACGTGGGTTATGGGCAGATGGGCACCTTCGGTGGCGCCATTCCGACTCCCACCTTAGACCGCATTGCCAATAATGGGTTGCGTTATACCCGGTTCCACACCACGGCGCTCTGCAGCCCAACTCGGGCAGCACTCTTGACGGGGCGCAACCACCACTCCGTGGGCACGGGGGTCATTGGCGAAGCCGGAACTGGCTTCCCTGGGTATACCGGCATTATCCCGGCATCGGCCGCGACCTTTGCGGAGGTGCTTCGGGAGTACGGATACGCCAATGCCTGGTTTGGCAAAAACCACAATGTTCCAGACTGGGAGACCAGCCTTGTGGGGCCCTTCGATCGTTGGGCGGGTGGATTGGGGTTTGATTACTTTTACGGCTTCGTCGGTGGTGATACCGACCAATTTCATCCGGCCTTGGTCGAAAATAAGAAACGTATTGAACCCCCTGATACCAATGAAGATGGCTCGCCGTATCACTTGACGACAGATCTGGCTGACCACGCCATCCGGATGATCCGGGCGACTAAAGCCGTGGCTCCCCAACGACCGTTCTTTGTGTACTTCTCCACCGGTGCCACCCATGCTCCGCACCAGGTGCCACAGGAATGGATCGCCAAATTCAAGGGACAGTTTGACATGGGGTGGGACCAATATCGAGAGCAGACCTTTGCGCGACAACAGCGCCTCGGGGTTGTTCCTGCACACGCACAACTCACCCCGCGCCCTGCCTCGTTACCAGCCTGGGATTCATTGCCTGAAGATGAACGGAGGGTGTATGCCAGGATGATGGAGGTCTTTGCCGCCTTCACCGCTCATACCGACCATGAGGTAGGACGGCTCATCGATGCGATCGAGAATTTGGGGCAACTGGATAATACCCTCGTGATCTACATGGCCGGGGACAACGGGTCGAGTGCCGAAGGAGGCTTACATGGGCTGCTCAATGAAATGACGTTCTTTAACGGGCTTCCCGAATCGTTGGAGGCTAAGGTCGCTTCCCTCGACACCCTAGGGGGAGAGAAACATTACAATCATTTTCCCGCGGCTTGGGCTTGGGCCATGGATACGCCGTTCCAGTGGACGAAGCAGATTGCCAGCCATTTTGGTGGAACGCGCAATGGCCTCGCCATTTCATGGCCGCAGCGCATCAAGGCGCGAGGGGAAATCCGAAATCAGTTCCACCATGTCATCGATATCGCCCCGACTATTCTGGAAGCCGTTGGCGTGCAAGCCCCGGCTCAATTCAATGGAGTTGCCCAAAAGCCCATTGAGGGGATCAGCATGGCCTATACCTTTGATAATCCGGATATTCCCGATCGGCGAACTACCCAGTATTTCGAGATGCTCGGGAACCAAGGCATTTACCATGACGGATGGATGGCCAGTGCAATACGTGGGATACCCTGGCTCAGCGAGAACACCCCTGCCGACCTGCTGGACATGTCCTGGGAGCTCTACCATGTGGAGGAGGACTTCAGCCAAGCCGTGAATCTTGCAGAAAAGAATCCGGAGAAGCTCAACAACCTCGTCAAACTCTTCTTTGCCGAAGCTGCGAAATATAACGTTTTGCCTCTCGATGATCGGAAAACCGAGCGGTTGAATGTGGCAAACCGCCCAAGCCTCACAGAAGGTCGTACCTCTTTCACCTATCCGAACTTGCTTCGGCTTCCTGAGGGGGCCTCCCCTGATCTCAAGCACAAGGATCATACGATTACCGCCAAGGTGGTAATCCCTGAGAGTAAGGCTGAGGGCATGCTCTTCACTCATGGAGGTCGCTTTGGGGGGTATGGGCTGTATGTGCAGAAGGAACGCCTCATCTATCACTACAACCTCGTTGGTGTCGCACGGTATACCATCATGTCTAAGGAGCCCATTCCGGTAGGAGACGTGACGCTCAAAGCCGTGTATAAATCGGACACGGACAAACCGTTTGCCGGAGCCACCGTGACCCTTTATGCGAACGGGAACCCAATCGGGGAAGGCCGAGTGGAGAAAAGCATTCCGAACCGCGTGACTCTTGACGAAACGCTCGACATTGGTTTTGACACGGGTACGCCGTTGACAGAAGGATATGAGTTACCCTTCAAATTCACGGGCCAATTGGCGGCAGTGACCATTGAATTGAACTAACTCATCACTCTACCTCGGTCCCAGAATGATTGACGTTAGCTCTTATCGCCACAAGCGTAAGTGGTCAAAATCTTGTCTGATCCCCTATGGTCAAGCAACTATTAAGTCTGCCGTTAATACAGAGGAAGGGGCTCGCCCGATTTCCAGAAACAGATTTGGGGTTAGGTAACTTTTTTTCGAGCTGTGAGATGGTTTGGTCGCATCGCTAGCAGCCTCAAGTAATAGTCGAAGCGCTCGGTTAATGAACTCGTCGTTGGAAAAGACCTTTGCAAGATCGGGGTCGATGAGTACGAGATTGGTGTCTGCTTTTGCCTTTGAGTAATACTTCCCTCTCACGCCACCCTTCAATTTTGGAAAATCATATTTTTCACGCATCTCATCGTTTCCAGATATCTTGCGCATAGCCTTCCCTTTCCTGTTTTGTGGCTGGGATTCCTTATCTCCACATGTCCGCCCGCAGTGAACCGAGGCATCTGATTAAAGAATGCTAGGTAAGTTTTGATGGCCTTGGCGACATGTGATGGGTTGTTGAAATTGGGCAGGGCAGCTGAGCCGGATGATCCGCAAATGCTTCTGGTCGAGCAAGCAAGATAGGCTAAACTTCTGATTCAATACTGTGAAAGTTGATGTTAGTGATACCAGCTAGGCCTACCGAGCCAGTGCACGGGCGCAGAGCACCTCGTCTTCGCGGAGGGCTTCGAGGGCAGAAGCGGGGACGGTGGTGACGGCAATTGTATTCCCAACGGCGTTGAAGACCTCGATGGAGTATCCCTCCGTGCCGTCTGGAGCATTATGGTGTTCCACGAGTTTGACAATGTCGCCGCGACGGAGACAGTGCTCCGGTACGTCACACGTCAACGCCACATCAGTGTACAGCTCAAATTTCATCATTTCCTCCGCTTGTCTGGTATGAGTGTAATAAACTTTGTGACACCCGACAAGTTTTCGGTCATCCAGATCGTGCAAACAGCCAGTTTCACCCCATTTGGACCGGTGAGACTGGCGCGAATCTCATGGTACCGGCCAAATTTGTTAGATTCCAGCTCAATGGCTTCACACGGCAAAATCTGTGTACGCAAATCCTGTAGCAGTTTTGCAGCGTTTTCCAGCCTATACCCTGCCCTTGCCAGAAAGGCCGATTTATCGCCTCGTGCTTGCGGCAAAAGCAAGTAATGCGTCAGCTTGTCCTCGGCGATGGTTGTGTCTGCGGGGAGTTTCATTGGGCATTCAGCCGGGCAGTGTGTTCACGGTCTGCTGCACGGTTTGGATAGTTACGGCCAGGTCTGCCTTCCGAAACGATGCCTCTAGTGAGTTTGACCTTGGGGCTTGCCTATGGACAGGAATGGTATCGGGGAAAGGTGGCGTTCACATTATAATGGTGGGCCGTGTAGGGGTCGAACCTACGGCCCGCTGATTAAGAGTCAGCTGCTCTACCAACTGAGCTAACGGCCCCACCGAGATGCAGAAAATTTTAGGAATGTATTTTACGGTTTTTCCAGAACCACGTCTGGATATCGGAGAATTCTCCCTCCCCTATCCCCTCCTTACAAATGAGGGGGATCATTTGTATCTCTTTATTCGCTCAAAAATTCATGTGCATGGTGCGCCTGACAGGATTTGAACCTGTGGCCCCTTGCTCCGGAGGCAAGTGCTCTATCCACTGAGCTACAGGCGCAAAATTGTGTTCATTGGCAATTACACCGGCCTCTAGTTCTTGTGGCCTCTCAGCCAGGAGAGAGGGAAAACAGAGGACAACAGCCCCGGAAAAGTTCTGAAGCTAGCATGGATGTTTAGGTGATGTCTACCTGCCGGAGGCCATGAATTTATTCGCAGGAGGGCGCCGGTTCCATGCTGCCCTGGTACTGCTCAAAGACCGCGGTGGAGGCCTGGACCAGTTCGGGTGATTCCCCTAAGACCGTGGTTAACAACAGTTCGACATCTTGTGGCGTAAGGCCATTGGATGGAGCAATGAAGCGTTTACGCGCGATCTGGCGTTCCTCCGGATCATCGGGTTCATAATAGCCCAATAATTCTCCTGATTGCACCGCATCCGTTAATCGTTGGGTCCATTGGTCGATGAGTGCGGGTGTCCAGTTTTTTGTGGTCAGGTGATCCTGGAAAAGTTCCAATTTGGTCCATAACACCCAGCCGACAAAGACGGCCCAGGTTTCGTTCATGACTTCCCACGTATCCTGATCCGAGAGAAATCGCAGTTCGGTGGCCCCTTTGAGCTGGCGAATAGGATTGATCCGGACAAACCGGTAATGGCAGGCCATCTGGTTGTTGGCGGCCTCCAATACCTGCTGGTCTTCCGCAGTCAGGGCTTGTCCATGATCAGTGGCGTAGAGATAGTCCAGATAGGCATGCAGGAGTTCATGATAGAGCAGCGCCACATCATGGTGAGTCATCCGGGCCAGATCGGCCAACGCGCCCCCGGCTTCATTAAAGGACAGACGCAGGTTGAGAATCATGGTGTGATCGTGTGGATGATATTCTGCTGCATAGGTGCGGAGGTCTTCGAAGTGTACCGTGACAAATGTGGGGTCGATGTGTTTGAGGAACCCCGTTGGCAGCCCAAGGGTATCGGCTTGCTGCAGAAGGGCAGGCCATGGATGCCGGGGGTTGGGACGACTTGAGGTGGTGTCCTCAGCGGACCAGGCTTGGCTTGGCATGTTCACACTTATCAGGCTGACCAGAATGGCCAGGCCCATCCGAACGAAATATGACACTGTTTTACCTCCAGGAATAGGTTTGATCTTCTTCAACTAAACTCCAAGTGTCGAAATAGGATGGCGGGATGTGATCCAGATACCGTGAGGGTTTCGTGAGGACCGATCCGGTCATTTTATCGTACACATTGATGGGGTAGGTGAGGAAGAGGTGGTGTTTGGCTCTGGTGACCGCGACGTAGAGCAGCCGGCGCTCTTCTTCCAGTTCTTCGGGACCCATGAAGGAGTAGGCGGAGGGAAACCGTCCGTCCACCAGCCAGATGACAAAGACGCATTGCCACTCTAAGCCCTTTGCCGAGTGAATGGTGGAAAGAATCAACCGCTCATCGTCCCGATCGGGGGCATCCACGTCCACCACACTTTCATTCGGGGGCTCAAGTGTGAGATCGGCCAGGAAGTCGTTGAGACTTTCGTATCGTTCCGCCATGACGGATAAATGTTCCAGGTCCCGAATCCGCTTGGGGTAATCGTCATACTGGTCTTTGAGGAGAGGAACATAGTATTCCATCATTTCCCCGAGCAGCGCGGCGGGGGTGAGGGGATCTTCCGTGACCTGATCCAGTGTGGCGGCCAGTTGGCGCAATCCCGAGGCGGAGCGGCCGGTGCTGTGCTTCAAGACCTCATACTGGCCATGGGCTTGGAGGATGGACGCGATCAGGTCTTTGGCTTTTTTGGGGCCGACCCCTTCGAGGAGCAAGAGGAGCCGGTTCCAACTAACGGTGTCCAACGGATTGTGAATGATCCGCAAATGGGCCATGAGGTCTTTGACATGCGCCGTTTCGATGAATTTGAACCCGCCTCGTTTTATGAATGGGAGGTTTCGGCGGGTGAGTTCCAATTCGAGGTCAAAGGCATGAAAGCTGGATCGAAACAGCACTGCGATCTCATGTAAGGGGATACCTTCTTCCCTTAATTCCAGAATTTTTTGAGCGATGAATCGCGATTGGGCATTTTCCCCCATCGCCTCTACGACGGTGGGTAATGGTCCTTCCTCCTTCCGCGTAAACAGCGTTTTACTGTATTTTTCCGGCGCTGCTTCGATGAGTTTGTTGGCCAGTCGGAGAATCGGTTGCGTGCTCCGGTAGTTTTCCTCCAATTTGTAAATGACGGCCCCAGGGAAGAGGTCGGGAAATTCCATAATATTGCGGAAGGTGGCGCCGCGAAAGGCGTAGATAGATTGCGAATCGTCGCCCACCACCATGACATTGTCATGGGTGGCCGCCAGATTGCGGACCAATGAGGCTTGCAGGCGATTGGTGTCTTGATATTCATCCACCAAAATATAGCGAAAGATCTGACTGATGGTTTCTCTGGTCGGTTGGTCGATGACCAGAAGTTCAAGGAGTTTGACCAGGAGGTCGTCGTAATCCACGAGTTGCCGTTGGCGCTTGGCGGCCTCATAGGCGGCCTGGAGTTTCTGGAGTTCTCCCAGATACTCCCCGAAGTGGCTGTATTCGTTGATGACAATGTTTTCCAGGCTTTCCAGTGTGTTGGCCGTTTTGCCGAATATTTCGGATAGGGTATGTTTGCGCGGGAACCGTTTGCCGGTATCATTCAGCCCCAATTGGCCACGGAGGAGGCTCAGGAGATCTTCAGAATCTCCACGATCGAGTATCGTAAACCCCGGTTCCAGGCCGACGGGACGGCCATATCGTCGAAGGAGGATATTGGCCATGGAGTGGAAGGTCCCACCGCCGACTTGCTGGGCGCGGAGTCCGATGAGGAGTCCGACCCGGCTGAGCATTTCCTGTGAGGCTTTTCGGGTAAAGGTCAGGAGTAATATGGAGCTGGGTACAATGCCCAGGTCGATGAGTCTGGCGACCCGGTACACCAGGGTGCGTGTTTTTCCGCTGCCGGCGCCCGCAATGACGAGGGCTGGACCTTCCACGGCTTCCACTGCGGCGAGTTGTTGGGGATTTAATTCTTCCGCGTAATTACGCGATAATTTTGGTGGAGTAGACTCCTCCAGTGGGCGTTTCAGGACATAAACTTTGGATGGTGGCGTAGTGGAATCCATGAATCCATGGGCAGGTTTTGACGGGAGATAAGAACCCGAGTTTCGTCTTACGAAGATATTTGGCCGTGTATAGCATACGTGGTGGTGGGTTGCAACGCGAATGATATTAGGCTTGGACAGGTCTTCTATCCTCAGTTATACTTTACTCAATTAGGGAGTTAAACATGGCCAAACAATCTGCGGAAAATTACGAGAATGTGCTGAAGGACCTGGCTCATACGATGATGAGCGTGGCTCGGGAATCGGTCGGTCTGATCAAGCGGTCCGACCAAAAGCTAGCCATGAAGCTGCAGCGGAAGCAGGAGTGGGAGATTTATTTAGAATTCCTGCGCATGCTGTTTAATCTTGTGGATCGACTGTCTGGGTTTTATATTCCGATTCAGGCCCAGAAGGAATTTATGAATAGTTTGGAAGATTCCGTGGCCCACCAATTAAAAACCGTCCTGGCCCCCTCTTTGAGTTCGAGTGAAGTGGACGATATGGAGGTGACGCTGTCTGTTGGGCAGGTGGTAGCCGATAGTCGGAAAACCTATGAAAAATTTAAGTTTGTCGTCACAGACCAATCCAAAGAGCGGGATCAATATTTCCAGTTTTTTTCGGAACGAATTGCCTCAAAAGCCGGAGCCCCGGGCAAACAGGAAATTACCGCTGCGGCATTTTTATGTGGAAGCGCGGTCGTGCCGGCTCTGAAAAGCTTATTCGAAGATGCGACTCAACCCAAAGTAGAACCGGCAACGTCTGCGGCTCCCCCGGCGGCGAAGGAAGGGGCCGGTTCATCGGCGGCGGCTCAAGAAGGCAGTTCTTCAACGAAATCAGGTGCCACGGATACGGCTGGCAAGAACCTGATTAAATTGATCAGCGTGGTGTCTCGCGCACAGGGGGAAGAAGTTGAATCCTGGTGGGGGCTCCATCCACAGTTTCGCCGCGACCTTCCAGAGGATGAGGCCAAGGAATTGGCCAAGCACATGAATCGGGCGACCCGGATCGTGGGCGAGCGGTTTGCGGTTGTGGCTTCCTTGGCGCAATCGGAGACGAATCCAAATCAACCTGTTGGGAATGCCTAACCCTTTCTAACTGACTCTTCTGAGTGTTCTCTTTTACCACTTCAACATGTGTTCATGGTTGGTGAAGATCCTTCACCATTGGATGATGTCATCTTTTTGTGAGTGTACCCTATGAATCAATCAACTCGTTTGTTGACGGAAGAATTTCGCAACCTTTCTGAGTTAGCTCATAATGTCTGGTGGAGTTGGTCTCCTGAAGGCCGGGCTGTATTTTCTTATATTGATCCCACGCTCTGGCGCCTGACGTATCACGATCCTATTAAACAGTTGCAGAAGATTGCCCCTGATCGGTTGGATGTTCTCGGGCAAGATGTGGTGTTTCTTTCCCTGTATCGCGAGGCGATGAAGGCGTTTCATGCTTATATGGAGACCAAGGACCACTGGTTTGGACGAACGTATCCCCAGTGGCAGGATCGCACCATTGCCTATTTTTCGGCAGAATTTGGATTGCATCGTTCGGTTCCCCTGTATAGCGGGGGACTAGGGATTCTGGCTGGTGACCATCTCAAAGAGGCCAGTGATCTGGGAGTTCCGTTGGTGGCTGTCGGGTTTATGTATAGCCAGGCCTATTTTCGGCAGGTTGTGGATACCAACGGTTGGCAGGAAGCGGTGTATGATTCCGTCGATCCGATGATGATGCCGATTGAGTTGGCGCGGACACCGGCCGGGGATTTGGCAAAGATTCAAGTCCAACTGGGTACCCGAATGGTCGCGTGTGTGATCTGGCAAATCCAAGTGGGCCGGGTTTCGCTTTATCTTTTGGATACAGATACACCGGAAAATTCACCAGAGGACCGTCATCTGACTGCTCGGCTTTATGGAGGGGATCATCGCACACGGCTTTGTCAGGAGTTGTTGTTGGGCATCGGCGGTGTACGGGCTCTTCGTGCGGTGGGCCATGATCCCAATGTGTGGCATGCCAATGAAGGACATCCGGCTTTTTTTCTGGTTGAACGGATGCGGGAACTACTTCAACAAGGGCTGTCCTGGTCGGAGGCGGCCGATCAGATCCGTCAGAGTACCGTTTTCACAACCCACACGCCTGTCCCTGCCGGGCACGATGTCTTTTCGGGGGACCTCATTCGCGAACATTGTCATTGGTGGTGGGAAGAGTTAGGCCTCACACAGGAAAGTTTTATGGCGTTGGGTCGTCATCCGGAATTATCACCTGATCAATTCCATATGACCACATTGCCTATTCGTCTAGCCTCATTCATTAATGGCGTGAGCAAGGAACATGAATTGGTCTCAAAAAAAATGTTTCACATTCTGTGGCCGGAACGGCCGCTGCAGGAGGTGCCCATCCACAGCGTCACCAACGGGGTGCATGTTCCCACGTGGATTGCTCAGGAAATGGATGTGTTGTATCAAAAATATCTGGGATCTGACTGGCGGGAACGGTGTGACGACCCCAACATGTGGCAGAGGATGAAGGAGGTGCCGGATGAGGAGATATGGGAGGTCCGGAAATTTCTGAAACGAAAGCTGATGAGCTTTATCCGTCAGCGCGCCAGGATGGGATGGATGGATGGGACGATGGAGCCTATCCAGGTGTTGGCGAGCGGGGCGTTTCTTGAGCCGCATGCGTTGACTCTGGGATTTGCGCGACGGTTTGCGACCTACAAACGGGCCACGCTGTTGTTTTCAGACCTGGAGCGGCTGAAACAGATTCTGTTGAATCCGTGGCGGCCTGTTCAAATTGTTTTCGCCGGAAAATCTCATCCGGCCGACCAGGCAGGGCGCGAACTCATCCATCGTATTTATCAATTTGCCAAAGCGCATCATCTGGGCGGCCAAATTGCGTTTGTCGAAGATTACGACATGCATGTGGCAAAATTTTTGGTGCAAGGGGTCGATGTCTGGCTCAATAATCCTCGCCCGCCGTTAGAGGCGAGCGGGACAAGCGGCCAGAAAGCCGCTTTAAATGGCGTGCCCAATTTGAGCGTGTTAGATGGGTGGTGGAAAGAAGGCTATGATGGCAGTAACGGCTGGGCAGTGCCTCTCCCTGAATCGCCACTTGGCGATTGGGCCCAGGATGACCTGGATATGGTCGGCCTCTACACCCTACTTGAAAACGATGTAATCCCGTTGTTTTACGACCGTGGTGTTGATGGCATTCCACATGGGTGGTGCACTGTTGTTAAAAACTCAATTCGGACATCGGCTCCACGGTTCAGTGCTCGCCGCATGCTCAAAGAATACGTGAAGCGTGCGTATACCCCGCTGTTTTCCGAGGCAGGGAATGCACGAGACGAAAAACTGGCCTGAATCTCTCATCGTGGTCTGAAAATTTGTGTCTGATGCGTGATAGGCGATTTGTTGCGCAGAAGTTCATGGACACCCGTATCACAGTTGTACCTTCTGCAATGCAGTGATACCATCCGCTTACGTATGGTGCACCATTCCCTTTCTCATCGTTATCTCGTCGATCGATATGATTTTTTCTTCCAGTCTAATTTATGGAGTGAAATAGGTTTGAGGTCCATTCAACAACGAGCGAGAATCATTCTGAGCCGGCGGGGTCCACTATGAAAGTTTTACGGATATTGATTCTGCTGGGTATTGTATTTGGATTGGGCTATTACACGGGGCAAAAACCGGATGAGGTGAAGCAACGATTGCGTGATTTGTCGGGACAGGTATTGGAGAACACGATTGGATTTGATCAGAAGACCCATTTGCAGCGACAAATGTTGGCGGCAAAAGACGGCTTTTTGGAAGGCCGAGCGTATCTCTTGGATCATCAATTCAAAGAAGCTTCAGTTGAGTTCGAACGTGCACTTCACCATTTAGATCAAGCGGTTGAGTTGGACCCTCAAGGCCCCATGGCTCAAAAAATCAAAATTGTTAAACAGAAAATTCGAGAGGCTCAACAAAGTCTGGCTCAAGGGCATAGTCTTCCTCCTCATTCGTTGGATGATCTTCGTCAGGAGATGCAATCTGTTATGCCTTGACGAAACCTACCTATAGCAACTGCCAGTTGCGTTCCTTGTTTTTTCTCGTCCCATCTTGTCAGAATTATTTAATTCCAGGTTATTACTTGATGGGAACCTTAAATGGAATTTAAGAAACAGGGTGGGTTTTCCTCATAAAAAGCCCCCTCCATCGTCCAGGCGATGGAGGGGGCTGGTATGTTCACAATAAGGACTGGAAAGTCAGGCTTAAGCCGTAACGGCCTGCTTTTTCCATTCTGCCAACATGTGTTCGATTCGTAAGCGAACCACCAAGTCGGGGTCTTTGGCTAAAAGTTTAATCGCCTCTCGGCCACGAGGATCTCCGATTTTTTCTAGCGCGGCTGCTGACGAAAGCCGGATGAACCAGTCAGGGTCTTGCAATCCTTCCATTAATAAATCAACACTACTGGAATCCCTGATCTCTCCTAGAGCCAGAATGGCCTGTTTCCTAATAACTTCATCTTGATTCTTCAGGCATTCGAGTAATCGTCCAACAGCCGGTTGTCCAAGTTCTGCGAGCGCCCAAGTCGCATCGTCCTTAAACTCATCATTGTGGAGCATCGAAATTAACGGATCAAGGACTCGTTCATCGTTAATTTTCCCCAACGCTTTAATCACTGATTTCCGGGCATCGTAGTCTCGTATATAGCGGAGCAGAAGGTCCACGGCCGGTGAACCAATCATGGCAATGGCTTCAACTGCGGCGTCTCGAACCTGCCAATCTCCATCTCGAAGGCATCGAACCAGAGGTTCGATGCAGCGTTCATCACCCATTTCGCCCAGGGTAGTCACTGCTTCGCGTCGGACGACCCATTCTGGATCGTTCAAAAGATCGATCTGAATATCGATTTCATCTTTGACCTGTTCTTCGACCAACTCTTCTTCTTGTTCTGTTTCTTCTTCGGTTTCCTCAGCAGAGGCAACGATGTCTGTGGTTTCTTCATCTGCGTCCGCCGTGATAGCTTCTGAGACTTCATCCACTAGCTCGTCTTCAGGCAGGGTTGTCTTGCCTTCCAACGATACAAACTCCTCCGTTTTATCTGAAAACGCATCATCCATATTTTTTTGGTCGTCCCGCATGCCTCAATTCCTCCAAATTCTCTTCAGGGTCAATCTGCAGAACCTTAGGCCTCTGCCACGACTTTCTTTGATTTCCGCTGTTCCTCGCGCCGTTTGGCTGTTCGGACCTTCCGTTGCACTCTTCGTAAACGTTTTCGTAATGATCGGATGGTTGAATCTCCCTCAGGATTGTCGCTACTGGCTAGGGATTTCGTGACCTTGGTTTTTAGAGACGTTGCGTCTTCCTGAAGTGATCGTCGTTTGGCCATATGAACATGCTCTCCTTACTCTAGAAATTTTATTGACGAAAAGTGATTTGGGTGGCCTTCTACCTGGTTGAGTCTAGTCAAGGAATTTGAATTGTGTCAACGGGGAAACGCTATACTTGGCAGGGACTAAGGTGTTTTTCATAAAAAACCCCCGCTGAGCTAAGCTCAGCGGGGGTTTTTCGTACAAATAGGAAATATCAATTAATCTTTGCAGAAGCTTCTTTCGTATGCAATGACCTTCCAGGCTTCTTCTTCGCTGATGGTGGCTGGGACTAAAGGCACCATGCCTGTGCCAGGGCTACCGTTCTTGATGACCCACATGAGTTCGCCATCTTTCCGTTTCTTGTGAAATTTGCAATTGGTGAAGTCACGAGGCCCTGGGGTCAAGACGGCTCCTGCCGGCCCTTGGCCATTGCCTTCTTTGCCGTGGCAATTAATGCATGTCCCTTTTCCCTCATACAAGGCTTTGCCTTCCGCCACGATTTCAGGCGAAGCATCTTCGGCCTTGGAATATAAGTCTGTTTTGTCTTTTTTGGCTGCAGAGCGTTGATCAGCCGGAACCCGGGAAGGAATTGGATCTTTCTCTGGTCCGGCAATGGCTAAACCAGTGGTCAAAAACATGGCGGCGGTTAAAGTTCCAAGCACTTTCATCGAAAACGTCATGTAAGCCTCCTAAGGTTAAACAGAGTTGATGAGACCGTAAAAAAACATGGGGATGGCATTATCGCTTCCCCTTTTTTTCCTCTTTTTGAATTTGTGTTGTTTGAGCAGAGCCTTAAACTAAATCACATTCAAAAGGACACCCTTAACCCACTCAAACTTTTTCATCATATCAATGAGTTTTTTAGCCTGTCAAGAAGTTGAAAAAGAGTTGATGTTGTGTCCTGTAGAATTTTTCCAATGTGGGCTAAGTGGGCTGCTTTCACTGGAGATTTTGAGAAGGGGGTGTGGAAGGGGATGGGCAGGCCTAAGGCTTTTCAAGCTTTGTTCAAATAGGTATGGTGCATCATAATTTATGAAAATTTTGAAGGGCGGGAGGATGGACGATTGTGTGGGGCTATAGTCCGTCGTGTTGTGACGTCAGGGCTTCAAATGAATGTCCCGGACTACCTGACCTGGCTTGCCAAATGGACCTTGTAATTCTCCATTAAGGCGGACGATCACACCGGCCGCATTCCCTAACGTGAGCAAGTATTGTTTATCCGCCTTCCAGGTGCTTTTTTGTCCAGGTTGTAATAAGGCTTCATGCGGGGCCTGATCGTCCGACTGCACCACCACCCAGGTCAGTTGTGTGGCTTCGATTTCTAGGACCAGCGTTCCATCGATCCCGGTGGCCTTTTCGGGAACAGGGGAAACAGGCAAGGTCGGTACCGGTCGAGGTTCAGGGGGTAGCTGTGAAGGTATGATATCAGGTGGGGGAGGAGAAGTGAGCTGGATCTCGGTGTCGACGGGGGATTCCGATGAAACGATGTCGGGTAACTCTTCAATATGGGGGGTGGGATCGAGTATTTCTTTATTCTGCATTCCACTGATTGGTTCAGGAGTTTCGGATTCAGGTTGGAGTGGAACGGTTTCCTGCTGCCAGGGTAGGAGATAAAAGAGGACTCCACCGATGGCCAGAAAAAGAATGACAACAAGGTTCCAATTGAATCGCTTGCGATGGGCTGCTTGCAATGTGACCTGGATGTGTTGCTGCTCCTCTTGGGTGCGATCATAGAAATCGCTGGAGGTGGTTAGGAATAGCTGAAGGGCATTATCTTCATCTAGACCCAACGAACGGGCATACGACCGTACGAACCCTTTGACGAATACTTTGGCCGGTAGGCTTGCGAAGTCCTCTTCCTCAATTGCTTGAAGATGGCGCTGTTGAATGCGAGTTTTGGAAGCGATCTGTTCCAACGATAAACGTTGTCGTTCCCGGGTCTGTCGGAATAATCCACCAAGAGTTTCCATGGCGTTATCCTGAATGAGATAAGCCTTTCCTGTATTCATTGGATTGTGATGTGAAGGCACACATCATGTAAATGGTGTGCATACCGAAGTCTTCAGGTCTATGACAAATCTTCAAAATGCGTTAAATGTTTAAAGGAAGAAAATCGTTTATCAATGTCTTCACGGGTTAGATGCCTGAGGCGGTCCAGACTGAATTCCTCCACATTAAATGAGGCCATGACGCTTCCAAAAATGATGGCCTGTCGAAGCCCGGCTTGCGAGTAATTTTCCGTAGCAGAAAGGTACCCCATGAAGCCGCCGGCAAAGGTGTCGCCGGCGCCGGTTGGATCTTTGACCGCTTCCAGTGGATAGGCTGGAGCCCCAAAAATTTCCTGCTGATGAAACATCAAGACCCCATATTCTCCGCGTTTAATAATGAGGGTTTTGGGTCCACGCGATAAGATCCGTTTCGCCACTTGTACGAGGTTTGCGTCATCGCCCAAAGCACGGGCTTCCCCGTCATTAATAACGAGGATATCGATATGTTCGAGGACTTTCCATAACGCTTCCCTTTTCCCCTCAATCCAAAAGTTCATGGTGTCGCAGGCCACGATTGATGGCCGCTTCACTTGATTCAGGACATCCAGTTGTAATTCTGGATCAATGTTACCCAGAAACAAGGCGGATGGCGTGGTATAGCTGGCCGGAATTTTCGGCCGGAACGTTTCTAGAACATTGAGGTGTGTTTCCAGGGTTTGAGCTTCGTTGAGTTGATAGGAATATTCTCCTCGCCAGCGAAAGGTTTTTCCGGGTCGTTGTTCTAATCCGTCCAGATTGATGCCTCGACTACGCAGGAAATCGAGATGTTCCTTTGGGAAGTCTTCGCCAACGACGGCAATCAGATTCACGTCCGTGAAAAAACTGGCCGAAGTGGAAAAATACGTGGCGGATCCTCCCAGCACATCCGAGGCTTCACCAAAAGGCGTTCGTACAGAATCAAAGGCGACGGATCCTACTACTAATAAATTACCCATAATGATTAGGACCTTTTCTTGGAGTGTAAGGTGGTCGATAGTAAATGACGCCGTAATAGAAGCTGATACCGCTTTTTCAAGGTCGGACTCATTTGTTTAAGCGGGGTGATGACGGCGTGTTCTAATGCGGTCTGACACGAGCAAGGCCCTAGGTCTTTTGCGAGATCGAGTGCCTGCCGAAGGACGAGTTTTGCGGTTTCGACATTTTGATGCATGATGGATAAGATGGCTCCAACGGACACGGCTTCTTCTGTCTCATGCCAGCAATCATAATCCGTGACCAGCGCAAGGGTGGCATAGCACAGTTCGGCTTCACGAGCCAATTTGGCTTCCGGAATATTTGTCATACCAATAACATCCACACCCCATTGCCGGTAGAGAAAAGATTCCGCCCGACTGGAGAATTGTGGCCCTTCAATGCAGAGGTACGTACCAGGACGGTGCACCGTCACGGAGACTCCTTCGCTGGCCTTTTCTAGCACATTCGATAAGGTCCCACACAGGGGATCAGCGAAGGCGACATGGGCGACGATGCCCTGGTCGAAAAACGTATTGTCACGTTGAGTGGTTCGGTCAATGAATTGATCAGGCAGAACAAAATCCCCCGGTCGAATGGATTCCTTCATGCTTCCCACCGCACTGATGGAAAATACCCGCGTCACACCAAGGGCTTTTAGGGCATGAATATTCGCGCGATAATTTATGGCGGAAGGGAGAGTGCGGTGTCCTCGACCGTGGCGAGCCAAAAAGGCGACGCGTATGCCATGAAAGGTTCCCAGAATTATGGCGTCCGAAGGTTTCCCAAACGGGGTTGCCATCCGGACTTCTTTGAGGTTGGTGAATCCGTCCATTTCATAGAGTCCGCTGCCTCCAATTATCCCGATTTGAGCTCGTTGGGTAGGAGAGGATGGGCGCTTAATATTCATTCACTCGTTCTCCGCCATGTGAGTAGGTCTCTCTGATCAAAAGGGAAGGGCATGTGGTTTCAGTTGTATGCTGATTGGAGGTCGAACTAGTGAGGAGTTTTTCTGTCCCAAAAGAGTGAAGTTTTCCGCATTGTATCATGAACTGCCCTGTATGGTTAACCTGACGATTGGATGGATTTTAAATCGGGCGTTGGTTCCGCAGGAAATGGTAACCGTGCAAAGGTATAGAGAAACTGATTGATATGATCCACGATTTTGGTGGCCGCCCGGTGTGGAATGTCTGACCCTTCCAATGTGATCCACAGGATGCCGGGTTCCTTCTGAAACCACGTCATCTGTCGTTTGGCGAAGTGACGGGTATCCCGTTTTAATAATCGCACAGCTTCTTCATAAGAATAGTCACCGGCTAAGTATCCTGAAAACTGTCGATAGCCGAGCCCTTTCATGGAGCCCAGCTCTCGAGAAAATCCTTGATTCATGAGGGATTGCGTTTCTTCCACAAGTCCCTTCTGAATTTCCCAATCAACGCGTGTTTCTATTCGCTGATACAGGGTCTGGCGTTCCATGGTGAGCCCGATCAATAAATATGGATATGGAGCGTCGTCAAACCGGTGTTGCTGCTGAATGACCGATAGCGGTGTCCCGAGAATGCGATACACTTCAAGGGCGCGTTGGACCTTCGGCTGGTCATTGGGATGTAGCCGTTGTGCGAGTTCGGGGTCCACCTGTTGAAGCTTTTTATAAAGAAAAGCCGGTCCCTGAGCTTTGGCTTCTTGGGCTAATTCACTCCGAATAATCCAATTGGCGGGTGGACCTGGGCAAAGACCACGTAAGAGGGCCCGAATATAGAGTCCGGTGCCTCCGATGACAAGGGGCAGGAGACCTAGGCGGTGCAGGCGGGCAATGTCTTGGGTCGCGTGAAGCCGGAAGTCGCCCGCGTTAAAGGATTGACCTGGATCGACGAGATCAATTAAGCGATGAGGAATATTTTGCTGTTCTGCTAATGAGGGTTTATCGGTACCAATGTCCATTCCACGATAGACCTGTCGGGAGTCTGCGGTTAAAATTTCCGTGTGGAGAATTTTGGCGACTTCAATCCCGATGCGGCTTTTCCCGATTGCGGTTGGTCCCACAATAGCGACGATGGGTTTCCATGCTGTGATAATGTCGGCCTGTTTCATGAACAATCAGCGAATGAGCCTTATTTCAATGGGCGGGCAAATATTGTGTGCAATTCTTCCAACGAATGTTTAATGGCCACTCGCCTCCCATGAGGACAGGTCATCGGAAAGCTTTCTTGTGCCCAGTCCTGTAAAAGGATGGTGATTTCCGCCTGGGTCATGGGGCGTCCGGCTTGCACGGCACTTTGACAGGCCATTGTGGCCAGAATGGGTTTAATCGTGTTGTCCAGCGCATCTGTGGATTGCCACTCCGAGAGTTCATCCAATAATTCCAGGATCAGGGAACCAACTGATATATTTCCTAACATGGCTGGAATGGCTCGCACAACATAAGACGTGGTTCCAAATCGTTCCACATCCAATCCTGCTTGAGCCAGAAAAGGTAGCCATTCTTCCAATAACTCTCCCTGGTGGGGAAGAAGTTCAACCGGCTCAGGGATGAGCAAGCTTTGTTGGAGAATTTCTTTTTTCTTCCATGACCGAAGCAGTCTCTCAAAGCGTACTCGTTCATGGGCCGTGTGTTGGTCGACAATGAATAAATCCTGATCGATTTGACCAAGAAGATAGGTGTGATGAATTTGCCCGAGAGAATGCACCTCACATGGCTGCTCCCTAGTCCCATAGACCGATGGCGGCTCCTGGACAAAAAGAGAAAGAGGGTAAGGTCGATTGGTGCCCCTACGAGGGAATTCGGACCCATGCTGGAATGAAGCCGGCGCGACGTTCATTGATCCTGGTGTTGTTCTGGGTAAATGAGGAGTAACTGGGTCAGGGGCTTCCTTGTGCTCATTGGATATGATGTCGGGTGAGGGTTGCGAGAAAAAGAGAGCTTTAATGCCACGGAGAACCCCCATATGTACGAACTCTGGATGGGAGAAGCGAACCTCCCGTTTAGTCGGGTGGACATTGATATCGATTGACTGGGGATCAAGATGGATAAATACGATATATTGTGGGTGTTTCCCTTTTGGTAAAAAGGATCCGTAGGCTTCATGCACAGCATGGGAAATAGTCGTATTTTTTATAGGGCGGCCATTAACAAAAATTTCCTGTGGCGCACGAGACGTTCGTGCATGGTGAGGACTGACAGTAAACCCTGTGAGTTGAAATGAACCGGCGTTATAGGTGACGGGGAGAAAGCGTTCAAGGAAGTCCGGTCCGTAGATCTGTAATAATCGGTCTTGCAGTGAGGATACAGCAGGATACTCCAGCACCGTATGATTCTGGTGGCGTAATCGAAAGTGGATCCCTGGGTGCATGGCTGCCGCCTGTTGGACGACATAACAAATTTTAGAAAATTCGGTGGGAACAGTCTTGAGAAATTTCAGCCGCCCTGGAGTATTAAAGAAAAGATCACGTACCTCCACTTGAGTCCCCAGCGGGCCGGTATAGTCCCAAACCTCCCATGCTACTCCCCCCATTGACTGGGTCTCCGTACCAAGGGGGCTTTCGGGGGAAACCGTCTTTAAGGAAAAACGGGAAACGGAGGCGATGCTGGGAAGGGCTTCTCCTCGGAAACCCATTGTCAGGAGTGTCAAGAGATCTTCTTCGGATCGGAGTTTGCTTGTTGCAAAGCGTTGACAGGCCAGTTGAGCATCCGTTCGCGTCATTCCTGCCCCATTATCCATGACGCGAATGACCCGTCGACCACCTTCTTCAACCTCAACGGTGATCAACGTGCTGCCGGCATCCAGACTGTTATCGATAAGTTCTTTCACCACGGAGGCGGGTCGTTCAACCACTTCTCCTGCGGCAATACGACACGACACGCTATCTGGAAGAATGTGAACTTTTCCAGTTACGGTCGAAGACATGGGATTCAAAGCACAAGGTATTGAGTGTGAAAAATAGATTGCGAAGGCTTGCAGAGGATCAAGACAGCCCGGATTTTTTTAATTGCTCTTTCGCTTGGGTGGATTCTGGTGAATCGGGGTAATCCTGGATGATAGAGTTCCACAGTTCCTGAGCTTTTGATCGTTGGTCGATCTCAAGCATTATTTGTCCGAGCTTATATAACGCGTGGCTCCGGTATTTGCTGCTAGGATAGCGGCTGATGACTTGTTCCAGGGCCTGCTTGGCAGCGTCATAGTGTTTTTGCACGTAGAACGTTTCCCCAAGGTAGTAATAGGCTTGAGGGGTTAAGGTGGTCGACGGATAATTTGTGACAAATCGTTTGAATTCTACCGAGGCCCGGTCATAATTTCCGTTGAGAAAAACCTTATAGGCTGACCGAAAAGCCGACGCCTCATTTTCCGCCCCCGCACGCTCTTCAGGGGATGCAGGTAATCCCGTCTGGGCTTCCTTCGGATTTGACGCAGGGTTTGCAGGGTTAGGAGTCGTGGATTCCGGGGATTCCGATACAGATCGAGGTTGATGAATTACGTTGTCTATGCGGCTTTCCAGAGCCTTTACCCGAATGGACAGGTCTTGGTCACGGCGTTGAGTGGTGGAACGGGTTTGTTCAATTTGTTCTCGGAGCAGAGCACTGGTCCGTTCCAGCTTTTCTAAAAGGTGGCGAGTATCCAGGCTGGCCTCTTCCTCCGTTTTAATGAGCTCTCCCACTAAGAAATCATGTTCATCCAATTGCGATTCAACCGTTTCCATTCGGTCGATTATTTGTTTTTCCTGCTTGTGGGACGCTTCCTGTTGAACCATGAGTGTTTGGACCTGTTTTTGGATGTCAGTTAGATTGGGCTCTGTTGCGCAACCCCATCCGCCCGTGAGGGATAACCCTATTAAAATGGCCGTTTTGGAAAATGTGTGAGTCATGAAATACCGGCCTCGGCTACAAAAGATGTGGTGGAACCTAATTAACCTTCAACTGGTATCTTATCAATTGCCAGGGCGTTAAGACAAAGGGGGCATATGACGGTATAGAGATATACTCGGCCTTTCCTTGAGAATATTAAGTAATGGTGAAGCCTATTTTTGCGGTTTGGGGCTTTGCAGGCGATTTACCCTCTGGGCCAATTGACCCAGTCGATCCTCATGCTGGTCCACTCGCTCACCTAATTTGGTTCCAATGGTATTAATCACATCACGCAATTTATTGACGGTTTCTGTTAACTGATTGAGGTGGGTCAGATTGGTTTGCGAGGTATCGGCAGTCCCTTGGACCTGTTGGAAAGAGGTCATGGCCCGATTCAGCCGCTGTTCTTGGTTTTCAATACGAGCATTCAGCTTTGTACTGACATTTTCCAATGCTTGGGCGACTGATTGGATTCCGCTGTTGACTTCTTGGAGGTGGGTATTGGTCATCTGGGTGTCAGAGTCGATTTTCCCCACCAGCCCGGATTGATGGGTTTCCAGATCTTTTAATCGTGACCCAATGTGGTCGGCCGTCTGGTTGAGTTGATCTACAAGCTGGTTGACCGTCTGCAACTGTTGTTTTTGGTCCTGGACGTCTCGTTTCAACTGTTGGAATTGTTGAACGGACTGATTGAGTACTTGTCCCGCCTCTTCTTGTTTGGCCAGGCGGCTGGAGAGTGATTGCCTGGTTTGGTCAAGAGCTTGGGTAATGGAGTTGAGGCTGGCATTTACCTCGACCAGATGAGCCGATGTTTTTTGGGTATTGGATTGGAGTTGCTCGGTCAATGCGGTTTGGTGTGATTCAACCGTATTCATGCGTTCCGAAAGTCGTCCCGCTTGTTGAATAATTTCATCTCCGCGTTTCCCAAGTAAACTCCCCATGACTTCCTGGGCTTCCCGAAGCTTGAGAACTGATTGGGAAAGATCTTGTACGTGAGAAGCATCCGCTTGTACGTGTGTCCCCAAGGCTTCCATGTCTTTTTGTAGGGAATCAATTTGCGCAAGCTTGGGGGCTTGCTGGGTATTAATTTCGGCAACTAGCTGGGCCATGGCTGCATTCACATCCTGTTCCAGATAGGTCCGAAGGGCTTGGGTGTCGGCGGCAAGTTTGTCCTGAAGGATCGTGACCTGATTTTCCAACTGAGTGACTTGTCTTGATTGTTCATCAAGTCTGGCACTGAGCAACTCTCCCGATTTCTCTATTCCTCCCTGAACCTGTAGTATCGAACCGGACAGTTTTTCTGTTCGAGATTGCACGACTCCGAGGTCTTGTCGTTGTCCTGATAAATCTGTTTGGACCTGTCCAATTGTTGTTCCGAGGCTTGTCAGTGTGTCTTTAAATTGGGAAAGGGAATTCTGAAATTCGCCCATGTTCGTGGTTAATGCCTGATTGTTTTCATCAACCTGTTGGGCAAGGGTCGTATTGTGGGTTTTGACCGTTTGCAGGTCTTCCCCCTGTGCCTGAATCGTTGATTGAATCGATTGGACATCAGATTTTAATGTGTCTGTTTGGTTCGTATAGTCCTTTTTGAGATCTTGGAGACTTTTTTCAGTTTCTTCCAATTTTCCGTATAAACTCGCCACATCCTTCTCTTGGAGGAGCGTGGCTTTTTGATTAATAGAAGCCAGATTGCCGCGAGTTTTTTGCGCTTCCTCATTCATCTTGATCAGTTGTGCCTTAGTTTCATCAACTTGTAAGCCAAGGGCCTTTTTTTCATCCTTGATCTTAGCAATCTGTAGTTCTAAGTCTTTTTGAATTCGGGCAAGGTCAGCTTGTTGGGCCACGCAGCCTGTAACCAATAAACTAGAGACCCCACATACCACTATCCACTTGAGAGGGAAAGATGATGGCAACTGTCTTGAAACATTTCGCAAGGTCAGCCCTATATTCACTCTGGAATTATTCCTCCATGTTTTCCGAAAACCAGTCGATTGAAGGATTGCTAATTTTGAACTAGCAAATGTCCCCGTCGGTTCAATTGGTAGCATACCTCTGTGGTGTCCTGGCAAAATGGCTTGTCTTTCCCATAGGAAATGACCGTCAATCGTGAAGGATCAACACCCAATTGAGAGAGAAAATCCCGAACGGCCATGGCTCGTTTTTTCCCAAGCACCATGTTATAGGCCTGCGTCCCACGTTGATCGGAATGTCCTTCAATAATTAAAAGTGATGAGGAATCGTTGGTGAGCCAGGCCATGTCCCGTTCGAGAGAATCCTTAGCTTCCTCGGTGAGAGCCCAACTATCAAATTGAAAAAAGACATCCTCTAAACCAGCAGATATGGTGGCCAATTCTTCCTCTTGAATTTTATCCAACTGCTCTCGAATGATCTCTGACGGTTCAGCTTTCGCTACTTGAAGTGTTTCTGGAATTGGTTCCGTGTCTTTTGGCAGATTTGAGAGATCATTTTGGAATTCCGTCTGGGAGGTGAAGGGCGACGTCCCTGATTGGTCTTGATCTGAACCGTTCATGCCTGAAGAACTTGATTGAGTTGAGATGTCATTTCCATCATTAAATGGGGTCAATGGACCGGCACTACTACTTGTATCAATTTCAGAGTCTTTCTCGGGAGCGATACCCGCTTGAGAGTTCTGCTTGAACCATTGATCCATATGGTTGGGGTCGTAGCCAAAATTGAGAGGGTCAACCGGAGCAATTGGGTGAACGGCATCTGCCCGAACTTCCTCGGTGGAAGCGCCTTGCCCTGCCAGGGAAGATTCATCAATTGAGGTTCCTGCTACCTTTGCTGAATCGCCGTCTAATTCTGATGTCTCAGTCTCTTCGCCAGGGGAACCGGAGGCGGTGGAAACGTGGATTCGTTTTTCCCCACATCCCGACATACTGACGAGTGAAAGACCGATAATGCCAAGTAGTGAAATCACGCGAATGGCTGGGCGCATAAAACGACTCCTTTTTTGAACTATCACGGTGGTTGTTTCGTAAATTATGGTTGAAATGGCGACCAAGAGGGAGAGCTGAGATGTTCTCCTGCCGAGGAAATTTTCTCCAATCCGGCTCCCTCACTAGTGATGATGTATAATTGACTTTCTCCTCTTCGAATCGAACTAAAGACAATATGGCGTCCATTTGGAGCCCAGGAAGGAGAATCATCAATGCTTTGCCCGTTGGTGATTTGTTTCCGTTGTTCCCCATTCGGACTGATGCGGCATAATTTAAATCCCTCACTTGGCACCCGGCACACATAGACGATCCAATCTCCCTTTGGAGACCATGCTGGCGCCGCGTTGTAATCTCCATCAAAGGTTAAGCGACGGACGTTCAAGCCCTCGGCATCCATGATGTAAATTTGGGGGCGGCCTCCCCGATCTGAAGTGAAGGCCAGATGTCGCCCGTCTGGAGACCATGACGGGGACAAATCTGCGCTATTGTGCGAGGTTAACTGCTTCACGCTTCTACTGTCCAATTCTATCTGATATAGATCCGAGTTGCCATCTTGGGCAGCGGAGTAGGCAATAGATTTTCCATTAGGAGCAAAGGAGGCCGTAATGTTCAAGCTGGCTGGCGAAACCAAAATTTCCTCCCGACCGGTAGCCAATTCCCTTTTCATAATGAGTTGTTTGCGATCACGATATGCGGTGTAAATAAGCGATTTCCGGTCCGGGGCCCAGGTAGGCATGAGGTTTAAATACCCGTCAGCCGTGACCTGTTGCGGATCATACCCATCGTAATCCATGACAAAAAGCTCTCGTCCATTCTCTTTTTGACCTACAAATGCGATTTTCGTCCTGGCAATACCCTGCTCGCCGGTATATCGATAGACCAGTTCGTCTGCCCACCGATGGGCCATCAAGCGAGTGAGGGTTTCTGTCGTTTTGAGGGAAAAGTACCGTTTCCCGGTCAATACCTCCTGTTGTCCCGGATCAAATGCGCAGGCATCCAGGATAATTCCCTGGACTCCGTTTGAAGTCCCTCCTACTCCTATTCTTCCCCACGTAGAGACCGTCACTTTTTGGAAGTGCGGTGCCAAATTTGATGAGAGACTCATACATTTATTGTCAGAAAAATCTCCTTTGGCAGGAGGTAATTCAGCAATTGAAAATATTTGTGAGCGTTTGAGATCCGCTTTAAGGACGGATGGGACCTGAGTCTCAATGTCTTCTGAGAGACCGGTATCCCGTTGGACAGGGGAGAATCCCATTACCCAAATAGGGATTTTTTGGAATTCTGAACGTGTGGCTTTGAGATCCGCTTCCTCTCCATGAAGAAAGGCTGGGGATACGGTAATTACAGAAAAGGCAAGCAGAGCCAGGATGGCATACGGAGGTTTGAGTGCATTTTTCATAATATAGGTGGTGTCCTTAACTAATCCTTTTGATCCGTTTTGATAAATTGAAAACGCACATCCAGGAAAGCATCAGAAATATCAGGTGGAAATGGGGGTAAGGGATTGACCGCATTTACCGCCCGTTGAGCGGCGGAATCGTAATATCCATTTCCTGAACCTTTATCAATGCGAATCTGGGAAATTTTTCCAGTTCGAAAAATACGGAATTTGAGCACCACTAACGGAGCATTTGCAACGAGTGGGGTTCTTCTCCACTGATCCTGAATGAGGTCCTGGATCATTCCATAATAATGATTTGTTCCCGCAGAAGACTGAGCCGCAGTATTCCTGGAATTTGAAGTGGGTTGCACTTCCAGGAGTTGGAGGCGATTTTTAATCGATTCAACCGGCGTGACGTCGGGAATGGATAATTTTGCAATTCGTTGATCCATTTCTGACTGCACCGGTTGGGTTTGTGCTGAAGAAGAGGACCCAGACTCTTGAGGGGGTGGTGAGGCTGGAGACAGTTTCAAGTTGGGGGCTTTAGCTTCTTCTAGTAATTGCTTCATCATATCTGACATTTTCTCACGTTGGGGAGGTTTTTCCAGTGGTGGGGATGGTGCAATTTGGGCTAATTGCGGTGCGGAGAGTCCAGGGGTGAAAGGTTTTTCTTGTTGCGGCGTGGAGGCTTTGGTCTGTTTTTTGATTTTTCGAGTCGGTGCCAGCGTCGGTATGGTCGGGAGGGTTCGCTTGAGCGATTCCTCGATATTACTGGGTGGAGAAGCGTCTTTGGGCTGTCTTTCCTTTTCGGACATCTTAAACGGGGTCACCGAACTCAATTCCGGTAGCACAGGAGCGAGTTTGACAGTTGGCTCAATTTTAGGAGGCTGAGGTTGGGATACCGAATCTTGAGGCTCCGGAGGAACAGGTGTTGGGGGTGTAGCCTGTTTGGGTGATGGCGTTGCGTTAGGCTTAGGAGCGACTAACGGTTGTGAAGAATGTAAGCGTTCCGGACGCGAAATTTGTGGAGCAATAGGGGGCATTCGAAGATTTTCAAATAACGGGGACTGGTCGTTCAAGGGAGGTTGTTCGGTTGGAGGAGATGGTGCCGGAGTGGCCATTTCTTGTTTGTGGGGCACTACGATCGAGCCAACCGCCCCTTCCAAAAATTCCGATAATCGTTCGGAGGGTGTTGGAATTGGCAAAGGAGGAAGGGCGGCTTCTTTGGGTTCGGTCTTTATTGGTTCTGCTTTTGTTGGCTGAGATTTTTGTTGAGAAGGCGCCGGGGGAGAAGATTTTTTTTGGCTTGAATCCGGAGCCTGCTCCTCCGGTAAAGAAATAAGATTTACCTCGATGGCTCTGAAAGGCTCCTCGACTGTGGATTGAAATCGTAAGAACAGGGCCATCATGATGACGAGGGCATGCAGAAAAACTGAGGTGACGAGTCCCCAACGGAATGAGGAGCTTTCTTGTGAAACATCAGCAGCGAGCCCAAGGGAAATTAGACTTGGGGATTCAGCATGTCCCATTGGTCAAACGCTTAGCGGGAAATCCCGATGGTATCGTCCTCAATTATTGTTTCAATTTTGGGGCCGGTAATCATTCCAAGACGTTCAATTTTGGCCCCTTTGACTTCATCCATGACCTGCACCACTGTTCCATAGGGAACTGTTTGATCCGCTCGCAGATACACCGAAATTAAGGGATTTAAGATTTTGGCTTCTTGAAGTTTGGCTCGTAAATTGACCAAGCTAATAGTGTCGTTACCGAGGGATAAGGTGTGATCTCGCTGAATCGTCACAATCAGGCGTTCTTCCGCTTGTATATTGTTGGAAGATGTTGTTGGGAGATTAATGTCTAAGCCACGATGTAGCATCGGGGCGGTAACCATGAAAATGACCAAGAGAACTAAGACGACATCGACGAGAGGAATGACGTTGATTTCTGAGAGAAATTGTCGAGGCCTTGATCCAGTGGTCATCGGGTCACTTCCACTTCAAAGGCTTTTTCAGATTCTTCAATCGTATTGAGAAATTCAATGGTAAATGCCTCAACTCTGAAGGACATTTTTCGAATTCTAGAGAGAAAATAGTTGTAGGCCATCACGGCAGGAATTGCGGCAAAGAGCCCGGCAGCAGTGGCCACGAGTGCTTCAGAAACTCCAGGAGCAACTGCGGCAATGCTTGCTGAACCTTGAATGCCGATTTCATGAAAGGCATTGATAATGCCCAAAACTGTTCCTAGAAGACCGACAAACGGAGTCAGATTTCCTGTGGTCGCCAAAAAAGGCAAATAGGCTTCCTGTTGGCTGATTTGGTTCTGGATGATGTATTGAGCGACCTTTTCCAAGTACTGTCGGTTAGGGGCTCGCTCTGCGGGTTTTGCCTCCAGGGGTGGCCTCGAGGTGAAGAGATCAGAGGATTCGGGCAAGCGGTCGGTTATGCCCAAATAAACTACCGAGCTTGGGCTATAGGTTAATGTTTGAGCCTGACTTCTTAAGGTATGCTGGTCGATGGGATTCTGTTCGTACAATTGGAGGAACTGTGATTCATCTTGGTGAATGCGGCTAAACCGCCTGAATCTGTTCACAATGATTCCCCAGGAAATCACGGAAAAAATTGACAGGATGAAAAGAATGACAATGGATAGCAGGCCCAGGGACCCAAAGAACTCGGAAGGATTGGCAGCAAAGGTCATATAGTTGTATTTCGACCTCCTCTAGGCTGGTCAGATGCTAAACAGGGGATATTGATATAGAAATAAACCACTGAGAGATGAGGTATGGCGGGGCCGACGGGATTTGAACCCGCGACCTCCAGATTGACAATCTGGCGTCCTAAACCTAGCTGAACGACGGCCCCGAATTTTTTTTTGATCTTGGGCAAATAGCCCACGCATTCATTCAAAGAGGAAATGGAGTCGATGAAGAATTTCGTAATATATCAGATCAAGAATACCATAAGCCAAAATAATATTTTTATATTTGGTAGGCGGAACAGGGATCGAACCTGCGACATCTGCCGTGTAAAGGCAGCGCTCTGCCAGCTGAGCTATCCGCCTAAAATTAAAACGCTACAATTCGTCCATTATAACAGGGAGTTAGGCCTTGTCAACTCAAATGAAATAGTGTGGAATACTGTTTGACATGAACAGGACACGTGGGTATAAGGCAGCACACCCAAATTCTGAATGCGAGAAAAAAATATTTGGTCGTCCTAGTGACGAGAGGGAAAAGTAATTATGGGATATAAAATTAAAGACCTTTCTAATAAATCTCCTATGGTGGAGCAAGCTCAGTTTCTATCGAGTAAAGAACGGTTTTTGTTTTTTGTGGAGGAGAATCGGGCTCTGGTATGGGGAGGAATTTTTCTTGTTCTGGCTGTGATCGTGGCGATTGTGACGATGGGTTGGCTCAATCAAACTAATCAAGAGCATGCATGGGAACTAGAAGGTCAGGCGCAAACGATCTATTTGAATCGTCCACTAGATGATGTCAAAAAGGGACAAGAGAATATTCAAAAAGCTTCAAGCCTGTTCAAGGACATCCTTGAGCAATTTCCTGGGACGCCCAGCGCCGGAGTCTCCTCATTTTTATTAGGCAACAGTATGATGGAGGAGAAAAATTATCAAGGGGCGATAGAGGTGTATACTTCGTGGATCAAAGAGTATGGGCAAGATCATATTTTCGTCGGATTAGTCCAGCAGCGATTGGGGTTTGCCTATTTACTTAATGGCGATCGAGAGTCCGCCCTAAAGGCATTTGATGCCGTGCTGGCCGATCCTCATTCGTTAAATAAAGACCAGGTCGTTTTTGAGCTGGCGAAGATTGCAGAGGCTGATGAAAATACTGCTGAAGCGGTTGGGCAGTATAAAAAGGTTATCCAGGAATTTCCTTTATCTCCGTTTGCGTCGGAAGCTGCCCTCCGGGTGAAAGTGTTGGCACCGGAAGAAGCTAAAGATTCTCCTTCCTCGGAAACGGGTGAACTGGACGGGATTGAGAAGAGCAGTCCTGAAGCCCCACAGGTTCAGGATAAAGGAGAGGGGAAATAGTATTAGTTAAGTGGCTCACCCAATAGGTGGGTTATTGGCTCACCATCAACATGTGGCCAGCCTGAATAATGCTGGAAGAGAGATTATTGAGCGCTCGCAAATCGTTCACGCTCATTCTGAATTGTTGGGCAATCGTCCATAAACTATCTCCACGCCTGACCTTATACCATTTAGAGTCGTTTTTGTTCGACGGGCTGACCGAAGGATTTCCTTTTACCCGCAACCGGTCACCTGGATGAATGATGTGGCTGGAGATATTGTTCATCCGCATCAGTGCGTTCACGGATTGTCGAAACCGAGTCGCAATGCTTCCAAGAGAATCCCCGGACCTGACGCGATACCAGGTGATTTCAGAATCAGCGTAATCGTCATCAACTTCTCCACGAACTCGGAGTTTGGTTCCTACTCGTATGATATTGCTCCGCAAATTATTCATGTCTTTCAGTTGACTAACTTTCATTCTGTATCGTTTGGCTACTACCGATAAACTCTCACCTCGTCTGACCGTATGCCATTCCGTTGGAGGAGGAGGAGGTTGGATCCAGACGGTGAGTGTCGGATGCAGTTCTTCGACCAATGAAGCCATGCCGAGGGGTACTTTCAGGTAGTAGCCTGGACCCGTAAGACTGGGCACGATGCTTCGTCGAAGTTCCGGGTTGAGTCGTCGGAGTTCCTCAACCGGAATTCCTGTTTGTTGTGTAACGGCTGAAAGATGCACGCGTTTCGTAATCAGGACTTCCTCAAATTCATGGCGATCGCCGTCAGGAGTACTAAATCCATAGGCCGTTGGATTTTGTGCGATAAGGGTCGCCGCAATAAAGCGAGGCACATAGTCTTTGGTTTCCCGTCTTATGTGCCGTGTCTGTCGAATTTTCCAAAAATCACGGGTTCCTGTTTTTTTGATGGCCCGTGAAATCTTTCCACTTCCTGCATTGTACGCTCCGAGGGCGAGAGGCCAAGAGCCAAACTGGTCATATAAATCACGAAGATGATGAGCGGCGGCTACTGTGGATTTAATAGGATCCCGCCGTTCATCTAAATACCAGTCGACGTCAAGGCCATACACACGACCAGTCGCTTTCATAAATTGCCAGGGGCCTGAGGCACGGGATCGAGAAAATGCACGAGGGTTGAACCCACTTTCAACGAGTGAAAGATACATGAGTTCCGGTGGGAGGCCTAGTTCATGAAAAACGGGTTCCACAAGGTCTCGATAATGATGAAAGCGATCGAGATAGGATTGAAATCGATCATGAATCCCATACTGAAAATATTCAAGATTTTTCTCTACCGAATCGTTCAGTACAAGGGGAATGGTTCCATATGCCCCTGGTTTTCTCAGCGGGGTGGATTCCCATGCTTGGTCAAACGCCTTGGCGAATCGGGCTAGGACAATCTGCGACCGTTGCTCAGATGAGTCAGCAGGGTAAAAACGTAATTTGGTAGAGGAGTTGATTGAGAACCCAGTTTGAGCGTTTAGGGCTTCAAGCGTGTTTTCGCCAGACAAAAAGATCCGTTGGTCTTCTGAAGTGTTAGGTTTCTGGGAAACATCAGCGGATGAGGGAGTAATGTGTTTTCCGGTATCCGATGATGGGATTTGCTGTGAGGGTGTTTGAGCCAGATCATCTACAGAAGACGGGTTCGAAGGGTCTTCGGAAGATAACCCTGTCATACCTGGAGTTTGTTTCTCAGTTTGATCTATCAGAATAGATGATTGCTGATTGTTTTGAATGGTGCTATTCGGAGACGTTTGGGTCTCAATTGAGGTGCTTTGGTGAGGGTGG
Organism: Nitrospira sp. MA-1; assembly: GCA_032139905.1. Taxonomy (NCBI): domain Bacteria; kingdom Pseudomonadati; phylum Nitrospirota; class Nitrospiria; species Nitrospira sp. MA-1. The sequence continues at coordinate 325,707 of JAQJDB010000005.1, forward strand.
CTATGTGCAATAGCATAATTAAATGTCATTTCCTCTGTGGAGTCATTTGAAGGGGTGAACGAGGGTTCGCCGAGAGATGGTTGTGGGCAGAGAGCCAACGTGATCAAAATGACACTGGATCCAAAGAGGAGATTGCTGGCAATGGCAGCCGGTCGCAGAGAAATGGAGAAACGCTGAACCTGTAATGTTTTATCTAAGTGATTCATTTTATAAGGCATTTCGGCAAATCTGTGCACAACTTAATAGGCTACCCTCGCAAGAAAAGTTTGTCAAACATATTTATGTATTTTTGTTCTTTTCCATAGGTAGAACTAAAATGCACAAACCAAACCAAAAGTTAAGTGTATGAAATAAAGAAAAATATGGTGGGAGGGAGGATGAGAGTGGTGTTTTTAGTCCAGTTATTAGGCAAAAATGTCACCGATGAGGATTCCAAGGTATGAGGATATCGGCGAGAGATAGAATGGCGTCTTCTCAGATCCTGGAAAGGAGCAACCCTGCAAGGCTTAGCGAATAGGTTCAACGGATTGGGGCTGCTCATTGCAAAATTCTCAGATGAAGGTCTGTGGTCCTTCAAATCGTTCATTGGTCGGAGTTAAGCCTCTTAAATATTCCAGGACGGAGCAATATCTCGATATTGCCTACATTTTGTATTACGAAACCGAGATTTATGGGTGAAATGGAAATTGAGTGGATAGGAATGACTGGATGCTAAGCCCTTGTACTCTTTTAGCCAAGCCCAGGGGGTCTTAGTTGGATCGAAGGAAATTTGATTAACTAAATGTCATGGCTTCATGTGCGACGTTTGTTCCAAGAGATCGGAAACCGGTGGTGACCCGAGGCGAAGGGGCCTGAGTTTGTTTTGCCTCTAAAGGGACCGGGTGAATCAAATTCTGGCTGGTTCCTAGAAGAGCCTTCAGTGGGCAGCAGGAAGGTGAAAGGCACGATCCGCCTTGGCAGCTAAATAAAAGTCACTTTCCGTGAGGCCTTGAATTTTGTGGGTCCAAATTTCTACTTTGCATTTGCCCCAGGCCAAATAGATATCAGGATGATGGCCCTCAAGTTCGGCAACATTGCCCACTCGATTAGTAAAAGCCAAGGCATCTGCAAAATTGTCAAAGGTATATGTTTTTTCAATATGACCTTGAGCATTTAGGGTCCATCCAGTCTCCAATTGACCTAACAGGTCCTGGATTTTCCCAGGTTCCAACGGCGGTACGCCCCCACGACATGGCACGCATGTATTATCTGCTAGGCTCATTTTCTTCCTCCTTACGTCCTGAAGATCTGCGGTGGATTGTCTTTTTCACTCTATTTTTTAATCTTATACCCGAGAAAACGTGATTTTCCCCATATCCTTCGTGTAAATCAGTTTCCATTGAGAAGTGAACCCCATGCAAACGTGATGTTACATTAAAGCCCTGCTTACTCTACTGAGTATAGCCATGACCAAGTGCGGTGCACAATTCCAAGGGCGCCTGGCTATCGGAATGTTCTGCGCAGTCCAGCCTAGCCCGGCATCGAGCCACACTTATATACGGGTCGAATATGACTCCACCAAATCCCAAACCTATGACTTTTGTTACCGACCCTTTTGACAAAAAAAACAGAATGAGGGCAGGGGAGGGTCAGGAAGGCATAGGAAGGATAAAACCTCCAATTTGGGTAAACTCCTGTTGCTGGGTTTGAGAGAAAAAGGCGAGGGGTTCATTATGGCAAAATCGGCATTCTTCTGTTGTGATGACGGCCTCCGCTTCACCCAGGCTGGCAAGATAGGTTTTGGCTAATCGAAGAGCGGTATCTTCATCTGTTGTCATGACGTCAAAGTGAATGGTGCCAGTTTTTCCTTGCACCCAGGTATCAAAGACTTTGACGGTATTTGAGGATTGGTTCATGAATGTCCTTTCTTCTGGTAGTGATCATCGGGTTCGGCTAACTCCTGATCGGAATGACGACCGTAAATACAGTCATGGCATTCAAGTGTCTGGTGAAAATTCCTTGATCCAGGTGCCAGGCCCCACTTTCCCATGGCGAGAATTTTCAGATTGGTTCCTGGGGTGAGGTGCACATTGGATTTTTGCCAGGGTTGGGTGGCGTTCACCGCAAGAGTCTGCCATTGGAGATTCCTGATATTCATCCCGACTAAGGGTTCATAGAGAATGAGGGTATTCTCGTAGGATTGATAAGGAGGAACCACCAGACAGCCGGTGGTAAATAGACAGATCAGAATCCAAGAGGAACACGGTTGCGCGAATGAATGAGGAATAATAAGTCGTTATTGCTTCCATGACCGAGAACGAGTCCGGCTAAACTAATCGGAATAAAGCTGTTTGCGCTGATCCCGTGTTCATTCCACATTTTCCGACCAATCAGAGTCTCACAGGGGCCTTAAATCTCAATTTTAGTTAGGGAAGCTTCTGGGGTCAAAGACATTATCCTGGCTCCTAATGTTGGAATATGAGTTCTTGGTCTATTAGCCAAAGTCCTTGAAGGTCGTCGGTGGCCCAAGGTCAACTTGTGGTTTCCATGGCCATTGGCCGTTCGCCAGCCTAAGGAAGGGGAAGGACTTTGGGGATGGGGAGTCTTATTGTCCTTTCCAAAAGACCATTTGACAACCTGAATCCTGGGAAGGTAGAAAAAACAGCAAAAGCTTAGGTCCATCTGCTATTTAACGGCTTCTTCTTGTATTCAAGACCTAAGGACGGTTGATTATGAAAATATTCTTACCTTTTTAAAATGAGCCACGGAAGTCCTATGGCAAGCGATCATGGAGTTGTGAAATGCCAGTGAATGCTCTGCGGAAAAGTGGGGCCAGAATGAGCCTGCAAGAAGCTCTTGCGCGAGTAGAGAAACTCAAGCGGTTATCAGGAAGCAGTAATCCTCACGAGGCGGCATTGGCCGCCATGCGACTGAAGGATTTTGATGTGGAGGCAGCCCGATACCCTCGCTCCGAACCTGTTATTGAAAATGTCCCTCCGCCCGATGACCAGGCTTACCTCAATAAAGTTGTTGAAATACTTGATGAAATGCCCATTGTCCCCTATGAAACGTTGGATGAGATAGAGGTCGGACAATCTCCTGATAAATCGAAAGTGAATTGGGATGAACTCCATTTTGCTCTGGTGAAGAAGGCGCAACGTATGGGGGCAGATGCCTTGATTCATATTCAATTAAAGGGTACCGCTGAGAAAAAGGTGCTTGGCGCCACGGCATTAAAATATCTCACTCCAAAAGAGGTCCAAGAAATTCAACAATCCACGGCATTAGACGATGCTGAGAAAGCCTATAACGAGTCCCAAAAAGAGAGGCTTGATGAAGACCTGGCCCCTGGTATTGGCTAACTAACACATGTTTGGTCCGAGTGAAGAAGGTCTGTTAGACGTGAATGGAGGAAACGAGAAAGGGCCGTAACCTTTAGATTCGGCATAGACCGCCTCAAAAATTCGAATAGTTCATTGACCGTGTTTACTTCCTTCCCCTGAAGCTCTAAAGGGGACGACAGGCGAGTGAGAATATGATAGAATGGCCTCATCGTCTACCCCCTCATTACACCACACCATTGTCATTATTTTTGTAATCCCCTCTTATAATTTTTTCTCACAGACCTCGTTCAGGGGGAAGAGAAGTTTCACGTGTGGAAAGATCGTGATAAACCTCTCTCTGGCCTCAAGTGGCGATGTGTCAAGGGACGAGCATGCGGTACACAAATCAAGACTTGTCCATTTTGCCGGCGAATGGTGATGTGATGAGCTGTTATCATAATACAACAAAAGGACCAACTGTGGAGAGAAGGAAAATTGAGTCCAAAGTCCCAGCAACGATAACCGGAATCCTGGTGATGACGGTGTGGCTTACGGTAATTTTTTCGGGCTTGGCCCACACAAAAGAGACGGAATTACTTTCCGTTGGGATACGAGGAGGGATCAATTCTGAAACGTTAGGCATTCCACCCACCGAAAAGGAAGATTTCGAGCAATACGACGTGTTTGCCGTGGTTGGAACTCCTTGGAGTTGGGATTTTTCTTCTGGATGGGATATCCGTTTCAGGCTGAATGTTTCTGCCGGAACGTTGAGAGCGGCAGGAGACTCAGGGTTTATCGGGGAGGTCGGCCCTGGGCTTGCGTTTTCGAAGCCAAGTTGGAGATTCACCTTCGATATTGGCGGTGGCGCGGCGTATCTGAGCGAGGAAAAATATGGCCGACAGGATATTGGCGGACCCGTTCAAATTATCGGGCATGGTGGCATTACCTATCATCTTCCCTGGAGGATATCCGCCGGATATCGGTTTCATCATATGTCAGATGCCGCAATATACGGGAGCAATAATCGCGGAGTGGATCTGCACATGCTTGAACTCAGCTACCGGTTCTGAGGGTATTTCAGAAGATTCCTGCCGTTATCATGGGGGTAGCGCTCCGTTAAGGCCTTCCCCCTCTCAACCTGTGTATCTATCCATGGCCGAATCATTCATCATCCAAAGATGGCGGGTTCGATGCTGGGAACATACCCTCCAAATACAAGAAACCAGTTGTTCAGTGTTGGCGTTGTTTGGCGATGTCGAGTGCGGCGACCCGGTAGGTTTCGGCGAGGGTCGGGAAGTTGAAAATGTTGTCAATAAATCGGTCGATGGGCATATTGTGGAGCAAGCCCATTTGGCCGATATGAATCAGTTCGGTCGCTCCCTCTCCCACGATATGAATGCCTAACAGTTGTTCGCCTTTCGGGTCAGCGATCATTTTGAGCAATCCATGGGTCATGCCGGAGATCTGTCCACGCGCAATTTCATGAAATCTGGCCCTTCCCACGGTCGCTCCGCCATATTTGGCGGTGGCTTCCTGTTCGCTTAATCCCACGCTGGACATTTCAGGAATGGTATAGATTCCCATGGGGATATGCTCAGGAGCGACGCCGGGGTTGAGACCTAAGGCATGACAGACAGCACGTCGGCCCTGTTCCATGGAGCAGGATGCCAGCGACGGGGGGCCGATGACGTCACCGACGGCATAGATATGGGGAACCGTAGTTTGGCAGTGGTGGTTGACCGGAATGAGCCCACGAGTCGTCGGCTGTATCCCGGTGGCTTGTAAATGTAAATGTTCCAGATTGGACACTCGTCCGAGAGCCACCAGCACCTTTTCACTTTCCAGCGTTTCACCACTTTCTAAAACGGTCGTCACCTTAGAGCATCCGTCCCACTGGACGGTGGCGATTTTTTGTCCGCCCCGATAGTGCCCTCCGGTTTTCTCAAACGCTTCACAAAATTCATCGGTGAGTTCTTGATCCAAAAATTTGAGTGGGCGGTCCGCCGTATCCACCATGGTGACGTACACTCCCAGTAAAGCAAAAATGGAGGCGTATTCACTGGCAATCACACCACCCCCCAACACAGTCAGGGATTTCGGTAAATAGACGAGGGAGAGAATGGAGTCGCTGTCCAGAATATGTTCGTGGTCAATGGGAATATTATCAGGAACGCGTGGGCGTGAGCCGGTGGCGACAATGATAATCGGAGCCGTGACGAGGGCGGCAGTGCCGTCAATTTTTTGGATTCGCACTTCATGGTCGGACACAAAGCCAGCGCGACCATGAAAGCAGTCAATACCATTACGGGTGAGTTGGTCCTTCATAAACTTGCCATGCGCGCGCACGACCCGGTCCAAGCGGGTCATCAGGTTGGTGATTTTGACATCGTCGCGCATGCGGAATTCAAAGACCTCAGTTGCCTGGAGAAATCGCACCATTTGAAGGGCACTTTCCCGCAAGGTTTTACTGGGAATGGTTCCCTGATAGACGCACGCCCCGCCCACCTCGCGGGTTTGCTCGATGAGGGCCACCTGCTTTCCCGCTTTGGCGCCTTGAATAGCAGCTTTTTGCCCTGCCGGGCCGCTGCCGATCACAATCAGATCAAATGGGATAGGAGACGTCATGGCAAAAAACACTCCACACTTGCCTTGACGGTCTCGCCCAATTCCAGAAGGGCCGTCATGTCTTCAGGGTAAAAATTCAGATCCTGCACGACAGGAAGTGTGAGCAGGCTATTCTCGTCATGCGTTGAATTCTCAAGCATGACAGAGGCCAAATGATGAGCAAGGCAGGTGATCATGGCTCCCTTTGTGGGGGAAATGGCTTGGTGGTACTGGTCGTCCTGGTAGTAGCGGATGGTTTCCTGAACCGGATCGGGTAGTTGCCAGACAGCGGCCAATTTGGAACCTGCCATACCATGAAACTCTTCGAAGAGGGATTCAACCGTGATCCAGGAAAACGGTTCCACTGAGTTCCCGGGAGATTGTGAGAGAAGATGGAGAATGGCGGGTTTCCCGATGGTATGCAGGAGCCCGCACAAAAAGGCGTTTTCCACATTATGACGGATGCGTCTGGCGATTTCTTTCCCGAAAAGCCCTGTGGCCAAGGCATGCCGCCAGAGGTTCCGTACTTCTGGTTCATAGCCGGTCGTATGAAAGACACCGTTTTGAACCGAAACTGAAAATGCTAACCCGGCCAACATCGTTAACCCCAACCATGTGATAGCTTGTTGAAGCGAGACGATAGGGGTGCGAGAAGCATAGGCAGGGGAATTAGCAATGCGGAGGATCTGTCCGGCTAGTGCTTGGTCCTGTTGAATCAATGAAGATAGCTGTGAGGCGTCGGCATTCGGATCGTTTGAAAGCAGAAGAACCCGATTCGCCACGACGGGCAAAAGCGGGAGATCCAGATTCCCTCGTTCCAATTGATCGGCGATAAAGGAACGAAGGGTTTCCCTCTCTTCCTGTGCAAGAGGGGTGGGTGTTGAGTGAGCCATGTCTCCACTTGTCGGTTTTCAGGAAACAACCTTTAGAATTGTCTAGTAATGCCCGGTATCGGATTAAAAAATCCGGCTTACTTTGAGTGGTCTCCAGCTCAATCTCTCGGAAGGTTCCTCTATTTCTGTGGAGACCTGGATGAGATCTCATTCTTACCGTCAGGTTATGGTTCATCATGGTTGGCCTGGACTGGCGGGGTGGCCTACAGTCACTCCAAGAGTCGGTCTGGCGAGGCAGACGGCTAACGTGTTTTGAGGAGAGTCCTAAAGGAGGAGAACGTTATGAAACGGCTAGAAGGTAAAATCGCGGTGGTCACGGGAAGCAGCAGCGGGATTGGCAAAGCCATTGCCCTTCGATTCGGAGAAGAGGGGGCAACGGTGGTCGTCGCTGCCAGACGGGTAGATTTGTGTCATCAAACGGTGGCGCAAATTACAGAGGCTGGCGGAAGCGCCTTCGCGCAACAAACCGATATCAGTCAGGAAGCACAAGTTGACGCGTTGATGCAGGAGACGATTGCCCGCTATGGGCGAATCGATATTCTGGTGAATAATGCCGGGCTGGTTGGAGGAGGACGGGTGGCTGACACATCCACAAAAATGTTTGATGAGGTGGTGGGGACCAATTTGCGGGGGACCTTTTTCTGTTGTCGAGCCGGATTTCAACAAATGAAAAGGCAAGGAGGCGGGCTCATCATTAATATCTCCAGTGTAGCCGGGATTCAGGCCTGGGCAGGAACAGGCATCTACAGCGCCTCAAAGCATGGCATCATGGCCTTGACCAAGTCGCTGGCTGATGAAGGGCGGGCATTTCATATCAAAGTGAGTGCGATCTGCCCCGGTGGTGTGGCAGATGAATTGGTGGATGCGACGCCTGAAGAAATCCTCGATAGTGAAAAGATTGATCCCTATGATGTCGCCGGAACGGCGGTGTTTTTGGCGACCTTGGGATACCATACGGTTGTGCATCAGGTTGTATTGGATCGGCTAGGGGCTGATTGGTAAGAGGGGCTAAGTGTAGATTGAAAAACATGTCCAATAAAAAAACGACCTTCCGGGGTTTAATCCGGAAGGTCGTTCTTCAAACAGACTGAAAAAAATTATGAAGCCCAGGCGAAAAAACTACTTGTCGCCTTTTTCTCCATCCTTTTCATCGTCACTTTTGTCGTCCATATGCTTGTCGTCACCTTTGTCGCCCTTGTCATCCTTGTCCCCATCTGCACCCAAGGGAAAGGTGTTCTGAATGGACGAATTGTCAGCCAAGGACCCGGCGAAAGTCATTCCGCCAAAGGACAAGGCAACAAGTAAGGTCAATAAAACAGTGAATAATTTAACCATGATTCAGCCCTCCAAAATTAATAAAGGTTAACCACGATCTCCCTTGAATCATCATCATGGGAGAAAAACTCTAACTACTCACAGGACCGGCTAAATGAGCAAAAATCATTCCCCGAATTATAGAAAACTCATTCGCATAACACATTGTTTTTGTTGAAGAAATATAACGGTTCTGCCTGGTGAGTTTATGAAGAAATTCTAATAATTTTACCAAAAAGAAAATTACCTCCAGATAAAAACAGGAAAAATCATAAAAAACCATTAAAATACAATGATTTGCGTAAATATAAAATTAGAAAAATTCGTTTAAATTCTCATGCCTCCCCACTGTATGGGTTGCCCTTCACAAGTATGGTTTTCACTGCATCTGTTTTCATACAAAGCCCTCTGTAATAAGCGAAAATAGGTCAAAAAAATAGTCCTAAAGGACTAGGAAGTGGATTGCCAAAAAGAAGGTTCCAGCTGATTTGACTGAGATGAGAAAAAAGAGAAAAAGAGGGCAGGGGAATGGCGGGCCTGAAGGGCACGGCACCAGGAATAGGGGAATGAGCATTGCCGAGGAATAGAGCGCTGAAAAAAGGAAAGGGATCGTAGGTCGTTTCTCATCGTTCTTTGGAGGGGCCACACCCACTTTTTCTTAAAATAATCTCCTCAAATTTACAGACCTTCGTGGCCAGTAGCCGCTCTCGGAAAAACTTGCGAGCTTGCGAATCGAGGGTGGTTTGGAGCACTGGACGGGTCACATCGCGGCATGTGCGGTGAAATACGGCGAAGGCACTGTGGGATAGGCACGATAGATATGCCGGAAGACGTCCTTGGCCTTGACCTCCACGTCCGCTTCGGCAAAGCAATCCACGGGGAGGCCGGTATCCTCGCTCCACAGAAAATCATGGATGGCAGCTTTGGTTATAGCAGCCAAATGAAAGTATGAGGCTGTCCAAATGAAAGGCTATGTTTGTCCAAATGAAATATTCTGGCCCCAGATGGTGACTTGGTTATGAAACTGGACGCAGGTATTGAAAAGGGTTCCGGTTTGCTGAGACCTGTTTCCATTTCCGGCACTCGATGAACAACAGCGGTAAGCCGTTCATGAGGTTGACAATATAGGCCAGGCGGTGGTGTTTCATGTGTTGCCATCCGCCAGCTCCTGCACACCATCTGGTTAGTTGCGACAGATTTTCTCCAGCGACTGGAACTGGACCCGGCTGCCAACATCTCCTGAAAGCTGGCCAATGAGGCAGCCCTGGGCAATCAGCTTGAATGGGACGCTTCCAGAACCTTCAAGAGCTGCTCTCGGATTTCTTTTGCGGTCGCTCCAAGATCAACTGTAGCAAACCGAATCTCATGGTTCTGGATCAAAACGGCCTCGTTAACCATATCGCCCACCGAGGGGTGAAGGAGCAGTCCCGAGGCTTTCTCCGCGAGAGGGTCGCCGTTGCCTTCCTGGGACCGCAAGTAAGCATAAATCTGATAGACATATCCACTTCGCAGTGTTTCTTCCCGATACCAGCCACGTGTCACTACTGAGTTGAACTTGGTGTCGATAACAATACGGCGTCCCGCGTCCGAGTGGTCGAGGACGATGTCGGTGCGCATAGACGGGAGGATCTTGTCTATGCCTGGACTTTTGCTTTCAATCTGCCAGCGAATCGTTTTGCCGGCATGGACGCGCCATCCTTTTTTAGAAAGTACGACATCGTAGAACCCAGCGATCCCTTTTTCGTAAAGCTTCCGAATCCAGGTGATTTCTCTATCCGGTAGCGATAAATGCTTTGCGCCTGCGATTGCAGTAGGCAAGGCAAGATTGAAAGCCAGATGGGCGGCAGCAACCATTGGCTGGTCATCTACATCGTGTCTGCCGAAGCGGTCGATGGAGACCTCGCAACGGCCTGGGCGCTCCCCGGTTACGCCCATATGCCTCAAGCTTGCGGCCAACGACCTGCATCGATGAGCCAGTGCATCACGGCCAATTATTTTGTAAATTTCCTCCAGAGCTGCTCGGACAAAGCAGTTTCTGGCAGTATCAATAGTCAATTCGTTGAACCGGCAAGCAACCTTCCCTCGATCCAGTAATCGGTGCCTTTCAGTGTTTAGCAGGTCGATGCGCCCGCGCACACGACCAAGAACAGCCTCCCGCGATTGGTATCCATAACTCAAGTTGCGTTGAATGCGGCGCTCAACTTGACGGCAGAGCATTTCGGCAACCAGATCTGGGATGTCATCCGGGTTATCCTCTACTGCGACCTTTGCCTTTTCGAGGTCCCTGAACAGATCCGATGCATACAGCATGAGCAACCAAAGGTTGCGCACCGGGATGCGGCCGATCCGGCCAATTCCTTCATGAGCGTCTGTAATCAAGTTGGCTGCGGCAAGTGTCACGATCAGAATTCTTCGAGTAGGCGTTCTCTCGCCTTCTGGGACTTCTCGAGCGCATCGCGCCAGTATTCATCGAGTAGCGGGCCGATCTCGGTATCAACAACCTGGCGGAACCATTCACGGGCATCACTGATCGGAATACCAAACGGAGGCGTGACATAGCTGTGTCCCACTTGGAACTGAGGTCCGAGACCAGTGTCGGCTGAAATTTCGCTGTTCAGAGCAATGAGACGCTTTTGGATTTCGACAAGGATGTCTGAATCAATACCGCACTGGGATTGAACCCAGTCGTGCCAGGGCTTGCCGAGCGTGGGCTCCAAATCGATGAAGGCAAAACGGCGGCGCAGCGCCAGGTCGACCAGTGCGAGGGAGCGGTCGGCAATATTCATCGTGCCGATGACGTAAAGGTTGTCCGGGATGAAAACGCGCTCACCATCCGACCGTTTATAGGAAAGCTCCAAGGCTTCATTCGGCGTTCTCTTGTCCACCTCGAGCAGCGTCAGCATTTCCCCAAAAATCTGTGCGGGATTCCCGCGATTGATCTCTTCGATGACGACGACGTGCCTTGACGTGGGATCTTTTGCGGCTGCCTTCATCATCTCGACAAAAGGCCCATCCACCAGCGTGAGCTTGCCGTCTCCCACCGGCCGCCAGCCCCGTACAAAATCCTCGTAAGAAAGGTTCGGGTGAAACTGGACCGCTCGGACTTTGCTGTCGTCGCGCTGCCCCATCAAAGCGAAAGCCAATCGCTTTGCCAACCAGGTCTTTCCTGTTCCCGTAGGACCCTGAAGGATAAGGTTTTTCTTGGTCCGAAGGCGTTCGAGAATCTTTTCTAGTTTTTCCCGTGCCATGAAACATCCATCGCCCATAATATCGTCTATCGAATACGGCTCAATCGGCTGAGTTTCATCAGCAACAAAAGGTGAAGCAGAAAAGAAATCTGTAAAGCGCCTATATTTCTCTAACTCAGCTTGAGGCAAGCTTAATAAAGCCAAACCCCTTTCAGTAATTTGGACAAATCCTCTTCTAGGGAAATCGACCAGTTCAGCCTTTTTCAGGTAAGACTTTGCCCAAGCTGCACGGTTGTCGAACAAAGGCTGCCCTGTCGACTCAAGAGTTACGACATCATACTTTCCGAGTCCCATTTCTGACTTCATTTTTTGGTACACCTCATTTGCGAGATACTCCTTCTCGTCTCTTATGAGTTTTAAAAATGGGATCATCAAATCATCAAACTTAGGCAGCAGGCTCTTTAGATCAGCATCTATTCCGTCTGGCGAAATTACTCCATCATCGGTTTCAAACGACTCAATATCCAGGTCAGTCGCGTATGGGTGGGCAGATGTCCCGCTGTCCTTAAAAAGCCAGGCGGCAAGTGACAGCTCCGGAAAGGAGTGGACTGGATACGCATCCTCTTGGAAGCGGGCTTCGAGGGTATCCAGCACAGCCAGATAATCACTGGCATTACAGCGCCCTTTGGGGCCGTTCATTCCAATCTGATTATTGAGTTTCTTGCTGATGTAACGCTGGGACTGACCGTCAAGCGTCGGGAAATTCCAGGGGCGAATCCAATAAAGCCCCATTGTAAGGTTCCATCCCACACCATAGCGCTGGGTCGCTTTGTCGTAGGCAGTGGAAAATGCCGACCGAGCCTCCGCGTCATCCAATTCCGCGAAAGCAATTGCCTGGGCGAAGGCTTCCCATAGAGTGTCAATGTCATCTGGTTGGCGTTTGTTGTCGAATCCGAAAAACCATGACTTCTGATTGTTGAGAATCGGAATCCCCTCAAAGGAGTCTGGGACAGGCTCGGACACTCCAAGTAGACTGGCCAGTTCGCTCGCAATAGCTTTGCGATTGGCATCGGTGATCCCCCGGTTGAATATGCCCATGGCCGTAAATGGGCAGATGTCCTTCAGAGGGCCAGATGAACCATCTGCAAATTGATCCTGCAGGTTGGAGAGGCCATCAACTTTGGAGGCGATAGCGTGGATTCCGGAAATCAGCTCATCTCGCCGGTACCGAAATGTAAGGAGTTTGTCGGCTACCGCCTCATAAAAGCGGGTCCAATTGAAGCGGCGTTTGTCGACGGAGGTATCGCCGAAACGCTCTCGCCAGTAAGGAGCGTTGCGGAAACGGTTGATGTCCTGCGCCTTTTCTTCGAAGGTAAATCCAATCAAAGCGTCTGTGGTCCAGTCACCAGGCAAGACCCGCCAGACCGTGCTTCGATTGGTAAAGAAGTACCACTCACGCGGAGGATCGAAGGGTTTCCAAACAACATTCAATATACGGCCATCTCCGAGGTTCTGTTTTACCGTTCCAATGGCTTTGATCGCCATGACTGAAACAGTTTGACCTCGATTATCAAAGGGCAGATCGTGTTTCCGTGTATAGGACGATTTGATTGCAATACGGTCCCCAACCTGGATGGACTTTACTACGTCGAGGTATTTGTCCTGATAACCATTCTCCCAAATGCCTTCCTGCAGAAAACGGGGTGTTTGATCCTCGGTTCCATCATATGTGGCCCCGACAAACCAGCAGGCTCGGGCTCCGGCTCCTTTAGGTTTAGAATTCATAATCTCCTCTCCATTATTTTCCGTTCCCAGTTATCAGGGCCTCCTCATCGATCTCGAACAGATCAGGTGTGGAGCGATGGATCCCGATGCCGTTCTGCTTCACGAGCATCATGAGCTGTTCCCCATTCATTAACGTGACGGGGGGCTTTTCTGGCTGGACAGCTTCCTTGACGGCTCTTAGGCTGAAGTCGCGGGTTGTGGTGATCGGACCATGCCTATGCGTTTCCAGGCTGCCGCTCAGGTTGTCGTAATCTTTTTCGATAGACTCCATGGCGTCGATGATGGCCTTTGCACAATCATCTTTGTCGGGCAACGACACGAGATGGTCGAACTGTGCCTGTGACCGCAGATAAATGGCGCTTTGCTGGGAGAAGTCCTCCTTGGTCAGTGCACGCGTTTTGCCGCGACTGGGCAGCGTCGGATCGATCTTCGCTTTCACCGTGAGATAGCGGCTGTAGGCATGGCGGAGGAACACCAGACCCATCACGGGCAGGAAGTATTCATTGCTGGCGTAGTTGGAGCTGGATCGCAACAAATCCGCCGCAGACCAGAGGCGCTTTTCGTTAGCTTCGATGTGTTCGAGTTGGGACATGGGGGTTGTGGTTCTCGTTACGGAAGGTTGAAAAAAGCCGTCAGCGGCGTTCTCGCCATTTTGCCGTGCTCACGTACTGAGAGTACGCTCCGCGCGTCAAAATGGTTGCGGCCTTGCTGAACGAACTTTTTTGAATCTTCCTTTTCACTGCTGCTGGGCAGCTTCCCTGCCCGCTTTATGAGGCCAGGGCATGAAATATTCACCAGGCCTCGTTATGTTGCTGTGGTGTTCGTGTCCCCATGGGAAGTCGTTGCGGGCAGCCATAGCACATGCTCTGGGGCCCCCAAATATCGGGTCCACACCGCAATTTGTCGGTGCTTGTTCCTGCGGCCATAAGTGAACTGATTAAGGGGTGCCCATGCTGAATCCTTATGAAATGTTTGGGGAACTATAGCATTTACCTCTTATTGTTCCACCAAAAAAAATTCGATCCGGACATCCACAAGGCTGGGTGTGATTTGGCGTTTTTGTTCACTTAATTGAATTGTTCATGTTTCGTGAACATGGGGATGGGACTAAAAAAAATGGCCTCTGGATCGTGAAATCCAGAGGCCGATTGGTGGAGGTGAGGGGAATTGAACCCCTGTCCGAGAACATTCAGCGCAACAGCCCTACGTGTGTAGCCGATGATTTGGTTTTTCGCAGTTGCCCACGCCCACCGACCGGCTTAGAGCGCCCGCTAGCCCAGAATTTTCTCGTCCGCCGCCGCTGAGCACCAGCTTTGGACCAGCCTGCAGTGTGACGCCCCTTCCCCCCCCGCAGACAAAGAGAGGAGGGACGTCGCGGTCAATTAAGCCGCGAGAGCCAAATTATCGTTGGCAATTAAGTTTTTCCCGAAGGTTTTACGAGACTCCGAGAGCTCGACACGCTCTGTTGACCTCTTGATTCCCGTCGAAGCCAGTCACCCCCTTGTAAAAGTTCAACCTTTTCTCCCTGACCATCAGAGAGTCTCTCTATTATACACTGATTCTCCCTCCAAATTCACAAACTTTCCCTTTTGGCGGATTTTTTTTCTCTATACAAGAGATAGCCATCAAAGAAGGAAGATCAACCGATGGTGTGGCAAGCGGACAAGACCTTCAACTTCTTCATCATCTTTTTTGTTGAAACCCTGGAGCCCTTAGAAATCGGGGACATTCTCAAATTCCGGTCATTCCAGATGAAGATTTCTTAAGGTGCTCTGTGATCCTTCATTTGGGAATCTGTGTTGTGATTATTCTCGTATTCCAGGTGAAGAATGATTTCTTAGGGATGGGTGATGTTATTCAATTTGAAGAGCAGAAAAGAGGAAGAAGCAGAAGCCTATGGCCTAGACGTTGCCTGCCGCAAAGGCCTAAAGGCGACGGGCTTTTTCGACTGATGAATCGGTCCTGAATGTGTTGTATGTCGAGATGCTGCAAATTGCCAAGAAATGGACGACCCCTCTTCCTGGCTGGAAGCGCACTCTCAACCAATTCGCCTTCTTTGTAGGAGATCGAGTGCTACCGGGCTCAGTAAAGAGAGAATCAGTGACATCGTTTATTTGACAGGACTCAGACAACCGTCCAATCCCAAGAAGGCAGTCCAGTCTAAGCCTTTGATATTGTCCTGCTCCAAGTCAGGCTCTTCAGCCCGCGACCGAGATCGGTCATCGTGGGTCGATGATGATGGATCATCGCAACCTCAATGATGCGCAACACCGCTCGTAAACATGTGCCTTGAATGGTCGAACAAACCTATGTAGGTAAGAAACAGGCGGCAGGGATTCATCGCATTCTCCTTTAAAGATGAAAGTCTCCACCTGCAGAACAGCGTTGCTGCCCGTTATACGCAAAAAACGTGAAAATGAATTCCATGACCCATCGAAAAGAATTCGCGATTATGGGGAGCTCCCAGCTCTCGATGCTTTTTGTGTCCCGACGTTTCGGGATGATTGAGCACGGCATGGGCATGCGGCCTGTTTCTCATCAAAATCCCATTCCTGTCGGCCTATTTCCCAGCCTGATATCGTTCCTGGAATTCCTGCCATGGCCCACGTGTCAAACTCATAAGCAGACGAATCCATTTAGATAACATATTTATCCATTTGGATAAATCCGCTTCCTGAGCACAGAATCAGTTTCTTAAGAAATCGACAAAGCAGGCAGGTTCAGTTTTTGAAATCTCTCGCTGTAGTCATCGATTACCCATTTGTTCTGCAGGAAAAATTTCATTGGTCTGGTTATTGCTGACATCCCGTAGATAGGGAGACGTGAGAGAAGGCCAGAGCCATCGTTTCTCGTGACCGGAATATTTAACTCTCATCCAACTCACAAGGAGGTGAATCATGAAAACCCACATTCTCATTCTCGGTCTTGTTGCCTGTTTTGTTCTGGCAGGAAATGGCGCTGTTTTTTCTCAAGACGATGAAAGTATGTCTGAAGAACGAGGTCCAGGGAAGTTAGAGAAAATGGATACGGACAAAGACGGCAAGGTTTCATTGGATGAATTCCTCGAAAGAGCAGGAACCCGATTCGGAAAGCTGGACGCCGATGAAGATGGGTTTCTCACCGCAGAGGAGTTTAAAGAAGGACGAAAAGCGATACGCGCAAAAAGTCGTGAACGGCACGAACAACGCCAGGGAGAAAAGGAAACAGAATAACATAATGGGAAAGACATTCCATGACAGGTAAGGGAAAGGCGAGGACTACATGACCGGTATCCAGGAACTTCTAAGAAACTTGGTTGTGCGCTTTTTATTCCGCCTTGGTCTGACCAAACAGGAGACACGGGGTCAGAAAATACATCTGACCGTCTGTCTCTTGGTAACTCACTAAATACGTCTCATGACGAAAAGGAGAAAAATCATGTATGTACGCTATCTCAATATCGCGGTTTTTGGACTCCTGTTTCTAGGGCTATCGACTTCGATAGCGAGTGCTGACGCGGTCATCAAGAAGAGCTACCTGAACTATAATGGCTACCGATATTACAAAGGTTCTGCCCAACAGCTCGAGCTCGGGGATTGGTGTGACAAAAAAACTCCGATAACCGCAGCCAACTATTGCGATCAGAAGGGCACGCTAAAAGGGTTGATTAATCAAGTGACCGTCTCGAGGTTCGAGGTGGAACAAAATGGATCCACCGCCGTCAACATCCTCGGAAATTTCTCGATTCCTCTTTTGGGCTGGGGGCTCAAAGGCGATGATTTTGTCAAGAAAGTCTTTGATGGTGAGTATGTTTTCCTGCACATGGCAATCGACAACGAGAATAAGTTCAAAAATGACCTCAACAAGAAACCCGGCAAGATCAATGATCTCAAGCAAAAAGACAGCTATCGTATTGTCGATTCTGTCATCATCGTGATGAAGGGATCAGAGGCGAGGAGCTTGGGAATTACACACAAAGGGAATTTTAAGGGCACTTGGAATGGCACGAAGCTGACCGTGGATTCTGATGTGCAGTCCGAAACGGCACGGCAATTTGAGCCGGAGAAGGGGACTGTCTACGCCTACGGTCTCAAGAAAATACAATGGGATGCCAAGCGAGAAAAGAAAAGAACGGAAATTGAAGACCTTAAAAATGACCCGCATGGGCCCTAACCCGACCTTGCATAGCAGTAGAGAGTCGGTGCGTTCTCATGCGTTTTCGCCGTCATGCCAAGCAAGGCATGACGGCGAATCTGTTCCCGGGGCTGTTGAAAAAAGCCGCCAGCGGCGTTCTCGCCATTATTCCGTGCTCACGTACTGGAAGTACGCTCTGCGCGAAAAAAGGACTGCGGCCTTGCTGGGGGAACTCTTCGAAAGGCTCAGGGCATGCTTTTTTGAACCGTCCCCGAGGCCACTGATCTGCAACGTGCTAATAGGTGGGTGAAGTCGTCAAAATTTTCGGGTATTCCCCGATTGAAGTTCGCTTCCCCTTCTTGAATTCAAGAGCTGAAAAAGTCTGGAGGTGTTGTTCCTGATAGCTATTCGTGCTCACGTATTCCGTATGAGGACCGTATACCAAACCTCATCGAAGCGGAAACCCGGCGAGTGCGTATGGAATGACATCACATTCAATGGCGCTGCCCGTTGGGACTCGATGAACCTCGAAATCATTGACGCTGACCTTGCCGTCATCAAGTTTCTGCCCTCACACGTACCGTCTTTTTTTATTCTCCTTTCAGTCATCTGTATTCGTGACGAGGAACGGCCTATGTTTGTTGATTCTGTTCGTTTCTTTCGTTATGTTGGCCACGGGATACGATTCCGATCGAGTGCTGAAGGCTAGTTCTTGATGCGCATACGCGCAAAACAAATATACCGATTCATGACATCTGATCAATATTGGGGGATCATATGAAGAATCGTTGGTTGTCCTTTTCTCTCACGTGTTTGTGTCTTCTGCTGCAGGCATGTATCAGTAGCTCAACTTTGCTGGCGGAATCCAGTAACGATACATTGCAGCGGAAATCAATCATGATCATGTCCCCGACGAATGCCTCGGCGCATACCACGGCACCCATCACCATCCAGGTGCGCGTTGCACATCATGCGGCAAAGGCCATGCAGGTATTGTTGGATGGCGTCGACATCACCTCGCGGTTTATGGCGCCTGGCCGCAATGGTGTTCGCCGGGCCGAGGTTGACCGGCCCTTGGTCAATTGGGGCAAAAATCAGATTTTAGTCAGATCCGGATCGCACGAGGTAAACAGTCATTTTTTCCTGGTTGATCATCCGGACAGCAGTCCTGCCGCGGCCAATCTGCCGCTGCTGATCCCCATCAAGACGCGCGTGGTTACCGGCTCAGGCGACAAGGCAGCGGACTACAACATCGCGCTCTACAAGGATCTAGACGATCCCACGGCTGCCACGCTGATACCGGCGTCCGTCCCTAGCGACGGTTCGAATGCCGGTTTCCAGGTAGTCTTTATGAGACGCTGGGATTTGTCGGTGATATCCAATGTTTCGGTCGTTAATCAGCGGCCTCCCAGTGATGGCCGGTGGCACGACTCCCCGCTTTATCAATCAATAGTTTACACGCCTGAAGATTGTCTTTCTGCCGGATGCATTCTACTCATCCAAAGCCTTGGAACCATTGGTTTTACCCCGTGCTCTAAGGCTTATAGTAAGGATTTTCCAAAGGATTGCGAATCCTTCAAGAATATGCTGAATGGGCTAGGTCTTTCCTCGAGACTTGCTTACGCCAACGGGGACTCGAAGCAGATCGCGTTCTC
Organism: Nitrospira sp. MA-1; assembly: GCA_032139905.1. Lineage (NCBI taxonomy): Bacteria > Pseudomonadati > Nitrospirota > Nitrospiria > Nitrospira sp. MA-1. The sequence continues at coordinate 344,561 of JAQJDB010000005.1, forward strand.
TTCCATATCAAACAAAGTACCCTTCCCACCCACGTCCGGGCCACCGAAACCACCACCCGGTACTTTTTTTGAAAGCCTGACCTGCAGTGGCAGTAATTATGGCAGCGGCCCGGCATGTGACAGTCTCGGCTCTCCCAATACGTCGTTCACCGCCCCCAAGGGGGCGGAGCCATCACAACTCGGGGATATCGCCGGTGTTCTCATTCGCGATAATCATCATAATTTCACATTTGCGAGAAACGACCGCCTGGTCAGTTTTTCGACCGCCACGATCCCCGATGGTCCCAATGGAGTGATGAATACCATTACCGTGGACGGTGTACCCCATGCGTCGGGCTCACTGAACGGCAGCCAAGGCGGGTTCCATCTGCTGATCTTAAACAGCAAGGATTTGACGGTTGTCCGGCACCAGACCTTTCCCAGCAAGCTTGACGCGAGTGAAGTCGAGGCGCTGTATAGGGTCATCACCGGCTACAAATCCTATGGGTATCTCTTTTTCATCGCCGGGTTTGGATATACAAATTATAACTGCCAATCCAGTACCAGCACTGGGCTCTGTGGGGCGCGCGTCAATTGGTACACCGCCTCACAATTGATGGGGGATTTGGGGGGAACGCAACAGGTCTTCTACCTCGCCAACAATCCCAATGCCGACCCATACCTGTATGACGACTATACCTTGGTTGGATCGTTTGTCGACGGTGTCGGAGGAGAAAGCACGGATACGGGTCTAGATCAGGTGGGCGCCGAGATGAGCTCCATCATCGCGCGTGAGACGGAAGCGTTTCCGCCGCCTACCGGTGCGGGCCATGGTGCGGATATGGAAGGCTTCCTGCGGGTGAACCACCAGGGGTATTACAGTCCGGCCTCGTTCGGACACCGCCTCAACCTGAGCAAGACGACGATCGCTGATATCTTGTCGGCGTCGTTGCTGAACCCCACGCCCTGGCCGTTCCCCGGACCTGATCCGGCCGGATCGAAGGCCGCCTACGATTGGATCAGCCAGCAGCTGTGTTGCGCCGATATTCGTTCAGCCTATGTTAATCTGAATATTTCACCTGCCATTTGGCTGGCGGAACTGCGACATCTGACGTACGACTCCTCGAGAATCCCCAATTCTAGTCCCGCAGATTTCGATGCCATGGTGCAGCAGCTCACCACCGAGTTCCAATACGTCACGCTGGCGCGCCTCTTCCAAAGCAATGTCGTCGGCCTGTACCAGGATCAGCAGGCCAACGTGTCGCTGCTGTTGCAGGACGATGGCGACAAGATTTTGCATAACCTGCAAGTCGGCCTTACCACCCAGGCGCATGCCGCCTCATGGACAGGCATATTGGGTGATGTTTTCGGTGTTGGGTCCAGCTTGCTCAATGCCATTCCCGGCGGCGGGATTGTGGCGGCGGGCACCGAGGTCGCGCTGACCGTTGGCACCGCAATTGCCAATCAAGCCGCGTCTCATACCAATTCGGCCGCCGGCACGCCCCTGCAGGCGCAGGAGAACCAGGAAATAGCGGCTGGGGATTTAGCGAATCAATTGGCGAATCAGTTCTCGGCCACACTCGTCTCTCTCGGAAGTGAATTCGATCGCGTCATGACCGACTGGGGACGGCTCAAGACCCTGGCCGCGCCGCTGCTTGCCGATCAGGTTCCCTGGGACAACAATGCCACAGGCCTGCTTTTGCAGAGCTACGATCGGGCGGTCCAGCGCGAACTGTACGCCCAGCTCCTCCCAACCAACTTCGTGGTTCAACACCTTCCGTACACGGGCAATAATCTGCACGTGGTCAATACGTATTTTGATCGGGGTGGCTCTGAATGCAAATGGGAACATTTCATTAACAATAAAGCGGTGCTCTACTACCCGAACGGTCACATAAACAATGACCCCAACGAAAATTCTCATTCCGGCAAATACCCATGGAACTATCAATGGGGCATCTGGGCATTGACACTTGCCAAATATCAAAACGATTCATGCCCCGGCCACAGTCAGAATTACCCGAAGACGTATGACTATCCGGACACGTTTGGCCTGTTCAAGCCGCTGGATCCCGGCAATCCGGATGCCTTGGGTGCTTATCGCTACTGGTTCTATACGCGAGGCAGCTTTTCAACTATTGAAAATAACAACAACACGCCGTGCTACGATGGAAGTTGCTGATCTGCAATTGTCATCATGACATGAAGCCTTCGCAGTCTGACTCACACGTCCATGTGCTCACTGGGACGAAATAATAATTGCTACTCATCGTCTTTCACACTTGTGTGACTCAAGTTTTCAGTTCGACGGTGCCCCTAAAAAAAAGAAAACGGATGGAATCTTGCCTACCAAAATGATACGTCTGGATGAATGGGCGAGTTTCGTCCCTGATTGACCCAAATCTCGAGTGAGAATGGTGGGTACAGTCAGTCATCCTTGCAGGAAATGACGATTGTCTTAAATGGAGTACTGGAAGTCGCCACGGCCCCTGGGAGGTTCAGTGAGAATCCCCCTGGATTTGAGCAAATCAATGATTTGGTGGGTGCAGTCGTCGAAATTTTCCGGCCCTGCAAAAATTAGATCGGTATCCGGTTGAGGCCCTTGTAAATCTTTGGCCATGTGGATGGTGATGACCGGGATCGGGTTCACCAACGTTTGCACGGTTTGCACGATGTGTTTGGTCGGTTCATGGAGGGCATTGGTTGTAGAAATCACGAGGGAGCCTGTATCGGTCAGTAATCGTACGACTTCCCCGAACCGTCGAATGATTTCATCCGGTTTCGTGTCGAGCAGATCCGCATCGAGCCCCCGTTGCAGATTTTCTGGCGCGAGAAGGTAGGCATGCCGGCCTTCTGCAACGAGCACGGTTTCCAGTTTTCGAGCCAGAAATCCTTTCGCGGTGACATCCGGACCAGTCAGTAAGACCACGGCCGCTCGATGTCCATAGTGCTGGGCCCGGTCTTCGGCTCCCACATCTCCCTTGACCCAGGCGGAATCCCGTTCTCGTGCCTCCGTTCGAAAATCTTCCTGGTCGTCCTGGACCAGTTCCGTGATGATTCCACCTCCCGCCACATCGTATTCATCTACCAATACGAAACGTCCGGTCGTCTCAAACTGTGCATAAAGATCGAACGCAATGGGAGATTTGGTCCGAAGCGTAATGTCGGCCACTTCATTCCGTTTCACGGTGGTTTGCGTCTGTCGGTCGTCCAAATTGGTGGCGTCCACAATGCGATGAATAGTGGCCACTTCGCAGGGGACTTCCCTGGTGGCCAGTCGTAAGACATATGGCCGGCGGGTTTCTAGGGGTCGGCCTCCTAACCAGAACAGATTGGCACGAATGCGGGTGGAGACCAGCGGCCTGGCATCTTCGTGTGTCGCAATTTCCCCTCGTTCCACAAAAATTTGTTCGTCCAGGGTTATGCCGACGGATTGGCCGGCTTTGGCTTGAGTTGGCGGTGGATCGATATTAAAAGCTTCAATCGTTTCAATATTGGCGGATTTGTTGGATGGGGAAAAGACCAGCCGGTCACCAATCTTGAGTTTTCCTGCCGTGATGCGGCCAACTAAAATCCGGCGGGCGTCGAACTTATACACGTCCTGGATGGGAAGACGAAGTGTTTGTTCTGCACGTTTGGATTCCAGATGGAAATGCGCAAGGGAATCCAACACGGAGGGGCCCGTGTACCATGGGGTTTCCGGGCTTGAGTTGATGATGTTGATGCCCTGTTTGGCACTCGCGGGGATAACGTATTGGGGAATGACGTTCAATTGGGTGAGAAATTCCCGGTATTCTTTTTCGATGGCTTGGAAGGTGTCTTCGCGGTAATTGACCAGGTCCATTTTATTGACCACTACGGTGACCTGTTTAACTCCTAACATGGAGAGCAATAGCCCATGGCGCTTTGATTGGTCGCGCACGCCTTCAAGGGCATCAATGACCAGGAGCGCTGCTTCGGCACGAGCCGCGCCAGACACCATGTTTTTCAGGAATTCCTTATGTCCTGGCGCGTCAATAATGATGTATTGGCGCCCTCCCCATGAGAAGAAGGTTCGGGCCGTATCGATGGTGATACCCTGTTGTTGTTCTTCTAAAAAGGCATCAAACAAAAAGGCATATTCAAATTCTTTGCCTTGTTGTTTGCAAATGGCCTGGATCTTTTCGATCTTGCCGGTTGGTAACGTCCCGGTGTCGGCATACAGACGACCCAATAGTGTGGATTTGCCGTGGTCGACGTGACCCACGATGACGATATTCATTCTCTCCCGGATGGAATTGTCCTGAGGAGTGTCGTTAGGTAGGCCTATGGCTGGTGTGACCGTCATATTTACATGTATCCATCTTTGCGTAATTGTTCCATCCCTCGTCCTTCGTCTTGTGCGCGTCCTGCCCGCTCTGCCACCTTGGTATTGCGTAATTCAATGATGACCTCATCCACATTTTTCGAGGTGGAGTCAATGGGAGTGGTGCAGGGGCCGCATCCCAGGCTGCGATAGCGCTTGCCGGTGCCTTGATCCAGATAGAGGTTATCCAAAAAGGGAATGTTTTCTAATTTGATGTATTCCCAGATATTGATCTCAGTCCAATCCAAAAGGGGATGAATCCGGATATGCGTGCCCGGCGGAAAGGACAGTTTATATTGATCCCAGAGTTCGGGGGGCTGATCGCGAAAATCCCATTCATTGTTTTTGTCCCGCGGGGAGAAGTACCGCTCCTTTGCCCTGGTACTATCTTCATCCGATCGCACACCCAAAATGACCCCTGTGTAGCCCTTTTCCTCCAGCAATTGTTTTAACCCTTGGGTTTTTAAGGCGGTGCAACATTCCACTCGTCCCTTGGTGTGGTTCATCCCTTCGGCCAGGGCTTTTTTGTTTTGGCCCACGATCAGATTTAATCGCCACTCGCGTGCGAGGCGATCCCGGTATTCAATCATTTCAGGAATTTTGAAGCTGGTGTCAACATGGAGTAAGGGAAAGGGAACATGGCCAAAAAATGCTTTTCTGGCCAGCCACAATAACACCGTTGAATCCTTGCCCATGGACCAGAGCATGGCCAGGTTATCAAAGTTTTTGTACGCCTCTCGCAGGATATAGACGCTTTGATCTTCTAATTGACGGATATGGTTCATGCTGGCACCACCGCCGGTGAAGGGGGAACGACAAATTTTGACTGTGGAGGGCGTCCTTGGACCAAGGCGGTAAAGAACGCTCCGGCTTTTCCGGAGTCCAGTGTTTCCTGGGCGAGCGGTGTGGCTTGCGCGAGAGAGGAGGCCAACCCTCCGGCGTACATCAGTAAAGCGGCATTCATAATTACCCAGTTCCGTCTGTCGCCTTTCTGGCGATCGACGAGTACTTGTGTCATCAATCGGGCTTCATGTTCAGGGGTGCCCGATCCCGGGCCGTTAATGGTTGAACTCATGGCTTGAAATGGTCCGGATCGGAACCCGGCATCATCGGGACGAAAGACCAACGATGAAATATGTCCACTTCGTAATTCACGAGCCATGGAGGGCGCGGAAAGGGACAGTTCGGGAAATCCTTCGACTCCTTGAATGATCAGGGCACGTTTCGCTCCCAGCATGTCCAAGGCTTCCACCATTTTATCCAGATATGGCGGATGGGAAATGCCGATGACTTGTGAGCCCACCCTGGCAGGGTTCAATAGTCTGGATACCTGATGGGACAAATTTTGTAAACCGAATGCCTGACGCAGGTCCAGCAATTTGGTTAATGGTGCATGGTATCCGGCTAAGTCCATATACACCCAGGGCGATTGAGCGCCTTGCTCAATGGCTTCTGCCGCAGTACGCGCGATGGGAAGCTGTAAGTGATGAAGGACTTGAGGGAGATCGTACGGGGTGTCCGGGTTTTCAACACCGTGCATGAACAGTCCTGCGCCAGCCGAAGCTGCGACAAGGCTTGCCGCGACGACCACATGGATGGTGTTATGTTTTTCTCCATAGAGCGGCATGTCCACAATGTTTTCGGCATGCGGGAGTGGTATCGGTGGCGCCCACTTGCGAACCGTGGTGGTGAACGCGGCAAGTTCGCTGATGGATTCGGTTTTTATACGCATGGCCATCAAAAAGGCTCCAACCTGAACGTCGGTTGCCTGCCCTTCAATTATGGCGTTAAGCGCATATTTGGCCTCATCCCAGGTTAAATCCTTGGCACCCTTCAGCCCTTTTCCAATTTTTGCAATCAGGTGATCCATGCGATGATTCCGGGTTAAAAGGTCAAAACCTGGTCAGCGGGAAGAACAGCTTCTTTCCAGAAGGCCTCGGCGGTTTGCACTTCATCTAATTCCGGAATGAGTTCTTCGACATTCACTCCAAAATATTTCAGAGAATCTCTACACACCGAAAATTTGACGTTTCCCTTTTCTTTAGAGGTCTGCATCATTTTTGGGAGGTCCGTTTTGTCCTCTTTTTTCAAGAGATCACGCACAAAGCCTTCCCGTCCTTTAAAATCCGAGGACATGGTCAGCTCTTTGATTTTGTCCTTGGTCATTCGGCCTGCGGCTTCGTCACGGAAATACCCACTCACTTCCATGCCGCTGGCGGCTGCCAGGGCTATCCACTCACAGGCTTGAAACAAGTTGTTCCATCCCCCTTTGGTAATAATGACGGCAATTTTTTTCACTGATGGTCTCCGATAGTTGCTTGATTGAGGAAAATGAATGTAAAGTCATGAACGACGAAATGGTCACTTGGCCGGATTATCGATGAAGTCCACATTCGGTTTTCTCCGAACTTTTCCATCGTCCGGAGCGTGGGTCTTCTCCCGGCATGACGGGCGCGGTGCAATGGGTACATCCAATACTGGGATAATGCCGATCATGCAAGGCATTGTACGGAACGTCATTCATGCGAATGTATTCCCAGACCTGTTCCCATGACCAGGTGGCTAAGGGGTTAAATTTTACAAGGCCAAATTTGGTATCCCACTCAATGATGCCGGCGTTGGCGCGAGTGGGTGATTGATCACGCCGGATTCCCGTCATCCACGCGGCATACTTTGCCAGGATGCGAGTGAGGGGCTCAACCTTTCGCAGTGAGCAGCATTGGTCGGGCTCCCGTTGCCATAAGGCTTCCCCAAACTGTGTCGCTTGTTCGGAAGGACTGAGTGTTGATTTAACCTGGATAATCTGATCATCCTGTAATTGATAATGTTGAATGATTCGATCCCGAACAGCATGGGTTTCAGGAAATAAAAAATCGGTATCTAAATAAAAGAGTGTGCTGCCTGGATTTGAGCGGAACATCATATCGGCCAGGACGACATCCTCGGCCCCAAAACTACAGGCCAGAATAACCGTTCCCCCATATTCCGCGATCGCGGTCTCGACAATCTGTCGAGGCGCCTGACCTTCCATGGATCGATTGACCGCGACGAGTTCTTCAGGAGTTGGATGGGTATTGAGGAAAAGAGCCATGGCGTTCTACAGTTCCACTTTCTCCACTACCACCCGGAAGTGCTGCTCGTCGGCGTCCATGGGTTCCTGTTCGAGCACGTTGTGCCCATCGTTTCGAAGACTGACCGGGACGTTGCGAATAGGATCGCCGCCGTCCAACCATACTTCCAACTGGTCACCGTGGTCCATCATTTCTAATTTGAGCTTGGTTTTCACGTAATTCATGGGACATGCCACGCCCCGGAGGTCGTAAACGGGCACACCTGATGGGGAGGATGTCTTTTCAGGTGGCGTGGTTGCCTCCTTGGTTAATTCAGTGGGCTTTTGTCCCAGTTCAGCGGGAGCCAGCTTGAGGTCCTGACCGATTTGGTCTGAGACGGTCCGGCAGAGGTCCACAAAACCTTTGGTAAACGCGATTTTTCCTTGTGTCAGGTCAGCCGAGGCGTCCTTGTTCCCCAGATCGCCCACTATAGAGGCCAGATTATGGTATTCCGCAGGCATGAGCCCTTTGGCCACGATCAACTTGTTAAATTCGGCTAAGGTGTCGGCATCGGTATTCGGATCGATTCCTTCTGTGACAAGGATGGCTTTCGCTCCTGCCACCACGGCTCGATAAGCCTTGTTAATGGCAAACGCGTATTGGTGTTTTTCAGCCAAAATGCGTGCTTGGTACAGTTCCTGTTCCGCTTCAAGAATCCGATTGTCGATCATTTCCAATGCCCCACCCGCACATTCACCAGGTCCGAGGTCCTCAACCGAAAATTCCTCGTCGCCTTCCCAGTCAACATAGAATTGTGGATCCTCTTGATAGGTGGGAAGGATGGTGTAGGGGATCAGTTCATCTTTCAGTTTGATTTTTCCGGTGCGGTCAATAAAACCTAATAATGACTCCCCATTATTTTTGTCCCGGCGATAGAGATCGAGAAGATGCTGGACTGCAGCGGGAACGTTTTTCGCAGGAACCTTCACAATGAGTTGGCCAATTTTGGCTGTGCCGTTGACCCGTCCCCCAAGGTGCAGTTCGTACACTGGCGCGACATGGTCTCCAATACGTTTGCCGACTCCATGTAAGCCGATCGTGGCGATATGATGTTGCGCGCAGGAATTGTGGCAGCCACTGATTTTCACGTTCACCCCTTCCAAATCCTCAGCGATTTTCCCGGCAGGGAATACTTCTGCCAGTGCTCGTGCCAGTCCTTTAGAAGAGGTGATTCCCAGTCCGCAGGTGTCGGTCCCCGGGCAGGAAACGATATCGGCGACTCCCTCAGCTCCAGGGTCCCCCAATCCATGAGCGACTAATTCGTCATAGAAGTGCCGGAGGCGAATATCGGGAACCCAACGTACCATAATGTTCTGATTGATGGTGGTACGAAGGTTTCCGTTTGCATACCGTTCGGTGAGCTCAGCCAGCGCAAACATTTGCTCAGATGTGATATCACCCGAGGGGAGTCTCACCGCCGCTGTTCTAAATCCTGTCTGGCGTTGAGTGATCACATTTGTCGCGCACCAATGATCGTACGCTTCTTGAGATGCGGGATCTCCATTGATGGATGAGCCCTGCAGTTGGCTGTGTCCATTGCCTTGGTGGGATGTGCCGTTTCCGGGTTTCGTCGGCATTATTAAGGGAGGATCATCAGGATACGGGGCCGTTTCCAATCCAAATTTGGTGGCGCCGGATTGCAACATGGCATCGTAGGTCTCTTTCCATCGTTTGGAAAATTCCTCGAACCCTAGCTTGTCAACGACAAATTTCATGCGGGCTTTGCTTCGATTTTTCCGATTGCCTAAATTATCAAACACCTTGAGCATGGCCTCGGTGGCGGGAATCAACTCTTCCATGGGAACAAATTCATGTAGCACTTTGGCGAGGCGCGGAGTGGACCCCAACCCGCCTCCGACGACCATTTTGAACCCCGGAACCCCCTCAGAATTGCGAGCAGCCAGAAGCCCGACATCGTGGATGGGGGTTAAGGCGCAGTCTTGCTTGCAGCCGGAAAACGCAATTTTGAACTTGCGAGGGAGGCTTTGGTTGAGCGGGTTTCGTAATAGATGATAGGCCACGGTTTTTGCATACGGTGTCACGTCAAACACTTCGCCAGGACACACCCCTGCCAAGGCACAGGCTGTGACATTTCGCACGGTATTGGCACAGGCTTCCCGGGTGGTGAGTCCAACTTCCGCCAGTTTTCGCATGATGGTGCCAACGTGGCGGAGGGGAACAAAGTGCAGTTGAATGTCCTGCCGCGTGGTGACATGTCCCACGCCGGTCGCGAAGGTATCCGCAATGTCAGCCACTTGGCGTAGTTGATTTGCGTTAAGGCCGCCAAAGGGAATCTTAATCCGGACCATTTGGACATCAGGCTGTCGCTGACCATAAATGCCGTATTGGAGTCGAAACGGTTTAAATACGTCGGATGGAGTGTCACCTGATTGGAGGCGATTCACCTCATCCTCGAATGTTTCTATTTCCTCAAGAATCTCCTGGGGTATCGGAGCCGTGTGAATAGGAGGGTGGCTGGTGACTGGTGAGGTGCTCATGATAATTCTCCAAATCCTGTATTCGGATCAAAATTTTCTATAAGTTGCTGAGATTGCACCGATCTGTTCGACCTTGGTACTGATGAATCTTTTGCCAAAACTAAATATGATACATCACGCAACGCTGGGTTTCGAGCGTTTGATACTGTTCAACCAATTTTTGTAACGAAATGCCCCGAAGGACTGCCTGCTCCGCCTCTTGAACCTGTTGCCAAATATTTGAAAGTAAGACGTTGTGAGCTTGTCGGCTTTCTGAATGACCATTGGCGTGTCCTTGTTGAAGCAATGGTTCTGTCGCCCATCCATTCATTGAATTCACTAAATCCGCCAGGGAAATTTGATTGGGGTGTTGAGCCAGGGTATACCCTCCTTGTGCTCCTCGCAGACTTCTAATAATCCCAGCTTGTTTCAAGTGCTGAAGAATTTGCTCAATAAAACGAGAGGGTATCCCCTGTCGTTGAGCGATGATTTTTGCCTGAAGCGGAATGGATCTGTCCTGTCTTGCTAGCTCGATTGTGGCCAAAATCCCATAGGTGACTTTGATGGGGAACTTGTTCATTTTCAATTCATACTAAAACGATAGGAATAATATGCAATATAAAAGGCGCAGAAAACATTTGTCAAGAACTGTGAGCCGTACTTTTTCTCTCAAAAAATGCATGGGATTAAAAATGGGTATGGACGATTGCCTCCTGGACGGATCTGTCATCAGGAGTCCATGGAATCAATCAAACGAAAAGCTGAACAACAATCGAATGGTCTCTAAATATTGGTGAAAAATGGGCCGATACCTGACTGGGAACGTATTATGAAAAGCAACGGTTGCAACCTTTCGGAGCTGTGAGGACCATTGAGATGAAAGATATTGCTGATCTGCTTGAAGAAGTTCAGTCCATCGTCCAGGCGATGCGGGGAGAGAAGATGATGCTAGAGGAACGACTGAAAAAATTGGAGGATGATGTCTCAACGATGGAGAAAACGAAAGAGGCTATGACTCGCGAACTAAGCGAAACGAAGGAAAAACTGGGACGGGAACTACAAGCTACTAAGAAAAAATTGGACCAGGTGCATCCGGAAATACAAAGTTTGCAAGATGAACTTCAGAATGTCGAAGTACAGAATAATCTTCTGGTTATGGATCTCAAACAAAAAGACGAGGAAATAAAAATATTAGAATTGCGCCTTCAAGGATACACTTCGTTGACTTCTCCCCCTTTTCGAATTGAAGAACCCATCGGTTAAGCCCTAGGGAATGCCTTCCACTTTAAATCCCCTGGCGACGGGATGAGGTCTTTAATTCCGATCAAGAGTTTGTCCCTTCCTGGATCGAATTCGTAACTCCAGCCAGTTTTCTTCTTCCTGTTATTATGGTGTCTTTAGAGGACCGGCAAGTGTGGGGAAGCTCCTCTACTTAGTCACGTTCCAATAAGGTGTGTGAGACAAAAATGGAAATACGCGTAGAGTTGAAATCACAATTCTGAGCGTTGTGATGTCAGGATTCGTTGAGGGAAGAGCAATTCATCCCCATGCTCGACCTTACGCCAGGATAATTCGATATTTCCGGATTGCCTCAACTCCTTTTGCCATTTTTTCGCGGGGTACACCCAATACTCGGTCTTTTAGGTGTGATTCTGACGGAGAGGGGAGATTGTCGAATCTGGTGTCTGGGCATTACCTACGTGGCGACCGGGTCCCTGGCTTCCTGTTCAATTCCATCAACAAAATGAGTTCTCTTCATGACTTTGGCTAGCTGTTTTAATCCGCGCAAGCGTCCCTCTGTCTTTTCACCACATTATCTTGAACAACATGTGAATCATCCCGTCACGGGCGAGGTAGTTGCTCGTTTGCTTCGTCCGATGCCGGATTGGCCCGAAGACCGATTCAATTGGGTTCATGGTTCGCAGGCTCTGCTAGTGATGAGAGGAAAAGGCATAGAATCCCAGTAATGCCTCCCGATTTTTCTCTAGGGACGGGGTCGCTTTTGAAAATTTCGGTTCATAGTTCTTCTGAAAACGGTTTATGGCCTGTGCTCTGAGTCGGTTTTGGTCTCGGCCCTCAAATGTCCTGTAGCGTTTGTTCTTCCGTATGTACGGTTTTGGGTAGGGTATTCAAGCCATTTTATGTGTCTTATGGACAACAGCGTTGCGACCGAGTGGTGGGATAGGGTTATTCCACGCCAGTCCTAACCTTCAGGGATCCATCATCCACGGCGACTGCCTGGTCATTCAACCCCTGGGCCTAAATGCATCAGAACGTCTAGCCAACTCTGCGTGGATACACGATTGCCATCTCAAATTGCCAAGAAGTGTTTCTCGCCATGGGCGTTGACGCCAATCGTCAACCAGACACAAAGTCGCTGCTGCTCAGCTCGAATCTTCCTGCCAATGCCACCTACCCAAACATACACTCACTACTCGGCCTCGGGGTGCCGATGCTGCCAGGCCTCATACTCCGCCCTCGATTACCCGCGCGACGGAGCTTTCAGTGAGACTCTTACCATCATGCCCCACCAATTGCTTCCAGGGCCCTCTGCATCTCCTAGGTCGGGTGTGAGCCATTGAGAACCAAGACACCCAGCCCTTGCCATTTTGCTGCTTGGCATACGCAACAAACAGTTTAGCCATCTTGGCTTCGCACAATTGGGAAATGAGCTGTCGGGTGGCAAGGTCGCATCATTTCTTCAGCGCCTCCCTGGGGCCTCGAACTTTATGATCCGTTTTGTTACTCTTTGTCATCGGGGTGTCTCTCCTTTCTGTTTGAGGTGCGAATGTTAGGGGACACCCATTTCAACGCGAAACGCCGCGACTTTCAACTCACCGCAACCCCTACCTTCAAGGATAGAACCTTTTATTCGACAAGCATCTTCAAAAATTAACCTGTCTTAATCTCAGTGGTTTAATATACTTATGATAGAAAAATTTGATCTGATTATAGTCGGTACAGGTTTCGCTTCATCATTTTTTTTAGATGCTTACCTTGCCAAAGCCAATCCAACCACACGCATTTTAGTCTTGGAACGAGGGCGATTAGATACCCATGCTTGGCAAGTAAAGAATCGACGTAATACGAGCCAAGATCAAAATGACACCTTTATAAATAAACATCCACAAAAGAAGTGGATATTCACGCCAAGTTTTGGTGGTGGTTCGAATTGTTGGTGGGGCGTAACGCCAAGGATGATGCCCAATGATTTTCGGATGCAGTCTGTCTACGGGGTGAGTGTTGATTGGCCTATAAGCTATGAGGAACTAGAGGCATTTTACGCTCAAACCGAAGAAATTATGTCTATTTCTGGCCCTGACGATGGGTCACCCTTTCCCCGAAGCACACCCTACCCCCAACCTCCACATCGCTTTACAGACCCAGATAAAGTTTTGAAGGAGGCCTATCCTGATCTCTTTTTCCATTTACCCACCGCACGTGCCAGCAAATCTACTCCTAATCGTCCCCGGTGTTGCGCTACCGGTGTCTGTAATTTATGTCCAATCAATGCGAAATTCACGATCCTCAATGAAATGAATCATCTGTATGAGGATTCTAGGGTTACCTTAATTCTAGAAGCAACTGTCCAAACCGTTGAAACAAAGGGGGGCGTAGCAACTGGAGTAAGTTACCTCAAAGATGGCGTGGTATCTCAAGCAGGGGCAGAAATAGTTGTGTTAGGGGGTAATGCGATATTCAATCCGCATATTTTACACAGATCAAATATCAGACACCCACTTCTTGGGAAATATCTAGATGAACAAATAGCCTTAAAGGTATCAATTGATTTGCATGGTCTCAATAACTTCCAGGGAAGTACCAGCAATACCGGACATGGGTATATGCTGTATGACGGAGAGCATAGAAGGGAACACGCAGGTTGCTTAATAGAGACGTGGAATACACCCAATGATCTTCGTGTTGAGCAAGGGAAATGGCAACAAAGATTGATATTGCGGGTCATCTATGAAAATCTGCCCCGGCAACAAAACTATGTTAAATATGATCAAGATAATCCTGACTTACCAGAGACCGTTTACACTGGTCCTTCTGACTATGCCCTAAAAGGTATGGAAAAGTTGCCATCCATTCTGCCGGGATTATTAGGTCCGCTTCCAGTTGAAAATGTACTTATTAGCGATAGGCCACATTCAACGGAGGCGCACATACTAGGCACAACTGTAATGGGTCATGATCCCCAAACGAGTGTAATTGATAAGCATCTAATCCATCACCAAGTTAGGAACTTGTTGGTTTTGGGTAGCGGGGCCTTCCCAACTGTCGCTCCAGCTAATCCTACATTGACTATATCTGCACTATCGCTTTGGGCAGCTCATCATTTACTGAATTAAGGTAGGTAAATTATGGGGAAAAAGATAAGTCGTCGGACTTTTATTTTATCTGCGTTGGCTTCCGGACTATTATCCTCTCTTGGAGGCTGGTGGATTATTAAGGTGCCAAACAATGTGGATATGATAGAGGGTCTTGTTCGTAAGAAACTAAACTATCTTCAAATTGAAGAAGCCGGCTTAAATGCCTTTGCTAAAGATATTGCTAAAGAAGGATACAGGGCCTCAAGGAAACTAATAATAATTAGCCAGTTATTTATTCACACAAATTTACTCGATTCAATGAGTAGAATGAATGATCTTGGAGACCGCTTTGCAAAACGCTTTTTGCTTTCAAGTGATTTTTTCTGGTATGGGTCCGATGTGACGCGTGTGGTTAAATATCTTGGATTTTACGATCCATATGTTAAGCCATGTCGTAATCCTTTTGCTAAATTTAATTGAAAGGGGCTTTCTTTAAAATTCTAGAAAGAGATAGTCTAAGCCACCTATATCTGTACCAGTTCCTGTAGTGTGCGTGTTCTGGCTGAGCCGCCCAGAAAATTAAGCTAAACTTGTGTCACCCTCGAAATTCGTGGTTCGTATAAATGCCCGTTCACCGAAACAGGATCGTATGTGAACAGGACGCCCCCCGCTGATTGTGACCATTCAAAAATGTAACACGCTTGCCCCGCCCGCCCGGATTATCCTGGCTGTGGGAAAGGACAGTCGAATACGGATGGCACTCGTGCTCTGCAGATCACACCCCAAATCATCCGCAAATGCCTTCAGCACTTTCTGACTGCCCGGCTCGATGGCTTTGTTGATGCGTGGCGCCAATGCCAGACGCGATTCGTCCGTGAGCAAGGATTCGAAGCATGTTGCCTGTTTCCTTGAAAAAATAGAGGAATGGAACCTGTCAACCATTGTACAATGGGCTCTCATCACCAGGGAGATGACGAGAATCTCCTGGATTGAGGAAGGGTAGTTTCGTCCAGCGAAAGAATTGACACGCCACGTTTTACTTACTTGTCATCAGAGGAGGATTCTATGGCATCCAAAGCGAAAAAAGCCCAGCCTAAGAAAAAGGGCCCGTTACCATCAAAACCGACAAAACCAAAGGTTGCTGCAAAAAAGAAGGCCACTCCCAAGCCTTCCTCATCAACCGGCCA